>NZ_JAXBLV010000187.1:0-66685 GCF_034097035.1 Gemmata algarum
CTGTCACATCGGCCCAACTTGAAACGGCGGGATTCGGTACGGCACGTCGTTCAGCGGGCCTGTCGCCGTTTAGTATCAGAGGTGACGCACCGCCGTTCTGGGCGGTGCCATCTGTGAGTTAGGGGCGGCGTAGGGCACTGTGCTTCCGCCGTATGTGCGGCGATCCCTTTCGGGGCACACAAGGCAAATAGAGCACGTTCAAAGGTAAACGGATCAGCACTTTTGCCTTTGAACGTGCTCCCCGGCTCAGTGCTTCAAAGGCTACGCGGGTAACGTCCAATGGGGCACCGACTGGACATTCGCTGCCGTCCGACCGGTCACGGACTACCAACGAATTGGTACCGAGCTGCCCACGAATCGCTCGCTCCGGCCCGTGAGTACGCTTTCGATGGCAACCGAAACGGGTCTTGGAGATGCTCAGGTGATGTGGTGTAACATGTTGTTGTCAAATCGTTTGTGTTGATGAGATGGCGCAGGGCGTTTGCCTCTCGCCCGGAGCCGCGGATGGCGGACACGCGGTTCGGAATGAGCGCGGTGGTAGTTCGGACTTCCGACAGTGCTGAAACGGGAGCGGGCACAGAGGGAAGACGTTGCGCCAACCGGTTGACCGGTTCGCGGCATCGTGTTTCCTCGCGACAGATGTCGATCAAGCTTGTGTGGTTGAATCAGTAATGCGGGTTAGTTGGCTTTTTAGTTGTGTGGTGTTTTGATTGATCCGTTCGCGGCTGTGCGGGCCGTCGAAAGACGGCCCGGCGGGCGTGTTCTGAGCGGAGGGGCGGGTTTCTCATCAGGTTTTCGGGGGTGAGGTCGAACCGGGTTTCGCGTTTCGTTTCTCATACCCAACTCATTGCGACCGGGTAAACTCAAATATCCGGGTGGGTTGCTCCGGACCGCGAGGGCGAATCGTGCGTGTGCTGCTCGTCGAAGACCATCAGCCGCTTGCCAAGGCGCTGCGCCAGGGCATGGAGGAAGAGGGGTTCGCCGTCGATGTCGCGACCGACGGCGAGGAGGCGGATGTCAAGTGCCGCAGCACCGCGTACGACGTGATCGTGCTCGACGTGATGCTCCCCAAGTTGGACGGCCTGTCGCTGCTCAAGCGGTGGCGCGCGTCCGGGGTTAACACCCACGTTCTGATGCTGACCGCGAAGTCCGAGACGGCCGACAAGGTGACCGGCCTCGACACCGGCGCCGACGACTACCTGAGCAAAGCGAACCTGGACCTGGAGGAGCTGTTCGCCCGCATCCGGGCGCTGATCCGCCGCGGGCACCAGCAGAAGGACCCCGTCCTGCGGTGCTACGACCTCGAGATCGACACCGCGGCGCGCACCGTGCGCCGGGCCGGGCGCTCGATCCACCTCACGCCGCGCGAGTACGCGCTGCTGGAGTTTTTGGCGTTCCACCGCGGCAAGGTGGTGACCCGGAGCATGATCTGGGAGCACCTGTACGACGAGTACGACGAGAACACGTCGAACGTCGTGGACGTGTACATCCGCTACCTGCGAAACAAAGTGGACAAGGAGTTTGATCCGCCCCTCATCCTCACCCGCTGGGGCGAGGGGTACATGCTCCGCGGGGAGGACGACCCGCCGGCGGCGAAGTAAAGGGCAACAGGGAAGGGCGCGACCGCGGGCGGTGGGCCGTCGCCGCATCCGACCGGTCGCGGGCGCCCTCCCGTGCCTTTCCTTATTTACCTTTCGACTCGATTCCCATGCGCTCCATCCGCCGCTCGCTGCTGGGCTACCTGCTGGTGCTCCTCGCGCTCGCGCTGAGCGCGGTGGGGGGGCTCGTGGACCGGTTCGCCAACGCCGCGGTCCGCAACCGCGAGGCGTCGGAGGCCGGGCGCATCGAGCAGGGGTTCAAGCTGAGCGAGCAGAAGGCCAAGGCCCGGGCCGAGGACGCCCGGCGGAAGTTCGACGCGGATCTGCTCGCGGAAGCGAAGGTGCTCTCGAAGGAAGTGCAGTACAAGCTCGCGGCGATTCTGGGCCAGAACGAGCGCCGCCTCACTCCGACCGAGTGGCAAGCGATTCAGGCCGGAGCGTCGATCGCCGCGGCCACCTTCGGCCCGTGGCCCGGGCCGGGACCGGGGGGCGGCCCCCGCCCGGGAGGCGGTGGCGGTGGCGGTTGGAGCGGTGGCGGGAGGTTCGTGGACCCTCCCGCACCGGTGAAAGCGACCGAAGAAGAGGCGCGGGCGTTTCGTGTCCGGGTCGCCCTCTTGGAGGCCGCTGCGGCGTCTTCCGCGCGCTGGGGCACCTGGGCGGTTGTTGCGGCCCTGGACCCCCGCTCGCCGGCCGCCGGGCCGCCCACCGACCCGCGGGCTTTTAACGACCCCCGTCGGTACAACCCGTTCCCCGGTTGGGTCGAGTACGACGGCCCGCGAGCCCTCGCCCGGATCGCGGAGGCGCTGGGCAAGGCGTTCGAGGACGACGACCACCCCGGCGGGTTCCAGATCGCGCTCGCGGGCGGGCCGTTCCGGCGCCCCGCGCAGTTCGTGACGGTCGCATACCCGGCCCGGATCGGGAACGCGCGCGTGGAACTGCCGCTCGACCCCGAATGGCTCCACGCGGACCGGGAAACCGAGCCGAAACTCGACGAGGTGGAGACACCGGAGGGCGTTCTGCGTCGGGTGACGAGCGCGACCAGCCCGAACGGGCGGTCGATGATGTTCGACGTGTGGCTCGCGCCGCCGCCCTGGCCGACCGCAACCCCCGCGCCGTTCCGCGCGGTGCCGCGGGGGCCGCACCTGTCGCTGCGGGTGATCGTTCAACTCGCCCGGGTTCCGGTGGTCCCGAACGACGGGCTCGCGGCGGTCCGCGCCGCTCACGACGTCGAACTGGACCGGGTGCGGACGGAAACGCAGCTCGAGCTGGCGCAGCTTCGCGCCCGGCTGGTCACCATCGGGGCGGTCACGTTCGCCGCGCTGGTGCTCGGCGGGTGGTTCATCGTGGCCCGCGGGCTGTCCCCACTGCACGCCCTCTCCGATGCCGTCAGCCGGGTGTCCGAGAGGGACTTCCGGCTCCCCGTTGGGGCTGAGGAGCTGGGTCGCGAGTTGGCCCCGATTCACGCCCGCATCACCCAGACCCTCACCCTCTTACAGCGTGCCTTCGCACGAGAGAAACAGGCCGTGGCCGACATCTCACACGAGCTGCGCACTCCCATCGCGTCCCTGCTGGCCACGATCGACGTCACGCTGCGCAAGCCCCGCAGCCCGGAGCAGTACCGCACCGCCCTTGAGGAGTGCCGGCTGATCTCCCGCCAGCTCGGGCAGTTGGTCGAGCGGATCATGACGCTCGCCTCGCTCGACGCGGGCAACGATCACACGCAAGTGGTCCGCACGGACGCGGGCGAACTGGCGCGGGGGTGCGCCGCGGTGGTCCGGCCGCTGGCCGCCGCGAACGACGTGACCCTGACCGTGCGCGTGGACGACGAGGTGCGCCTCGACACCGACGCGGGCAAGCTGCGCGAGGTGCTGATGAACCTGCTCCATAACGCGGTGGAGTACAACCGCCCCGACGGGACCATCGAGCTCGTCGCGCGGCGCGACGGCCCGGCGGCGGTGTTCGAGGTGCGCGACACCGGCATCGGGATGACCGCGGACGTGCGGGAGCGGATCTTCGAGCGGTTCTACCGGGCCGACGTGTCGCGCACCGCGACCGGCGTTCACGCCGGGCTGGGGCTGGCGATCGTGAAGGAGTACATGGCCCGGTTGAAAGGAACAATTACGGTGGAGAGCGAGCCCGGCATCGGCACGACGTTCCGGGTCACGCTCCCGGCGAGCCCGGACGAGTCCCCCACACCGGACCACGTTCTGGCACGTGCCGCCGCTTCCGCCGCGTCGTGACTTTCGCCCCGGCGGGTGGTGGGGGGCTGTCGCCCGTTGGACGATCGCCGCTGCTTTCTAGTTTGCGCTGGCGTTGGTTTTCGCCGGTGTTATACTTCCGTAGGTTTGGTGCGCCGAACTCCCGCCACGACTGCCGATCCCGCCTCAACCTGGAGCACTCTTTATGCGGCTCCGCTCGCTGCTCCTCGCAGCCGCCTGTACCCTCGCGCCTGCGTTCGCTCGCGCGGCCGATCTGCCCCCCGCGTCGAAACCGATCGAGGAGGTCATCGACCTGCTCGTCGAGACCGCACTTAATGAGACCGGGATCACTCCGGCTCCGCAAGCGGACGACGCCACCACCATCCGCCGGCTCACGCTCGACCTTGTCGGCCGTATTCCCACGACCGCCGAGGTCGACGCTTACGTCGAGTCCACCGACGCCGACAAGCGGGCGAAGCTCGTGGACCGGCTCATGGCGTCTTCGGGGTTCGTGCGGCACCAGGCGGCCCAATTCGAGGTCATGTTGAACCCCGAAGGGGACCGCCGCGGCGGAGCCGCGCTCCGCGCTTACCTCACGAGCGCCCTCAAAGAGAACAAGCCCTGGAACCAGATCTTTCGTGATGTCATGTTGCCCGATGAGACCGACCCGAAGCTGAAGGGCGCGGCCGAGTTCCTCCGCGGCCGGGTCGGTGACGCGGACAAGCTGACCGCGGATGTGAGCGTGGCGTTCTTCGGCGTGAACGTGAGCTGTGCGCAGTGCCACAACCACCCCAACGTCGAAGCGTGGACCCAGGACCACTTCTACGGCATGAAGGCGTTTCTCGCCCGCACCTTCGATAACGGCGGGTTTCTGGCCGAACGCGGGTACGGGGTTGTCAAGTACAAGCCCACCAAGGGCCCCGAGCGCACCGCAAAGATGATGTTCCTGACGGGCGCCGCCGTCCACGACCCGACCGCCCAGGAGGCGAGCGCCGCCGAGCAGAAGGTCGAGAAAGAGGCCCTCGACAAAGCTAAGGCCGCCAAGACCGCGCCGCCCGCACCGAAATTCAGCGCGCGGGCCAAACTGGTCGAGGTGGCGCTGAAGGGCGAGAACGCGGACTTCTTCGCGCGGTCGATCAGCAACCGGCTGTGGCACCGCTTCCTCGGCACCGGGCTGGTGTCCCCGCTGGACCAGATGCACAGTGAGAACGCGCCGAGTCATCCGGAACTGCTCGCGTGGCTGAGCCGCGACACCGCGGCCCACAACTACGACCTCAAGCGACTGATCCGCGGCATCGTGATGAGCAAAACCTACTCGCGGAGCAGCAAATATGAAGAGTCCGCGAGCGTACCGCCGTTCAAGACCTATGCCGTCGCCCGGCTCAAGCCGTTGACCCCGCTCCAACTCGCGACCTCGCTCAAAATCGCCGCCGCCGACCCATCGAGCTTTGACAAACTGAAGCCGGACGAACTCGAAAAGCGGCTGGAGCAGATCGAATCATCCGCACGCGGATTCGCGGCCATGCTCGCGCAGCCGACGGACAACTTCCAGATCGGCGTGGGCGAGGCCCTGCTGTTCAGCAACGGTGAGCGCGTGATGAAGGAGCTGCTCACCGACGGCGGCGGCTCGGCGCTCGGGCGCACGAAGGGGATGACGGAGCCGAAAGAAGCGGTCGCGTTCCTGATGAAAGCTGCGTACGGCCGCGCCCCAACCGGGGCGGAAGAAGGTGCCTTGGTCGCATACGTCGAGAAGCGGAAGGATCGACCCCACGAGGCCTACAAACAGATTTTGTGGGCGCTCGTAACGGCACCCGAGTTCCGGTTCAGCTACTGACCGCCCGCACCTACTCACCCGGCGGGCGCCCGCCCGCACAGGAGCACTTCGCATGGCCCGGAACACCTTCTGCCGCTCGGCCGCCCACGCCGTCGACCGCCGCGCGTTCCTCGGCGGCGCACTCACCGCCGGTGCGGCTCTGGCGGCGGACATGACGCAGCTCAATGCGCTGGCCGCCGCCGACGTGAACAAGGCGCTGAAAAAGACCCAGAAGCGGGTCATCCTCCTGTGGCTCGCGGGGGGCGCGTCGCAACTCGAGACCTGGGACCCGAAGCCCGGCGCGAGCACCGGCGGGCCGTTCCGTTCCATCCAGACGGACGTGCCCGGCGTGCGCATCTCGGAACTGATGCCGAAGATGGCCGCCCGGATGAAGACCACGTGTGTGATCCGCGGCCTGAACACCAAGAACGGCGACCACGGGTCGGCCGCCGTAACGATGATGAAGGGGCGCCGCGACGAGGCGGCGGTTCGCTACCCGGACCTCGGCGCCGTGGTGGCACGCGAGATGGGCCGCGCGGACAGCAAGGTGCCGGATTACGTCACCTTCTACACCCAGACCGAGGGCCGGGGGATGGCCCCGGGCACCGCCGGGTTCCTCGGTGCTCGTTACGCCCCGATGGAACTGACCACCAACAACTACCCCGAGTTCATCAAGAAGCTGGACGGCATCTCGGACCTGGACCACGTCGAGCGCAGCGAACTCCGTGACCTCCTTGGCAAACAGTTCGGCCAGGGCCGCAGTTCGGAGACGATGAGCAGCCAGAACGAGGCGTACCAGCGGGTCCGTGGGATCATGGCCAGTGAGAAGCTGTTCGACATCACGCAAGAGCCGCAAAAGGTGCGTGATCGGTACGGGCCGACGCAGTTCGCCGAGCAGACGCTTATCGCCCGGCGGTTGGTGGAGGCCGGCGTGCCGTTCGTCCGGGTGGGGCGGGCGTGGTGGGACAGCCACGGGCAGAACTTCGAAACGCACCAGGAGATGGTACCGGAACTCGACCACGTGATGGCCACGCTGCTCGACGATCTGGGCGAGCGCGGGCTGCTGGACGACGTGATGGTCGTCACCCTGGCGGAGTTCGGGCGGACGCCGTCGATCAACGCCAGCCTCGGCCGCGACCACTTCGCGAGCGCCTGGAGCTGTACCGTCTCCGGAGCCGGGATTAAGCGCGGCGCGGTGTATGGCAAGACCGACCCGAAGGGGCAGACGGTGACGGCCGAAGAAGTAGACGCCGGCCGCCTGTTCGCGACGATCTATTCGGCGCTGGGCGTGGACCCCGAGAAGAACTACTACGTGGGCAGCCGCCCGGTGCCGCTGGTGAACCCCGGCGTCCACGCGGTCCAGGACCTGCTCTAGTGAGTACCCCCCGGCCCGGCTTCCACCCCCAACACAGCGCCGACCACATGAACGCTCCCAACCCGGACACACTGAAGCAGGTTAAGGACTTTTCGCGGCCGATCATCACCTTTGCGATTGCCCGTGCCGACAGAGCCGATGTCGCGTACCTCGGTGGGTCGGATTTCAAGGTCTATCGAGCCGATCTAGCGGCCCCAAAGTTCGAGCCGAAGGAACTGTACGCGCACGAGAGCTACGTCACTGGTGTCGCGCTGGCGGGCGCCACGCTCGTCAGCGGCGGTTACGACGGCCGGCTCACCTGGTTCGACATCGCCGCGGGCAAGATCGTCCGCACTCACGACGCTCACGCGAAGTGGGTCCGCAAGGTGGTCGCCTCGCCCGACGGCAAGCTGATCGCGAGTGCCGCCGACGACATGCTCTGTAAGGTGTGGGACGCGAAAACCGGTCAACTCGTTCACACACTGAAGGGGCACAAGGAGAAGACCCCGCACGACTTCGCCTCGATGCTCTACGCCGTCACGTTTTCGAGGGATTCGGCGCTGCTGGCGACGGGCGACAAGGTCGGGCACGTGGTCGTGTGGGACGCGAATACCGGAGCGCAGCTTGGCTCGTGCGAGGCGCCGGTGATGTACACGTGGGACAAGGTGCAACGGCTGCATTCGATCGGGGGCGTGCGGTCGCTTGCGTTTTCGCCCGACGGCAAATCGCTCGCGGTGGGCGGGATGGGCAAAGTTGGGAACATCGACCACCTCGAAGGCAAGGCCCGGGTGGAGGTGTTCGACTGGAAGGCCGGGAAGCAGACCGCGGAGTTCCCGGGCGACAAGTTCGTGGGTCTCGTGAACCGTCTGGCGTGGGCGCCAGACGGCTCGTGGTTGCTCGGCGCCGGCGGCGCAGGTGAGGGATTCCTGTGCTTCTTCGATGTGGGCACGAAGAAGGTACTCCGGCAGGAGAAGTTGCCGATGCACGTCCACGACTTCGCGCTTTCGGCCGCAGGCGACCAGATTACCAGTGCCGGGCACAACCGCATCACGGTTCACCGCTTGGGGGCGTGAGCCTCGCGCTCAGGTCGAAGAGCTTGGTCGCTATTCTGATCGATACTTTGTGATGGTGATGCGGTTACCGATTGCATTGTGTTTCACGTCGTCCATAAACGAGCGGATGAGCAACAACCCGCGTCCGCTCGGGCGGTCGAGGCACTCGGGGGTGGTCGGGTCGGGCAGCGAGGTCGGGTCGAACCCCGGCCCCTCGTCTTCGATCACGAACGTCGCCTTGGCGGGGGTGATCCGGGCGACCACGTGGACCCGCCGCTCGGCGAAGGGCGAGCGGGTGCGGCGCTCGCGGGCGAGCGCCAGGAACGGCTCGTCCCCGTTCTCCTTTAGCTTGGAGCTCACTTCCAGGTTCCCGTGGTAGATCGCGTTGACTAGCGCTTCCTCGAGCGCGATGGCGATCCGGGTGAGCCCGTGCCGGTTGCACACCCCCACCGCGAGCAGGTCGTCGCGCAACTGGGCCACCAGCGGGCCGACCAACCGGGCGTCGTTCTCGAGCTTGAAGCGGCTGATCCGGCCCGTCATGCCGGAGAGCAGGCGCACCCGGTCCGATTCGGCGCGGGCGTTGGTGAGGACACGCTCGAGGATGCGCCCGAGGTCGGTGACCATCGCACGCTTGGGGATGTAGTCGGACGCACCGGCTTTCAGCGCATCGACCGCGGTCTGCTCGTTCCCGTGCCCGGTCATCAGCACCACCGGCACACTCGGGAACCGGTCCCGGATCTGCTCGACGAGCACCAACCCGTCCATTTTGGGCATGTACACGTCGGTGAGCACGAGGCTGGGTGGCGCCTGTTCGATCATCCTGAGCGCCGAGAG
Source organism: Gemmata algarum (assembly GCF_034097035.1). Taxonomy (NCBI): domain Bacteria; kingdom Pseudomonadati; phylum Planctomycetota; class Planctomycetia; order Gemmatales; family Gemmataceae; genus Gemmata; species Gemmata algarum. The sequence goes on from NZ_JAXBLV010000187.1 coordinate 8,850, forward strand.
GCCGTCGGTGGCCTGGATGATGTTCCACGTCCCGGCCGCGTCGAGCAGCGAGTGGACGATGCGCCGCTGGACGGAGGAATCATCGACCAGCAGGACCGTGGGAGCGTTGTGCGGTGCCGCGGATGGGGTGCTCGGGGCAAAATTGGGTGACGGGGGCGCGTCCAGGGTGGCACCGAATTGGGTGGTCATGGGAGACGCCTCCGCGAAGCCGAACAGTGCCGAGTGAATGCGAGATCGCTTCGAGCGTAGAACAGGGCGAGAAGGGCGCGGGTGCGGGGTGGCGCCCGTGTGCGCGTTTTTCGCACACCACGCGCGCGATTTGCGCTGGTCGCGAAATCGTTCACCCCGGCGTGAGTTGCTGCGGATGGGGGCGCAAACGTTTCGTCCCGTTCGGCCCGGTGGTGCCGGTCGCAGCGTGTATTTTCGCGCCCGCATGAGTACCTACCGAAGGGCACCTCGTGTTCACACGCCGGCTCGTCGGGCGCGTCAATCGACCCTCTTGGGCCTCGTTTCATCGGGCGGTGTACGCCACCGCCGCACGGTTTTGTCCCAACTCGCGGAGAACACGAATCGCCCGTCCGGGGTGAAGCACACGCCCTGAACTCCGTTCTCGTGCCCCTCGAACCGCTTCCACTCTCGACCGGACGCGAGATCCCAGATGCGTACCGTTCTGTCGCAACTCGCGGACGCGACCCGCTTGCCGTCCGGGCTGATCGCGACGTGGTACACGTGTTCCTTGTGCCCACTGAGTCGCTTCCGTTCTCGCCCCGAAGCAATGTCCCACACGCAAACGGTTTTGTCACGCGCGCCGGAGATCGCGGTCTCACCGTCGGCGGTGACCGCGATCGTGTGGACCGCGGTACCACCATGCTTGTTGAATCCGCCGACTACGTCGCCGGTTTGCGCGTCGTACACGGTGACGGCGCCCAGGTCGCTGCCGGCCAGCACATGCGTCCCATCCGGGGTTACCGCTACACTCTCCACCGAAGCTTTTGCGGCCCCGTACTGCTTTAACTCTTGACACGCTGCCAGATCCCAAACGCGGCACGTCTTGTCGGTGCTACCAGAGACCAGCGTTTTACCATCGGCGGTCAGCGCCAGACCCCGGACCGCGGCCGCGTGGCCGTTGAGCTTGGCGAGTTCCCTGCCGGTCTTCAGATCCCACACGCGGATCGTACCGTCGCCGCCCGCGGTCACCGCCTTCGACCCGTCGGGAGTGACGACCGCGCTGCCGACCCATGCCGTGTGCCCTTCAAGCACTCGGAGTGGTTTTCCGGTTGATGCGTCCCAGAGGCGAACCGTGCAGTCGTTGCCCGCCGAGACCAGCATCCGGCCGTCAGGTGTGACGGCCACCGCCGAAACGGCGCCTAAATGGCCCGGTCGTGCGAGTGTGAACAGGTCCGGGGGCGGGTTCTCGATCTCCTTGAGTTGCCCGAATGGTGTCGGCTTTTGGCGACCGGTGGTCCCTGCTGACCCTACGGTGTACCACCTGGCGTCGCCGCGCCGGTCTGCGCGTTTGACCTTGGCGTCCGTTCCGGCCGGCGTATCGTCCTTCTCGCCGCTGTCGCCACACGCCTTGGCGTCTCTGATGTCCGTCGCGGGTGCTGTTTCGGCCGGGGCAACCGCTGGCACTAATCCCATCAGAGTGAGCGCGAACAGAATTGCTGTTGCGCGGGCCGGGATGAGTGGAGCGATCACAATGGGCCTCCGGAAGGGATGGCGGCGGGCCGTACAATGATGCGTGCGACGCCCGCTTTCGATCTGCACGCAAGAAACGGTAGCACGATGTCCGCACGTCCGCGAATCGCGGTCACCATGGGCGATCCGGCCGGGGTCGGCCCGGAACTGTGCCTCCGGCTCGTCCGGAGCGAAGAGGTTCGCGAACTGTGCGAGCCCCTCGTGTACGGTGACCTCGGCTTGTTGCGGCGCGTTGCGGCTCAGTTGAGGTGGCCGGAACCCGATCCGGCCGCCGTTCGCGATCTCACCACATTTGACGGCGGGTGCGACGCGATCGTACCCGGGCACGTGTCCGCGGCGTGCGGGGCCGCGGCTTACCGCTACTTCACCACCGCCATCGACGACGCCCTTGCCGGTCGAATCGACGCCGTCGCGACCGCGCCGCTGCACAAGGAGGCGTTGCACACGGCGGGCTTTCCGTTCCCGGGCCATACTGAAATCCTCGCGACCCGCACGAGCGCCGAGCGGTCGTGCATGATGCTCACCGCGGAGGCGATCACGTGCAGCCTCGTTACGGTCCATGTCGGCTACCGTGAGGTTCCCGGGCTCCTCACCGTCGAGCGCATCTGCGACACGATCGAACTGACCGCGGACGCGATGCGCCGGATCCGCGGGCGCGACCCGCGGCTCCTGGTGTGCGGGCTGAACCCGCACGCCGGCGAACACGGGCTGTTCGGCGACCGCGAGGAGGAGCGGATCATCGTGCCCGCGATCGAGGCGTCACGCGCCAAGGGCATCGACGTGAGCGGCCCGCTCCCGCCCGACACCGCTTTCTTGCCGAAGCACCGTGCGCGGTGCGACGCTTACGTGTGCATGTACCATGACCAAGGGCTGATACCGCTGAAGGCGCTCGCGTTCGAGGAGGCCGTCAACGTAACGCTGGGGCTACCGATCGTGCGCACCAGTGTCGATCACGGCACGGCGTTCGACATCGCGTGGCAGGGCGTCGCGGACGTTTCCAGTTTAATTCAGGCGGTCAAACTGGCCGTGAAGCTGTGCCGCGCGGTTTGAGCGGAACGCCGCTCCCTACTCATCAGATGGCAGCGACGACCGGTGCGGAGGGAAGCTGTCCCAATTGCCGACCGTAGCCAAGGCGCATCTAAATATCTCACATTGGTTTGCAGCCGCGGCTGCGCCCGACAGGGCACTCCGTGCCATTTGAACTTTAGACGCAACACGCGCCCGAAATGTCGCTCAACGTTCCGATTGGCTCCTTTCAACCGATGTAACCGATACAATTGGAACGCTCTTTGGCGTCACCGCACCGCCGCCAACGTGCCACTTCGAAGCCACTTTTTTGCCATCAGTTGTGGTAGCTTCGCGGCACTGGCGGTGCGAGGCACGTCTTCCGGCTTCGGAAACGTGAACTCGTGGGTTCGTGCATCGGGCTCGTGAACCTGCCCTACCTGTCGGGCGGTCCCTTTCGACGTAACATGCTCTCTGCGACGCCCGGGAGGTTCCGGCTGTATGTCCGGGTGCCACGGGCGCCGCGCACGAAAAGGCATCTCCATCATGGCGACCGAAGCGGAACTCAAGGCGGCGAGCGAAAAGTACATCCCCAAGGACTACGACCCGGCGCTGTACAAGCTCCGGCACTCGCTGGCGCACGTGCTGGCGCAGGCGGTGGTCGAGAAGTTCCCGCAAGCCAAGCCCACCATCGGGCCGCCCAACGAGTACGGCTTCTACTACGACTTCGACCTCGACGTGAACCCGACCGAGGGCGAGTTGGAGTGGATCGCCAACCGGATGAAGCAGATCATCAAGGGCAAGCACGCCTTCAAGGTGCGCGAGATCAGCGCCGACGAGGGGCGCGCGCTGTTCAAGGACAACCCGTACAAGCTCGAACTGATCGACGGCCTCACCAAGGGGCAGGACGAGTACGGGAACGCCTCCGCCGCCGCGCCGGTGCTCACCGTCTACCAGCAGGACACCTTCGTCGACCTGTGCCGCGGCCCGCACGTCGAAGCCACCAACGACCTGGACCCGAAGGGCTTCAAGATCCAGCAGGTGACCGGTTCGTACTGGCGCGGGGACAGCAAGAATAAGTCCCTCAAGCGGTTCCACGCGACCGCGTGGGCGTCGGGCGACGACCTCAAAGCCCACCTCGCGCGGCTCGAAGAGGCGGCCAAACGCGACCACCGCAAGGTGGGCCGCGAGCTGGAACTCTTCGCCAACGAGCCGGTGTTCGGCTCGGGCTTCCCGATGCTGCTCCCGAAGGGCGCGACCATCCGCCGGCTGCTCGAAACCTTCATCACCGACTACGAGCGCCGGGCGGGGTACCTGCACGTCTTCACCCCGGACATCGCGAAGAAAGAGCTGTACAAGATCTCGGGCCACTGGGACCACTACAAGGACAGCATGTTCCCGCCGATGGACATGGGGGAGGGCGGGAACGACGACGAGGAGCTGTGCCTGCGGCCGATGTGTTGCCCGCACCACATCCAGGTGTACAAGAGCAAGGCCCGCAGCTACCGCGACCTGCCGATCCGGATCGCGGAACTGGGCAACATGTACCGGTTCGAGCGCAGCGGCGTGGTCGGCGGGCTGTCGCGCGTCCGGTGCATGACCCTCAACGACGCGCACCTGTTCGTGCGCCCGGACCAGGTGAAGCACGAGATCGCGGGCGTGCTTCAGTTGATGAAGCGCGCCTACGCGGACCTGGGCATCACCGAGTACCGGTTCCGGCTGTCGAAGAACGCGGACCCGGACGGCCCGCCGTCGGACAAGTACGTGGACAACCCGGCCATGTGGGAGAGCAGCACCAAGATGCTGCGCGAGGTGCTGCAAGAGAGCGGGATGCCGTTCTTCGAGGCGTGGAACGAGGCCGCGTTCTACGGCCCGAAGATCGACGTGCAGGTGAAGGACGTGATGGGCCGCGAGGAGACGCTCAGCACCATCCAGGCCGACCAGCACCTGCCGGCCAAGTTCGAGTTGGAGTACAAGGACAGCGACGACACCCCCAAGCGCCCGGTGATGATCCACCGCGGCGTGATCTCCACGATGGAGCGGATGATGTCGTACCTGATCGAGCTGTATGCCGGTGCGTTCCCGGTATGGCTGTCGCCGGTACAGGTCGCGATCGTGCCCATCGCGGACCGGCACTTCGAGTTCGCGCAGAAACTCGGGAACGAGTTGCTCGACAAGGACTACCGCGTGGACGTGGACCTGCGCGAGCGCCGGATGCAGGCCAAGATCGCGGAAGCCGAGGCCCAAAAGGTCCCCTACATTCTCGTGGTCGGCGACAAGGACGTTGAGGCGGGCGCGGTGAGCGTGCGGCTGCGCGGCAAGGTCGATCTGGGCCAGAAGCCGGTCGCGGAGTTCGTCGCGATGCTCGAAGCAGTGGTGAAGTCGCGCACGCTGAAACTGCTGCCGTAGGAACGTATCCGGTCGAACCGCCTATGAGGACTTCTGGTCAAAAGTCCGCTCGTTGAATGTCGTAACGTCACAAATTCAGTAAGGGCAAAGTCTCGTGACTTTATGACTTGCTGACCTGACGACTTCTGACCGGTAGTCCTAAGCCTGATACCCTTCATTAAGGGTGAGGTTTGCGTCTCCTCGGGTTGTGATTGCAAGACGGCCGTGCAACCACAACCCGCGGAGGCCGCGTCGCTTTCCGTGCCCGGTGCTTACCCAGCAGAAGCTTCGACCTGTTGCATAGGGCGGAGTGGGCGAGCGCTTGGGGGGCACCTCGCGTGAGAGAGTGGCGAGTACGGCGCCGGCGCGAGTGCGGCAAACACGTCTGACAAGTGGGTTACAGTGCTTGTAGGCCGGGGCCACAGCCGTCGGCGCTGAGCTGGTGAGGCCCGCGATCGTGTGGGGCCGGGGACTGGTTCCTTTCGGGTTCGCATCACACTTCGATGCGGAGGCACCCGCCGCCTCGTCCCGACACATCTGGAATGCTGCTTCGGCGGCGATGAGGCGCTTCCACGGGTACGGGGACCGCCGGTCGTCGCGGAAGAATGCTTCTGCTGTCGCATTGTCGTTAGTTCGGTAGTGCAATTTGTTGTTCAAGGTAGGCGCTAGGAAGATCACGTTAGAGGCAGATTGATTTGTCTTGGGTAATGAGCGTCGGCGCGATGGCACTCCGTGCATCGCTGTATCGAGCTGGCCATCATCGAACGCCGCCTGAGTAAAGGTGAACACTTTTCACTTCCTGCGGGCACTACCATACGGAGTGCTGATCCTCGCGGGAGTGTCCACCGATGGCCACGGCAGGTGTGGGCGACTTTCTTCAACATCTGACGCGCGGCATGGCGGCGGAACTTCTCGGCGTCGAGTCCGACCGCCAACTCGTCGAGCGGGTGCTTGCCACCCGTGACGAGTCGGCCCTCCTGACCATCTTGCTCCGCCACGGGGCGCTGGTTTACCACGTCTGCCGCCGCGTGTTGCGACACCCACAAGACGCCGAGGACGCCTTCCAGGCCACCTTTCTGGTGCTCGCTCAGGAACTACACACTCTGCGCAAACGCAACTCGCTGGCCGGTTGGCTTCACGGGGTGGCCCTCCGCGTCTCCCGCAAAGCCAGGGGCCGCGCCGCGGCCCGACAGCGCCGGGAAGCCGGTGCCGCCCGGCCCGAGGCCGTGCCGCCGGACGATCTCACGTGGGGCGAGGTCCGTTCGACCCTGGACGATGAGCTGAGTCGCCTGCCGGACAAGTGGCGGCTGCCACTGATTTTGTGTTACCTGGAAGGCCAAACGCAGGATAAGGCGGCCGATCAGCTCGGCTGGAGCAAGAGCACACTCCGGCGGCGGTTAGAGCAGGCATGCGAGGCTCTGGGCAGCCGGCTGAAGGGTCGCGGTATCACTTGGTCGGCGGTGCTGCCCGCCGCCCTAGCATCCGACGGTCCGAAGGCGACCGCGATGTCCCTGGCCTGCCTGGATTCGACGGCCGCGGCGGCGCTCGCGGTGGTCAACGGTAAGTCCGTGGCGCTGGCCGCGTCGGCCAGGGTTGCCGTTCTGACGGAAGGAGTGCTGAAAACCATTCACGTAACGAAAATCGGGGTCGTCGCCGGCGCGCTGATTGTACTCACCCTGGTGGCGACGGCGGTCGGTGGACATTTCTACGCCGCCCACGCGGCGCAGGTGGAAGTCCAACCGGAGGACGGTCCGGCCCGACCGGTGGGATTGTTCCCCCTGCCGGAAAGGACTTCTGCGCGGGCCGAAAAACCGGAACCGCTCACCCTCAAGGGGCATACCGGTGAGGTCCAGAGCGTCTGCTTCAGCCCCGACGGCAAACGAGTCGTCACGGGTGGAGGGGATTGGTCTCTGGCGGCGGGCGCTGGATCTGGCGGGGCCGGGGAAATTCCGCCCGGTCCAGGCGAGGTGAAAGTGTGGGACGCGGAGAAGGGGACCGAACTTCTCGCCCTCAAGGGGCACACCGGCATGGTGCAGAGCGTCTGCTTTAGCCCCGACGGCAAGCGAATCGCCAGCGCCGACGCTTCCACGGATCACACGGTTCGGGTGTGGGACGCGGAGAAGGGGCAGGAGCTCTTCACCCTCAAGGGGCAGCACCCACATGGCGGTAGCGTCTGCTTCAGCCCCGACGGCAAGCGAATCGCCACGATCAGCTCCGAGCACGTCAAGGTGTGGGACGCGGGGAAGGGACAGGAACGCCTCACACTCAAGGCGGATGTCATACCAAACGGCAGCGTCTGCTTCAGCCCCGACGGCAAACGGATCGCGAGTGTCTACCCGTGGAGTTCAGGTGGCGTAACGGAGCGTGCGAAGATCAAGGTGTGGGACGCGGAGAAGGGGCAGGAACTCCTCACGATCAAAACGCCACACACCTCCGGCACCGGTAGTGTCTGCTTCAGCCCCGACGGCAAGCGAATCGCCAGCGCCGGCCTGGACAAGACGGTTCGGGTGTGGGACGCGGAGAAGGGGCAAGAACTCCTGGCACTCGAAGGGCATACCGGTGAGGTCCAGAGCGTCTGCTTCAGCCCCGACGGCAAGCACCTGGCCAGTGCCAGTTGGGACAAGACGGTGAAGGTGTGGGATGCGGGGAAGGGACGGGAACTCCTCACCCTCAAGGGACATACCGGTCTGGTGAGGAGCGTCTGCTTCAGCCCCGACGGCAAACGCCTGGCCAGCGCTTCTGACGACAAGACGGTGAAGGTGTGGTCTCTGGACAAGGAGAAGTGAGAACCGGACGCAAGGGAAGGATAAGGGACGAGTCGGGCACGGTGGCATCCGCCGAGAAAAGGAACGGATACCATCCACGATGAATCACCCGTCGATCATGTGATCCGCCGGGGCGATACCGTACACGGACTGACGCGCGGCCGGCCCGCCGGTGTTCCGCTGGGCCAGTAGGTTCGCGAACGTGAGCGTGTCGGACATGCCGGTGATTGGGAACAGGCCGCATCGGGCACTGCGAGGCGTTCGACAGTTTGACGTTGGTGCGTGGCATCTAAGCAGGCGGCCGTGGTTGCGCTGCGCGTTTTGACGAGCCGCGGCCGCCCGGGAGCGGGTGACGTATCCCGCTCCCGGGCGGTCGCGGCTCGTTTTCAAACGTTACAACCAGCCACGGGTAAGTGCTTAGAGTCCCGGCGGCGCGCCCGGAGCGACCGCCGATATTCGGAAGACAGCGCCGCGAACGATTTGGTTCGTTCGCAGCCTTTTTGGCCCGTTTCGGGTGCTGGAGGGGAGTAAATCGCCGGCGCTCGGCGTTACAGAACTGGCGGGCCGGCCGCGGGGCGCCGGCCCGCATCTCGACTTCCGGAGGACGGTACCGATGACGACCCCTCAACCGTGCGCCCGGTGCGGCAACGAGATCCCGGCGGAGCGCCTTCAGGCGCTCCCCGAGACGCAGGTGTGCGTGGCGTGCAGCCGCGCGATGGGCGGTGAGTTCACGGTGTACTTAACGCCCGAACGCATCAGCAAGGAAGGGAGTCTGAAGAAGAACTACGGCGGCTACACCACCCGCAAGGTGCGCAAGCCCATCAAGCCCGCGGGCGGCGAGTAACGTCGCGGCCGGTCAGCCGACGGACACGAAGTTGGTGTTGAGCCGGTCGATGCTCCCGCTGATCGGGAGCTTGACACCGGTTCGCCCGTTGTACGATCCGTAGATCGAGGACTCGCCGGCGATGATGTCGGCCAGTCCGTCCCCGTCGGCGTCGACGGCCGCCAAGGCGACGAACGCAACGGTCGGAGTCGTGCGGGTGTCGAGGAAGCTGAGCGACTCGGCGTTGGTCTTGCCGTCGAACACCTTGATGTGTCCGACGGCAGGCGCGCCGGTGATGATGTCCGCGAACCCGTCTCCGTTCACGTCGCCCGCAGCCACCAGCGCCGGCCCGGTGTACCCCGAGTACGCCAAGAAGCTGCGCACTTCGACGTTGGTCTTGCCGTCGAACACCTTCACGTGGCCGTTGATACCGGCTCCTGTGATGATGTCCGCGATCCCGTCCCCGGTCACGTCCGCCGCGGCCACGTCCACCGCGCCGGGGAAGCCGGGGTACGCCAGGAACGAGCGGAGTTCAGCTCCGGTCGCCCCGTCGAACACCTTCACGTGCGCGTTAATATCGGCCCCAACGATGATGTCCGCGACTCCATCACCGTTCACATCACCCGCGGCCACGCGCACCGCCCCGGGATACCCGGGGTACGCCAGGAACGAGCGGAGTTCAGCTCCGGTCGCTCCGTCCAGCACCTTGACGTGCCCGTTCACCGACGCGCCGACGATCACGTCCCGAATGCCGTCGCGGTTGACATCCCCGAGGGCGACGGACAACGGTCCGTTGAACCCGGCGAACGGTACGAACGACGTCCGGAACCCGGTCGGCAGGACTTCGCTCGAGTTTGCCGCGGAGATGTTCACCGTCGTCTGTTGGGGAGAGGCGAACTGTGAGGCGGGCTGGGCCGACGCGACCAGCGTTCCGTCGTCATCGAAGATCGAAGCGGTGGCCGACACCGACGTACCGAGTGTCGCCCCTCCGGTCGGGTTCGACAGGGTGAACGTCGCGGTCTCGGTCTGCTCCTTGCGCGTGTCGTCAGTGACCGGGACGGTAACGACCTTCGTCACCTCTCCGGGGGCGAACGTCACGGTGAACGGCCCGGCTGCGAAGTCGGTTCCAGAAATCGCGGTGCCGCCGGTCGCGGTAAGCGTGGCCGATACTATGCCGTCGGAGCCGTCGGTGCGAACGACGGTCACGTTGATGGCGGCACCGGGAGTCTCAAACGCATTGCTTGCGAACGAGATCTCCAGCACCCCGGCCGCGGGTACCGTCCGGTCCTCGAACGATTCGCAGTTGAGCCGGGCGCGCAAAGAGAAAGGAATAAGAGACATTCGGACAATCTCCTGATACGTTGGCCCGCCGAAGCCGCCATTCATCACGCGGGTAAAGTCTAATTTTGTAACTGCTTGTGGCAACGTCTCGGACCGAAACCGTCGGCTCGCGCTCGGCCTAGCGCTCATAGGGCCTTGCCCGCGGCGGGGCGCCCAAGAACTGTTCCGGGACTTCTTCGGCCAACACCTCTCTGTGGGTGCCGTCCACAACATCGTCCATTCGGCCGTCGAACCGGCCCGCCAACTCAACGCCCGATGTGACCGGCCACCGGTCCGCATCGGGGCCTACGACGAGATCTTCTGGCACGGGCGACCGGTGCTCGTCGGGGGCGATGTGAGCTCCACGTTCTGCTACCGACGGTTCGGACGCAGCGAGCACCCCGAGCGTGTGGACAAGAGTTGGATCCCGTTGCTCGCCGGACGCTTCCATCCGCACTGGGTCGAATTGCTCGGCTACCAACGGTTCACACGTAACTGAACACCCCCACACGTGCGTGCGACGGGCCTCGAGACACGCGGCCACGTCCTCCCACCCGCGTGTTACCCAAAGTGGCACTTATTAAACCAGGCCGAACAACCTGACGGAAAACCTAGGGAACGGCGCAGCAGGGACATCACACCTACTGGCAACGTTATGCGTAAAATGCAAGAAAAGGCCGCAAGATATTGACAATAACAAAATTCCGTGAGACTATCTCTGCACATTTATCAATCACGCGAGCCCCGCGACCGTTCCTCCCTGCTGGAGGCAATGCATGCGTTGCTCGGCAATGTATCTGTTGGCGATATGTGTCCTGACCGTCTGTTGGGCCGTCTCCGGACAGGCCTGTTGGAGTAGAGACACTGAGGTGCTGAGTGCGTCCGAGTCGGCCCGGGTCACGGGTCGGGCACGCGACTGCACTAGTAAGCTTCTTGAGAGGTTGTGTAATGATACGGGCAATACGGTTTGCAAGGATCGCACCGAGGCGAAGTGTAGTAGCGACTGCGACGGGTGTTCGGAAACGACGAAGTTGACGAAGCGCTGCACCTACACGAATAGCGAAAGATTTGATTTGTTCGACTGTAAAATCAAATCTACCAACGGTATGGGATGTGGAGACTAACGGCTGAACATGCGGTGCGTTTGGGTACCGTTGTCGCGCATTGCGAGTGCAAGGGCGACAAAAAGGTAAGTTGGTGCGCGCAAGATGTGGCTGATTTCGGATCGAACGACTGCACCAAAGTTGCAGTCGCGGTTGCGGAACAGAGTTAGAAGCCTTTCCGCCAAGGAGGTCCGTTCCAGAGGCCGCAAATCCTGCCAATCGCCCATTGAATCGTCAATTCATTCGGTTTACAGGGGCGGATGGTAGGTTCTGTCTGGCGGTCCGCCGCCGGCCCGAAGGCCGGTCGGTGCCGTACCGGTCCTCTTACCCTCACGCCCGATTCTACTATGACACGAATTCGTTACCCGTTCTCGTCGCTTTGCAGCGCGATTCTGGTCCTCGCGGTAGGGCCGCCAGCTCGGGCTGCGGATCCGACCCCCGCGCAGTTCATAGACCTGCTCGATGCAGCCACGAGTGAAATTCGCTCTTACGATTTGAAAATCAAGTTTAAACAAGAAACATTGCTGGCGGTCGAGCGCACGGACCTCCCCGTTGTGGCCGAACACCGCCAGATCTGGCACCGCGACCGCTGGCGGTTCCGGGTCGAATCGCTCTCTCGGTCGCTCCGCTTTCCCGACCGCAAGTCGGAGAGCGTTCTCGTCAGCGATGGCACCGAGAACCGCGTCCTACATAAAGCGGACAAGTCGGGCATGGTCAGTGCCCCGGTGTACGCCCCAATCGAAGAAGGGTTTGATTACCTTTCGTATTTTCGTAGCTTGGACGGAATGTTCGAGCTGCCCGATGTGTTCCGGAAGCGGTTGTCGGCAGGTGCGTGGGTGACACGTGGACCGGGAGGGCGGCTGGTATTAGACCTCCCCCCTGTCGAGGAGAAGGGGCTTTACGACAAGCACGGGTTCCAACTTGTCGTAGATCCCGCACAGGGTTTTTTCCCCGTGGAGGTCCGCGTCCTGCGACTGAATCCCGGTGCCAAAACCGCGCTAAGGCGGCTCATGACCGTCGAGGCGTTCACCCGCCTGCCCAACGGGGTGACCGTCCCGGTTAAGGCGACCACCCGGTTGTACAACACGAGCCCAGGGCCGGAACTCGGGCAGGAGGATTATTCGGTCACGGGCGAGGTCGATGTGGCCGGGTCCAAGTGGAACGTTACCCCCCCAGACACGACTTTCCGGCTCGGGTTTCCTGTCGGGACCGTGGTTCACGACACGACCCGGAAGGTGAAATTCATCTCAGGCAGCTCGGACCCGGGTTCCAACGTCGATCAGTTGATTGCTCAGGCCAGCGAGGCCCTTCCGCTCGGTTCGGCCGCGGAGTTCCAAACGGTTTCGAAGACATGGTGGCGGGACTGGCGATGGGCGTGCGGTCTCGTCGCCGCGCTACTTGTTGTGGGGATCACGGCCCTCCGCCTGTTGCGGAGAGGCAAAGCGGCCTAATGGGTGGGGACGGCGATGTGGGGTGCGGGCCTACTGTTTCTAGTCCTTATGCGCCTTTGTTTTCGGGGGCGGGCACGCGCGAGGGGGATCGCCCCACGGGGGGCTTGCCGACTACCAGAGTTGCGGGCTGAACAGCTTCTTCACCGCGTGCCGGCTCCAAGGCGTGCGGATGACATGGGAGGAGGCCCGCGAGAAGTTGGGGGCCTCACGAGACGGCGGCGAGCACACGTTTTCGGACCTCGAGCAAGCCTTCGACCGGGCCGGACTGCCGCACCGCGCGGTTCGCACCTCCCCCCAGCGGCTCAGGTTCTTGCCGGCGCCGGCGGTGGTCCAGACCCGATATGCACACGGGCGCGCAGAACCGCACTTCGTTGTTCTGCTCGGGTCATCGGCCGAAGCCGTTTACCTCCTCGACCCACCGTACCCGATGTTCGCTATGCCCTGGCCGGAGTTCGAACGGGCCTGGACGGGCTACTGCTTACTCGTCGGAAAGCCCGAAGAAGGTCCCCAGCTCGACGCCGCTCTTGCGGCCACCGGCCCGAGCCCGTTGCGCCTATGGGGGCCGCTCGTCGCAGCGTTAGTAGGACTGTCTCTTGCTATGCTGCGGCGGGAGCGTATTGCCCGAGCTGCCGCCCCCGTCGGTCGGGTGATAAGACGTGTCCCGGGTCGGCCGGTAGCTGCGGCCGCCCTAGTCATTGTCACGGCCGGGTGCGGCGCGTGGGTCTGGTGGCCCCGGGCGCTGAGTGGGCCGACCCTCGAGCTTCCGGAGCCGTCCCGGCACCTCGGGCTGCTGTCCTCCGGCCCGCATTCATTCCGCGTGACCGTTCGGAATGTAGGGGCGGAAACGTTGGAGCTTCGCCAGATCCGGTCTTCGTGCATCTGCGCAGTCGTTTCGGCCCCAGCGGCGATCGGGGCGGGGCAGTCGGTGGACCTGGAGGTAGCCCTCCAGGTCCGCGACGGTCCTGGGAGCGCGGCCCTGCGGTTCGTAACAAACGAAGACCCCGACGGGTCAAAACTGGTGATGCTCGCCTGGGTCGGGGTCGGGGCGCCGACGCTCAGCCCCGGCGTCATTGCCGAGGCCATGTCCGACCGGGGCGGAGCCGTGACCCGTACCGTCCGCGTCTTTCACCCCGCGAGCGGTGAAATCCCGCCTCCGGTGTTCAAGCGGATCGAAGCCGAATCGCCGACGATCCAGGCGGTCGTCAATGACCGCCCCGGGCCTGACGACCGGGCGGCCTTGGAATCCAGTCTGTACACACAAAACGTTTTGGCCATCGACGTCACCGCCACGATTCCGGCCGGAGCCACGGCACTGGAAACCACCAGCCATTTGGTCTTTGATTATGCCGGTCGTGAGGTTAAAGTGCCTCTGCGCGTGCAACTCACCGGACGGGCCGAGTTCTCCCCAGATGTGAGCCAAGTCCTTTTTGCCGGGGGCACCGCGAGCGCCCTCGTCGGGCAGTGGCGGGCCGTCACGCTACCGAGCCGCCGTCCCGCAGGTGCGATCCGGGTGACTGGTCTGCCCGAATGGCTTGGGGCGTCTGCCTCGTCCGCCGATGGGGGCGGAACATCAGTCGTACTAACGGTCACTAGCCCCCCGCCGCAGGATGCATCGGCCACGGTGGCAATTACAGCCGGTAACGGCCCCGCCCCGGCCGGCACGGTCCAGGTGTTGGTGTTTACTCAGCCCCCGGAGCGGTGATACCAAATCCGGTCGATCCGCTCATGTTTGAGCTTGCCGCAAATAGTCGAAAATTAAATTTTGCGCCAGGTCTAACAGGTGTCAATCGATCGGATCAGGCATGGAGCCGCAGGAGATCGGCATGACCACACCCACCCGGCGGACCGCATTCACGCTGATTGAACTGGTAGTCGTCCTGGCCATCATCGGCCTGTTGTGCGCGGTGCTGCTCTCAGCGGTGCAGCGGGCGCGGGGGGCGATGAGCCGGGCGGCGTGCCAAAACCAGTTGCGGCAGCTCGGCCTCGCCCTCCACATGTACCACGACGGGCACGGGACCCTTCCGATGGGAAACGCAACGCGCACCCCGTTGCCTGTCGAACCGTACAAGTTTTTGGGTTGGCACGCGCGGATCCTCCCGTATGCCGAGCAGGCGGCGCTCTGGCAAGCCACTGTTGAGGCATTCCGGATGTCTGCGGACCCGTTCACCCCCCCCGCACGTCGGCTTCACCACGCCTATTTCCCTTTTCACGTGCCCGTCCGAGTTGCGAACGCGTTCGCAACTGGAGGGGGCCGGGTTGACCAGCTACCTCGGTGTGTGCGGCACCGATCACACGACAGGTGACGGGATGCTGTTTCGCAGTTCAAGGGTCCGATTCGCGGACGCGACCGATGGGACCTCGAACACGCTTCTCATTTGTGAGCGCCCGCCGAGCACGGGCAATGGGGGGTTCGGATGGTGGTACGCCGGCGTGGGCCAGGATTCGGCCGGTTCGGGCGACATGCTGCTCGGCGTGCGCGAGATCAACCGGCGCTCGTCCAGTTACACGGAGGGCTGCGGGGTTGGCCCGTACCGCTTTTTGTCAGGTGCCGACGAGCCGTGCGACACTTTCCATTTCTGGTCCCGCCACCCCGGCGGGGCGAACGCTGCGTTTGCGGACGGCAGCTTACGATTCTTACGATATGCCGCTGACGAAATGCTCCCCGCACTTGCGACACGTGCAGGGGGCGAAGTAAGTACAGTTCCGGAGTAACTTTTTCCACCTGCTGGCGGCAGGAGGGCCCGCCGCTAGCGGAGGCTGCGATCCACACCGAATCGATCTTCTGGCTGCCGGTTGCCCGCGCCTCAGCGGGGCGGTGGTTCGTGCCGTGCGGAACCCGGTCGACGAGCGACCGTCGTTCGCCGCTGCCCTGGATCATGGGTTGGGCGCGGTGGGTGCCGGAGTACGAGGTGCCACCGGAGGTGATGCGCCGGGTGCGGTCGGCGTCGGCCCCGACCCGACCCGACCCGACCCGACCCGACCCGCGACGTGGCGACGCGATGCGGCGTTACACCGGCCGTTGAGGGGACCGTTACCGGGGCGTGCGAGGAGCGGTCGGGGAGGTCGCGTCAGCAACGGTTCGGACCCGCGTGGTGATCGAGAACCTGAGCCGCCGGTCGCGCGGGTGCGTCTTCCTGCGGCGTGCCCTGGGTGGTGCGTACCTGGACTTGCTCCGGTTCTTCCTGAACCATCGGCGGTTCGGGGGCAGCGAGCACCCCGCCCGTGGACAGGAGTTGGCCCCAGTTGCTCACCGGATGCTCCCATTCGCACGGGGCCGAATGGCTCGGCGACCACCGGTTCACATGCGACGGAGCAACCCCACATGCGCGTGGGAGGATGTGGCCGCGATACACGTGGCCACATCCTCCCACGCGCGTGCTACCCAAAAGTGACACTTTTTGAACTAGGCCGAGACACCGGACAGAAAACCTAGAGCACTTTCGGGTAATGCGTAGCGGAGTTCGGAGCATACAACGCCTATTTTCAAAGCACTGATGGCCGCAGCGTCGCTACGTATTACCCGAAAACGCTCTAGCGGCTACCGCCTACCAGAAGTTGAGCGCAGGGGTTGGCGGGGCGCGATCCGGCCGAGCGCCGGCGCGTGGCTGGCGGCCGTTTGGGAACGGCTTTACGTGCTTCCGTTGCAAAGCCGCAGCGAAATCGAAGGGCGACGAAGAAATGGTCTGGGCGGTCAGGTTTGGTCGTCCGGCCGGTAGTTCATGTCCGCGTCCAGGAAGCTGCGCAGCTCGGCACCGGTCCGCCCGTCGAAGAACTTCCGGTGTGTCGATCCGATGGCGAAGGTGCTAATGTTGCTGCCGCCATCCGGTGCAGTTTCGTAGCCGAGGCCGATGCTACCGGTGAAGCCCGGGTACGCGAAGTAACTCGAAACCTCTTCGCCGGTCTGGCCGTCAAACACTTTGACGTGCCCGTTAACGTTCGCACCGGTCACTACGTCGGCGATGCCGTCTCGGTTGACATCGACCGACAGGACGTTGACCGACCCGACGTAGCCGGTGTACGCGAAGAACGAGCGCGTTGCTTCCCCGGTTCGCCCGTCGAACACCCGAACGTGTCCGTTGGCGCCGGCCGCGGTCACGATGTCGCTGGGGCCGTTACCGTTTGTGGCGGTGACACTCACGGAGACCGAGCCGTTGTAGCCGGGGTACGCAATGAAGCTGTGCAGTTCCGCGCCGGTTTTGCCATCGAACACTTTGACGTGGCCGTTAATGCCGGCCATCAACACGTAATCCCAAACGCCGTCCCCGCTGACATCGGCGCTCGCGGCCACCGCGCCTCCCCCGTCGTAGCCGGCAAAGACTTGCGAGAACGAGGGGGCCGATACGTGCGGGTAGAAGGCGAACGCGCCTTCGCCTTCAATGCTCACCGCCGCGAGCGGTTCGGTTGAGGTGACGGCTGATGACGGCGTCAGCCGGTCTTCGAGCGCCTCGGCTCTGAGTCGGGCACGCAGGTTCGGGTTGTGCGGAGCGAACATCTCAAATCTCGGGGCAGTTTCACCGGACCAGTCGGCCAATGCAACTGGTCCGGTGCGACGTTACGATTGGACCATAGCGGCCCCGGGCGCTCGCGCCAATGTCGTTACCTAACGTGTTACGCGAACCACGCGGGGCGGCCCGAGGGACGGATCTTCATTCACGACCGTGCCGCCACCGCTCAATGGACCTTGACGCTCTAAACGCTTGCCTGGTTTGGCAGGGTAATCAACTGGGTCGGACCGGAGCCCGGAACCGGCTCCACATCCGGTACTCCGTCGCGGTTCACATCCATGTAGCTGGCTATTTCCGTCCAAGTGAACGGGTCGAACCTCTTAACGTGCCCGTCAGGCGCCCGGGTGGTGATGCCATAACTCGACCCGCCGAGTGAACTGTCGTTGGCGGCAATTTCGACGAGACCGTTGTACCCCGGGTACGCCTGGAAGGACGCCCGTTCGATTCGGGTGGCCCCGTCGAACACGCGCACGTGCCCGCCGGTCGGGGCCACAGTTACGACATCCACCATGCCGTCGTAGTTGAGGTCGCCGGTCGCGACCTGAATCGGCCCGTTGTAACCCGCGTACGGCATGAAACTGCCGGCCTCGGCTCCGGTCTGGCCGCCGAACACCTTGACGTGGCCGTTGTCCACCGCCTGCACGACCAGCGGCGCGAACGTGCTGATGGTCGCGCCGCCCGGACCGTACTGTTGCAGCGGGATGCCTCGTTGCACATCCAGGACCACCGCCCCGTTGTAGCCGGGGTACGCGAGGAACGATTGATCGAGCGTCCCGGTCCGGCCGTTGAACACTTTGACGTGAGCGTCCCGGCCCGCCACGGTGATGATGTCCGCGTACCCGTCGCCGTTGACGTCCGCAACGGCGACCCGGACCGAACCGGTGAACTCGGAGTACGCGAAGAACGAACTTCGCTGGACACCGGTGCGACCGTCAAGCACCTTGACGTGCCCGTTCACCGGTGCAATTGCGACGAGATCCGCCGTGCCGTCTCCGCTCACGTCGCCGGCCGCGGCGGCGAACGCTCCGCTGTACCCATCGAAGAGCGGCGCGCGCAGCGACTGGCTCAGGTCGATCGCCGGCGTGAGCCGGTCTTCGAGCGGCTCGCAGTTCAAAACGCGCGTTTTGTTTGTGCTGTGTGGCGAAGGCATCATGCACCTGGTTGAAGCGTTCCGAAGGGCACCCGGTGAGCGGATCGCCCTTCGGGCCTGAGCCCGGCAACGTGCCGTTACTTACGTGGTCATTACGATATTCGTTCGTGGCTGTACAGCGGGGCGGGTTCAGAACGTGGTTATTCCGAACCTTCTGTCGCTGCTTGAACACGTACGACGGACGATCTGCGCCGCGGTGTTTGCGCAGGAGTGTAAAAAATCGCGGACGCGCCCTGGCCCCTTGCGGCAGTAACTACATCCCGACGCCCGGAGGCCCCAGTGAACCGCTTGCGCCCTAATCCGCTCCCGGTCGTGCAGTTGCGCGCCGCGCTCGCGTCGTCCCTCGACGCGCTCCCGGACGCCGAACTGCTTGACCGGTTCGCCCGGTACGCGGATCACCCGGCCTTTGAGGTGCTGCTCCGGCGGCACGGGCCGATGGTGTTCGGGGTGTGCCGCCGCACCCTCGGCGGGTCCGCGGACGCGGACGACGCGTTCCAGGCGACGTTCCTGGTGTTCCTGCGGAAGGCGAAGACGGTGCGCGGCGAGCGGCTCGGGCCGTGGCTGTACGGGGTGGCGTGGCGGGTCGCGCAGAAGGCCCGGACGCGGGCCGCCCGGTTGGCCGCGCACCGCACCGAGGGTGTCGATATGCTCCCCGCCGCCGACGAAAACGCGCCGATTCCCGACTGGCTCCCGGTCCTCGATGCCGAACTGAACGCGCTGCCCGCGAAGTACCGCGACGCGCTCGTCTTTTGCGAACTTCAGGGGCGGTCGCGGGCCGAGGCGGCGCGGGAACTGGGCCTGCGTGAAGGGACGCTCTCCAGCCGGTTGGCCCGCGGGCGCGAGCTGTTACGGAAACGTTTGCTGAAGCACGGCACGCTGCTCCCGGCGGGCGGTGTCGCGGCGCTGTTCACTGTGGCCGAGGTGGGCCGCGCAACGGTACCGGCTGCGCTCCTGACCGTGGTGTCCGAACTGGCAAAAAGTGGCGCGACCGGGGCGGTCCCGGTCGCGGCGGCCCGACTCACGGACGAGGTGCTCAAATCCATGTTCCTCACGAAACTGCGGACGACCGGTGCGCTCGCATTGCTCGTTTGTGCGACGGCCGGACTCACGGCTGGGTGGTCGCCTGAATCGAGCTTTCCAGCAGCGGAGTCCAACCTAGCCGCGAAGGCGAGCGAGCCGCCGAAGCGGACGGAAGACAAGCCGGTGGTGGCGCCGCAACCGGCGGACAAGAAGCCCGTTGCGCCGAAGCTCACGGACCGCGAGGCGCTTCAAGGGTGGTGGATTGCTGACAGCGTCGACTTCGGCAACAATGCGAGCGATGACGAGAAAAAAGCGCTCCTCCGTCAGGAAGGGCGGCTGCATTTCTTGGTGGCCGGGGACGTATTTTGGAAGATCACAGCCGGTCGTAGTGTGGTCCCCCAGAAGTTCCATCTCGATACGGACAAGAACCCGAGATGGTTGACTCTCAGCGGATTTGATCCCGACGAGAGCCGTCAGGATAAAGCCATCTACGAACTCGACGGTGATGCCCTCCGCGTCTGCATGTCTGTTCGAGGCAACGGTCCGCGTCCCGCCGAATTCACACGCGAGTTCTTCTCTCCGGAGGATGAGCCCCTCATGGTGCTGCATCTCCGTCGCGGGAAACGACTCCCGGTAAGTGAAACAGGACTCGTAGGTTCCTGGGCGGGGACCGAAGCTGCCGTTCAGGAGAACATTAACGGGCCGGGGAAGCGGGCGCCCGCGCCGCGCATCGAAGTCATCGGGGGGTATCTGTTCGCCCGACCAGTCGCAAACGGCAACGCCGCATCTTGGTTCGGGGGCACCTACACGATTGATGCTACGAAGAACCCCAAATGGGTTGATGTGGACCTTTTTGCCCCAGTCGAGGAAGGGAAGGGGATGAAGCTATACGGCTGCTACGAGATGGCCGACGGTCGGCTGAGAATGGCACTCGGCACCCGAAGAACCACACGCCCGCTCGATTTCAAAGGCGACAATGACACATTCGTGTTCGATGTGACACCGGCGAAACCACCTCGAACTGACATCTCCGCTCAGCCCACGCCGCAAATCGTACCGGCCGGCGCGCCCGCCAATGACTGCCCGCTTCCTGACAAGATGGAAGTGCCATTGAATCCCAAAGACCTCGCTGACGAAGCTGCCGTTGCGCGCCACTTGCAGGCGTGGGAAAAGTGGACGGCTCAGGTAACTAACTTTCGCGCCGAGGTTAAGCTGAAACGGACAGATGCGAGCACCGGCAATACGAAGACGCTCAGCGGCGCCACGCTATACATGAAGCCCCATTTCGCGGTTCTGCGACTGAACAACCCGGACGACAGCGCCAATGCCGACTACGAGGCGTACATCTGCAACGAAACCGCAGTATACGCTTACAACGGTCTGGCGAAAACGGTTACCGAGTTTAAACGACCACCAACACTGAACTCCGAGGCCGCGCTGTTCGGGTTCCATTTCCTCAGCGGTATGAAGGCCGATGAGCTACAAGAGCGGTTCGCCATCTCACTCTTCAAGACCGACCAACACTACCTCTACCTGGACATCAAGCCCCGGCTTGCGAAAGAGCAGTGCGAGTTTCAGCACCTGCGGTTGGCCCTGTACAATCCGGGGCCGTTGACCAAGGACGTTTCGTACCTGCCCGCAGCGGCGCACGTGATCAAACCGGACGGCGAAAAAGAGCAGTGGTGGTTCACAAATCCGCAGGCGAACATTCCGGGCGTGAGGCCGGAACACTTTCAGTACGTGGAGATCAGAGACAAAGGGTGGAAGGTGCAGAAGGCCCCCGAAGGGCCGAAACCCGCCCCGCCTGCTCAGGCGGACGGGCGGGTGCAGCGCCTCATAAAAGCCGGAGACTTCGCAGAAGCCGAAACGCTCCTCCGCTCCCGGCTCCCACAGCAGACCGGGCTGAACGCTGCTGAGGACCGGTTGATGCTTGGCATCTGCGTGCTCAGGCGGGCGCGGGACCTGAGCACCAAACCGGGCGACGAGCCGACGCTGGCTCCGAAGCTGACGGCCGAGGCGCTGAAATTGTTCGACGAGGCCACCGCCGGCACCGCGGGCCGGACGGATGACGAGCGCGCCGCCCGCGTGCGGACCCAAACGGATGTCTGGCGTATCTGGGCTCTCAGTTCGGGGGACGATTTCGATAAACTCGTTTCGGCCGCCACAGCCGTTTACGAGCGACACCAGCACCGCGTCGAAGGGCTCATTGCCTTGGGCGTGTTGCACGAGGCTCACACGAAGCGCGGGGACGACGAGCGGGTCGCGGCCGTGCGGAAGCAGATCGACGCCCTGTTTGCCAAACTCAAGGATAAGCCGGGTGCCTTCCCCGAAACGTTCGGCGAGTACAGCCGGGGGTACTGGGAACAGCAGTGGTTTCTGGAAGAAAAGCGCAAACAGATGAAGGGCCGGCCGTGACGGCCGCGGCCCCAGACCGCCTGTCGTGGTTGCCCGGCGCCTCAATCCGGGCATCCCGCTTTCGGATCGGCGACTCGGAGCGCCCGGCTCCGGTCACACCTTGAACACTTCTCTCACGTTGTCGCGCAGGAGCCGCGTGCCCAGAGCGACGGCGTCCGTCTCACTCAGCACCCCGGGCCGCACGAACTCGTCCGCCAGTACTCCCGCCAGGATGCGGCGGTACATCCCGTACTTGGGCTTCACGAACTCCAGCTTGTACGCGTCCGAGTAGTACCCGATCAGCTTCGTCTTGGGCACCGCGGTGACGCGCTCGGTCAGGTCCTTGCGGATGAACGGCGGGGTATTCGAGTACCACCAGTGCCCGTTCGGCAGCACGTTCGGGAAGATCCACGAGTACGCCATCAGCTCCTGGTTCTGTGCGCTTGTAAGCACCGAGACCGGGAACGTCACTTCCGGGAACGCGTTGAACAGGTCCCGGTACTGGATCAGGCTGGTGCGCTGGTCGAACAGGTCCTGACCCTGGTACACGCCCTTCGGGTACACCTTGCGGTTCACCCCGATCATCAGGTCGAACGGCAGGCGGAAGTCGCGGCACAACTCGGCGATCAGCCAGAAGATGCCCGAGGCCAGGTCGTGGTAGTCGTGGAACTGCATCTGCTCGTAGAAGTGCTCGTCGTCGAACGGGGCCGGGTGGAAGGTCGGCGGCAGCGAGATGGCGCACGCCTTCGCCCCGTTCTGCGTGAACCGCAGGAACACTTTCGCCAGCGCTCGCCGCAGGCTCGCGGCGTCGTGGACGTGGGTGCCCGTGGTCGCCTCCAGGCGCCGCCGCGTTTCCGGCTTATCGAAGTGGAACACCAGCGTGTCGGTCCGCAGGCACGGGACGTACTTGGCGGTGTCGAACCCGGTGAGCGGGTCGTCGAACTCGTTCGTCAGGAAGATCTTCTCGAGTCGTGTCTTCTCGAACACCTGCTTTTCCCAGTCGGGCTGGGCGAACGTCTTCTGTGCGGCGTCGAACAGCTTGTCCGCGTCGCTCGCGGAGACGCGGGTCTCGCTTTCGGGCAACCCCAGAAAGGTGTGGGCGATGTCGATGAACCAGGCGTACTGCGCGGTGTTGTCGTAGCGGTCCATGAACTTGACGATCTCGCGCACCCGGTCGCGCGGGTCGGCTTCGGGCGCGAGCAGCGTCTGGGGCATCCCGGCGGAGTGCGCCAGTTCCGTGTAGTAGTGGTAGCCGAGGATGTCGTCGAGCGACTTCGAAACCGGCTTCAACGGGTCGATGTGTGAGTGCGGGTCGATGAGCGGAACCTTGGAGAGGGCGGACTCCAGGTTCTGAACCAGTTGATCGAGAGGCATCTCGCACCTCGTGTTGGTAATTTGGGAACCGGTCACGGTAACTTTTACACGTTCTACGCCGGAACCAACCCGGCAAGAATTACAAACCCTGAGCACTTTAGAAGAGCGGCGTGCATTCTCGGAGCCAGTCCGGGCTCGCAGCATTTTCTTAAGAGTCGGTACCAAATGAGTTTGTGTCCGCGGTAATAGCTACGGTCGGCGTGGCTGCGAGAATTGGCACGATCGGTGCTTTAGATACAACCGTTCGCGACGCACAACCCCCAAGTGACTCGCGAATCGGTGCCGGGCCTGCTTCTGACTCACCTTCCCCCAAGGCCGAGTCAACCCCCAAAGCGACCCGGCACCGCGAGAACAACGACCGTCGGCTTTCCCCCAAAGTCGCGGTCACGAGAGAGATTTCCCCCCTCTCTCGGACTCATCACACAACACGTCCGATCCCCCGTCTGACGGCAACCTTCCCCCAAGCCGCCGCCCTCCCCCAGGGCGGCGGTCCGTCTTTTTACGCTTCCAATAGTTCAGAGCTCCAAGTTGGGCGCAGTCCAATGAAGCGTGTCGTTCCGAGTGCCTGCGTCCACCCACCAATTATGCTTTAATCGGACCTAGTATCACTCTGGCACGTCGAGAAAGCGGAAGGCGCCGCTCTCCACTTCGAGAAGCGCCACGGTGAACGTGTCTGCCCGTTTCAGCGCACCGGGGTTAATACGCCGAACCGTTCCGGCTGTGGTGAACGCGGCAACGTGCGTGTGGCCGCTCAGCAGGTAGTCCGGCCCCTCTCCAAGCAAGTGCCGCACGTCCGAACTCATGTGACCGTGGGTGACCGCAATGCGTTTCCCTGCCGCTTCGATCACCCCGCACCAACCGAGACACTCGACGCCGGTACCCGCTGCGGCCCGGTAAAGGTAGGGAACCGAGTCCGCGTCGTGGTTGCCGAACACGAACCAGGCCGGGAGCACTGCGAGCAACTCCACGATCGCCGCGGACGCCAGATCCCCACAATGAACCAGTGCCTCCGCGCCCGCGGCGCGCAACATTTCAATGGCGCGCCGGGTGCGTTCGATCTCGTCGTGCGTGTCCGAAAGGATGCCCAGGCGCATCGCCGCTCCTGCGTCAGTTAAGAAAGCGGGTTCTCGGGGAGCGCAAAAACCGGCGCCAACAGGTACAACCGTATCAAAACTGGAAGTCGATGAACGCGGCCTTCGCTCCGAAGAGGGCGAGCGGGTCATTTGCCACGCCCGTAGCTATGACTTAATCTTATATACTATTAAATTATCAATCGCTGTCAGGATCAGCATTAGTTGCAAGCCGCTTAGTAGAGTGATATGTATGTTCAGGCCATATTCCTATCGTTCCCGCGCGGCGCGCGAGGTGTCGGCGGTTGGCGGGAGCGCCGGCAACTGAGCAACGATGCCTGCCAACTCGCGCTTGAGCGACGGGGCAACACGGTATTCGGACACGGGCGGGTGCCCTCGATTCGCACCCGCCCTACAGCCCGCAGCTGAACCCGACCGAGCGGTTCGGGAAGACGTTCCGGCGACGCGCCACACAACCGCCTCTTCGGCACCTTGGCGGACCTGAATGCGTCGATCCGGGTCAACCTACGCTACTTCCAGACCGTCCCTCGATAAGGTCAAAAGCCCTTATCGAGGGACGGCCCAATCGCAAGATCGGCAGGGGCAATGAGACAGCTTCGGTGGTTCATGTATCAGACACCATTCGGCCTTGAATATTCAGCGAAAGTGACCTTGCCCCTGAAGCAGGTTTAGCTAAAAAAATGTGTGTGCGGGATTGGTATATCGGCTGTGCCCAGCCTTCCCAAGGCTGTGAGAGGGGTTCGACTCCCCTATCCCGCTCTTCTAAACCCTTTAGCCGCAATCATTTCTGGCGGTTTGCAGTTGGCTAAGCTGGCAAAATCGCTGCTTTTCATCACCGGTGCTAGATGATTCCACGATCCTCCGGGATTGGTGGTCTCGTGCCCATCACACACGCTTTTGTGGTTCCGGACCCGTGGCGGCACGTCGACTGCCGATCAGAACTCGTGAACGGTTATGATCTCGCGGCAACAGCTTAGGTTTATTACAGGATCCAACCGGATCGGTATCCGGCACCTCGTGCGTTTTACCCCCGGAGCACATACACCACCGATACCGCGTTGAACAGCGCGTGGACGAGGACCGGCACCAGCAGACCATTGGTGCGAGCGGCGAGGTAGCCGAGGGCCAGCCCGAGCGCGAACAGCGCGATCGGGTTGGGCCACGTCGGGTGGACCAGCGCGAAGAACGCGGCCGTCGCGTACACCGCCCGCGCCCGCCGCGCCCCGGTGCGCGTGACGCGGTACAGCACCGCCAACCCTACCACCAGCACCGCCGCGAACGCAACCGGTTGCCATTTTTCATCGGCCGCCGCCGCGGCGGCCGAGAACAGCCCGGCGACGAGCAGCACGAGCCAGGGGCGCATCCCGGTCACCGGCGTCACCCCCAGCCCCGGGAACCGGATGCGGCCCGTGCTCCACCACAGGATGATCCCGCGGAACAGCACTTCCTCACTCACCGGCGCGATCACACACGCCCCCAGAACGAGCAAGGCCTGATCGAGCAGCGGCCGCTGTCCCAGTTTGGTCAGCGAGTGCGCTTCGGGGGGCGCGCCGAGTGCCACGGCGACCGCATTCACGACCGCGTTCAAAAGCAGCACGGCGGGTGTGACCAGGAGCCACGCGGCAACCGCCAGCGCCACCTTGTTCGGTACGCTCCCGTTGGCGGCCGGACGCCAGCGCGCGTGCAGCGAGTACCGGACGAGTGCCAGGGCTCCGAGAACGATCGGGAGCGCGAACAGGCCGGCCCACAGCCCGCGCAGGGTGCTCGCTTCGGCCTTCTGGTCCGCGGGCACGTCTTTCGCCGAGAGCGGCGGGAACCCGTCCCCGTACACGAACTGGAAGAACCCACCGCTGTCGAGTACCTGGAGTGTCGTGATCGGTATCACGGCGACGACCGCCAGGAACGTGACGGCCACCTCGAACCCGCTCCACGGGACCGGAAACGGTTTCCAGCGCGGGAGTAGCGGTTCGCCGCGGGGGCGGAGCGCGTGCGCCACCAACCCGACCGGCACCGCCCCGGCCGCGACCAGTGCGCCGGCCGTCGCCATGCGCACCACTTCCGACAGATCGATCTGCACGTCAAACCCTTGTAAAGCGCCTCACCGGCCGGGCCGTAGCGGTTAAAATACCTCTTTACACGAGGTCCGCACAGAGAACGATCGCCTTCGCCGCAGCGGACCCGCGTTGCGGCTGCGCCGGCGTGTCGGCTACGATCGAGCGGCCCGGCGCCCGTTCCCGCTCCGAGAGCCGACTCATGTCTCTGCGCGCCTGTTCGGTCGTTCTGTTTGTAACCGTGTTCGGTTCAGCCCCGCTCCCGGCCGGCGACAAGAAGCCGTACACCGGCGCCGCCTGCGCGGCAGAAGGCGATTCGTACTTCCGGGACGAGGTGTGGACCAAGGTCGGGGCGCGCAAGTGCCTCACCTGTCACAAACCCGGCGGCGATGCGGCGGACAGCGCGTTCGTGCTCAAAGACCCCCGGAAAGCCGAAGGCGTCGCACAAGATGAGGCGCTGCGGCACAACCGCGATGCGTTCGCCAAGTTCGCTGCCATACCTGAGAAAGACGCCAAGGGACAGGCGCGGTTGCTGCTGAAGCCGCTCGGAAAGCTCGACCACGGCGGCGGTGAAATCATCACCGCCGACTCGACCGAGTATCGCGTGCTGAATGCCTTCGTGCGCCGGGTGAACAACCCGAAGGGCGCGGAACTGGCCCTCGATCCCAATGCAGGGCCCTTCTTCGAAGGCGTCGTGATGCTGGACGACGCCCGGTTGCTCCGGCGCGTCACGTTGCAACTGGCGGGCCGGCTCCCGACCGGCGCGGAACTCGCCGCGGTCGCGAAAGACGGGCGTCACGCGCTGCCCGCCATCCTCGACGCTGTCATGAAGGAGGAGGCGTTTTACCTGCGGCTCCGCGAGGGCTTCAACGACATCTTCCTGACGGCCGGCGTTGACGGGAACCCGGACCAGTCGGTGCTCTCCTACGAGCACTTCGAGAAGACGCGGCTCTGGTACCAGAAGTTCGACCTCGGCCATATCGCGGACGAGGCCGAGCGCCGCAAGGCGGGCTACAAACTTGCCGCCGACTACCGCAAATCGCTGCTCGAAGAGCCGATGCGGCTGGTCGAGTACGTCGTCCGCAACGACCGCCCGTTCACAGAAATCGTGACGGCCGATTACATCATGGTGTCGCCGTACTCGGCGCGCGGTTACGGCGTCTTCGAGCCGCTCAAGGGGCAGTTCAAGAACCCCGACGACCCGTTCGAGTTCGTACCGGTGAAACTGAAGGCGCTCGTCGGGCGCAGCAAGCCCGAGAACCAGGACTCCGCGACGGGTTATTACCCGCACGCCGGGCTGCTCAGCACGTTCCAGTACCTTGCCCGTTACCCCACCACCGAGACCAACCGCAACCGCCTCCGGGCCAGAATGTACTACCAGCACTTCCTCGGGGTGGACGTGCTGGAACTGGCGGCGCGCGTCTCGGACGCCGCGACCGCGCAAACGAAGTTCGCGGTGCCGACGATGCAGGCGCCCGAGTGCGCGGTGTGCCACAAAACGCTGGACCCGGTCGCGGGGCTGTTTCAGGACTACTGGCGGTTCGCCGAACGGGGCGTGTACGGGAAACGCAAGGGCGGCTGGTTCACGGACATGTTCGGCCCCGGGTTCGAGGGCGAGCGCCTGCCCGCGTCGGAGCGCTGGCGGGCGCTCCAGTGGCTCGGTGAGCGGACCGCGAAAGACCCGCGGTTCGCGGTCACGATGACGGAGCACGTGTATTACGTCCTGACCGGGCGCCGGGCGCTCCTACCGCCGAAGGACATCGAAGACCCGCTGTATCCGGCCCGCGCGCGAGCGTACCTTACGCAGCGCAAGGAGGTGGAGCGGGTTGCGGCACAACTCGCGAAGAGCGGCTTTAACCTCAAAGTGGCGTTCAAGGAGTGGATCGCATCGGACTTCTACCGGGCCGACGGGCTCGCGACCGTGGCCCAGGACCCGGCGCGCCGGGCCGAACTGGACGACGTGGGCGTGGTGCGGATGCTAACGCCGGAGCAACTCGAGCGGAAAATCGGTGCCGTGTTCGGCGCGCGCTGGGGCCGGCTCGAGGGCGAAATCGCGTCGCTCTACGGTGCCATCGACTCCAAGGAAACGACGGACCGGCCGGCGGACCCGAGCGGGGCGATGGGCGCGATCCAGCGCATCATGTCGAACGACGTGGCGTGCAAGAACGTGGCCCGCGACTTCGCCCGCCCCGCGAAAGAGCGCGTGCTGTTCCCCGGGATCGAACCCGAGGTGGTCCCGGGCGCGTCGGCCGACGGGGACCGACAGATCCGCCAGGCGATCGCGCACCTGCACCGGCGCCTCCTGGGCCAGGACGCCGCTGTCGATTCGGGCGACGTGAGCCGCACGTTCAAACTGTTCGCGGCGGTCGTTGCGGACGCGAAGGCGGCAAAGGGCGTCGAGAAGCGCGAGGCGTATGGGTGCCGGCAGGGCGGGGCGCTGGCTGATGACCCGCAGTACACGGTGCGGGCGTGGCGTGCGGTGGTCACATACCTGTTGCGGCAGCCGGCGTTTTTGTACGAGTAAAGTTTGTGATGACTGTTTATTAGGGCGATTGTGCCCTCCCTGTTGCGCTTGGGACTGGCGGCTATTGGTCGATCGGGTGGAGCGGAGGGCCGTAACGGGGCTACCGTTTGAACTCCAGGTGCGGGTTCTCCCACAGGGCCTCGTCGATCGCTGCACCTCGGTGCCACGGCGCGTTGTCGATCCGAAGCGCCGCCCGCTTGTGGCTCTCGCCCGGGCACATCCAGGCCACGCGCCGCAGGTGCGACGCGAACCTCTCTTGCCTCTGCCGGTGTTGCTCTTGCCGGAACGGCGGGAACACCCGAGGTCGGTGGCGATGTCCCCGTGGGACCGACCCCGGTGAGACATCAGGACGATCGGCACCCGGTGCCGAATCTTCGCCTCCGCGACCGTGCGGAACACGCCTTCAAGGCTCGCGGCGGTGGCGGCGGACAGGTTAACCCGGATCGTCGGTCGGCTCCAACCGGACGTCGCTCGCCGCCCGGATCGATTATTCACCACCATCCGGATCGTGAATGAGACTGCACTAGTCAAGGTGGTGCTGCTGAGCGGCAACGGTTGGTCACTGCCCCAACGGGAGCAGAAGTTCGAGTGGGTGCTTCGTGGGGCGGCTCAACGAAAGGTATCGGAGCGGCCCGGGCGCAACTGCCCCAGAACCGTGATCCGACGCGCGCAAGTTCCCCCATCGACCACATGCTACACCGCCACCCGATACAAAGTCAGTGCCATCGGGCCCGAGGCCCGCGCGCCGGACCAAACCAAGTTTGGGACGCGGTCACTTCGCCTTCGGCAGCAGTTCGCGAGCTGTCAGCCAGTCAGAAAGCCGGTCGGGCCAGGTCCCGACCGAATTCTCCCCGCCCGTCCACTTCGGATCGCTGCCCAAGCCGACGCCGTGCCGCCCCTTTTCGTAAATGTGCATCTCGACCGGCACGCCGGCCTTCTTGCACGCGAGGTAGAACCGCACCGCGTTCTCCGGCACCACTGCCGTGTCCGCGCTGGTGTGAAAGATGAATGCCGGCGGCACGTCTTTCTTCACCTGTTTCTCGTTGGAATACAACTCGATCAGTTTGGCGTCGGGCTTGTCGCCGAGCAGGTTCTTGCGCGAGCCGCCGTGCGTCACCCCGTCCTCCATCGAGATCACCGGGTACGCCAGGATCACGAAGTCCGGGCGGCTGCTCTCCTTTTCAACGTCATCGTCGTTCTTCAGCCCGGCCTTTTCATAGTGCGTGGCGGCGGTGCTCGCGAGGTGCCCGCCGGCGGAGAACCCCATGATCCCGACGCGGCGCGGGTCGATGGCGTAGTCCTTCGCCTTCGCGCGGACCAGACGGATCGCCCGCTGCGCGTCCAGGAGCGGCGCCTCGCCGAGCGGTCCCGGGCGATCCTTCGTCACGATCCGGTACTTCAGTACGAACGCGGTCACGCCCTGTTTGACGAAGAACTCGGCAACCTGCTTTCCTTCGTGGTCGTTGGCGAGGAACCCGTACCCGCCGCCCGGGCAGACGACGACCGCGGTGCCGTTCGGTTTCTCGGGACGGTACGCGGTCAGTTCGGGCTTGTCGGTGGGCGAGTCGCTGACCGCCAGGGGCGCTTTCCCGGGCCACAGGGGGAACGTTTGCGGCGCCGGGTCGGCCGCGGCGGTCGCGGTCAGGAGCAGCAGGGGCAACATGACGGACTCCGGATGGAGAAAAGAAGCGGTGCTGATGATACCCGGCCTCCGCGCAACCGCCACGCGCCGTTTTCGGTTACGTTCTCACGTGGCGCAACCGAACTTTTTTCTGCCCGGTTGAACCGTATACTACGTGTGCCGCTCTAACGAAGCGGGTAGGGTAACTCGGGGGCGATCTGGTATCGACCGGGTGTCGGAAGTGTTCGGTGGCGTGTCGTGGTTGATCAGCTGGCCACGTAAAAAGCCGATCAAAATTTAACTGCTGAACCGCAGTACTCCCTCGCGGCTTAAGTGCCGAGAGCCGTTCTGGCAGCTTCGCCTGAGAGGTGCTAGTCCGGACGCAAGTCAGGCTCGCGGGAACTCGAGGAGAGGGGACAACCACCCGATCCGCCTCGGCGGCCGTTCCTGCTAAAAACATCTGGCCGATAGTTGTGTCGGGGTCCCGCTCGTAGGAACCCGGTAACAACGAACGCGCGGCGGCCCGTTAAACGGTGCGCCGCAGGAATATACGAGCTACACACGTAGATGCCGGCGCGGAAGCGCCTCGGGACCGGGGTTCGATTCCCCGCGCCTCCACTCAGGATGAGTTGTGTAAATGTGAAGATCGCGATTTATTTTGATTTTTTGTTCTGCGGTACTCTTGGAGACACTCATTCTTAAGGGCATTCGAACTGGTGCAGGACGCGGAGGCGGAAGTTCTTGAAGTTGACATGCCGAACGCCCACCACAGGATAGTCCGGATGCCGTGGTTCAGTCCCTCCGTTCAACCGTTACTGCTGCGTGCTCGGCAGTAGTCGGTGTTCTCCTCCATCCAGCCCGCTCTCTTGGCCGCTTTCAAGTACGCCACAACCGTCGCTTTCTCGCGGTTCTCCAGCACGTCGAGCACGCACCGGTGGTCGTGATCGACGATCACGGCGACGAACTGCCGGTGCCGCTTTTTAATGACAGCTCGTCGATCCCGATGCGCCGGATCGGGGCCGTCGGGACCTTCGCGGCCCACTGCTGCTGGCGCCCCAGGTACTCCTAGCACCCGTCCTCCAGGTTCTTCTCGGGGAGCGCAAAGAACCGGGCCGCGTTGGCCACATCGGCATGTTGGATCAGTTCGGCGGCCCGGCGGAGCAAGCGCTCGCTGGCATGGGCACCGTCCGCCAAGAAGCCGATCGGCGGGGTGAAGCAACACGCGCACGCGCCGCATGCGACCGGATCGACCCGAACGGTTAACTCGACCGCCCGGGATCCGATCGGCAGGTCCACGATCCGCTCGCGATTGCGGCGTTGCTTGACCGCCTCGGTGGGCTTGCCGCAGTGCGGACAAATGCCCACCGCGTGGCGTGGCGTCACGGTGAAACAATGCCGCTGGTTGGGCACGTCGTTGTCATGGTGGACGACAAAGCCCGGTGAGTCGAGGAGTTCGGTCCAGAAGTTCAACGCGGTTGTGTTGGCCATCGCGAAGCTCGGAGTGGGGTTGGGCCGCCGCGCCCGGCTCGAACATGGTACCTCGGTTCAGTACTTTTCCACAAGAGTGGCGGAGAACCCAGGGCTACGCAGAGATCCAAACTCGGTTGAATGACAACGGGAGCGAAATGTCGTAACTCCTTGTTTTTCAATCCCTTCGTCGTTTTATCGAGTGGCTCAGCTAGCTGCCCAAGCTACCCAAATTAAACCCTTGCGCAGCCCTGACCGAGAACCCAAATACATTTCGGGTGCCGTGTCGATGCGCGCCTGAAGGGGGCGGCGAAGTTTTCCCGGAGCCATTCGCGCTCCCACTCCAGAGCGAAGAGTTCGCAGGCGCCCAGAACGATGCCGGGAGTCGCCGTGGTTCCCAACCGGTTCCGTTCCCGCACATAAGTGATCGCCCGCGCGCACTGCAGGCGCTCGGCCTCCGTGCGGTGTTCGGTGGCCCGCGTGGGCATCCGTGCCTCCCAAAAAACGATGAGATGAGGATGCCCGCTTGACACCGCCCCAAACAATAGGCACACCCCCCGGTCCGAGATTCCCCTTGTCCGCGGCGCGCGATTCCCACATTCTGGCTGCAATCCCTCCTAACCGGGCCGAACACTAATGAGCCTTCCCGCCGTCACCTCACGCGGTCGTAACCTCGCGCTTCTTGCCGCCCTGCTCGGCTGGATGTTCGACGGTATGGAAATGGGACTGTTCCCGCTCGTCGGCCGGGACGCACTGAGCGAGTGGCTCCGCGACGGCACAGACCCGTCGAAGCAGGTCGACAAGTGGTACGGAATTGTGCTGGCATGTTTCCTTGTCGGGGCAGCAACGGGGGGCGTGCTGTTCGGCTGGCTCGGTGACAAGATCGGCCGCGTTCGCGCGATGACCGTTAGCATCCTGATGTACTCGCTGTGCAGCGGGCTGTCGGCCGCGTCACAATCGCCCGAGCAACTGGCGGTGCTTCGGTTCGTCGGCGCGCTCGGCATGGGCGGCGAATGGGCCCTCGGCGTCGCGCTGGTCATGGAGCTGTGGCCCGGCGCCTCGCGCGCCCTCATGGCCGGGTTGATCGGCGCGTTCGGTAACCTCGGGTACCTGATTTGCGGCGGCATCGCACTCGGGCTGAGCCCCAACCGCACATCGCCGGCGGACATCCAGAACGCGCTCACCACGATCGGGCTCTCGACCGACTGGGCCGCTCAGCTCACCGCGGGCAACAACTGGCGGTTGCTCATGCTGGTCGGCGCGCTGCCTGCCCTGCTGACAATGGCCCTTCGGCTGTTCGTGCCCGAATCGGAAAAGTGGATGCACGAAAAGGAATCCGGACGCGCCGCCCTGTGGTCGGAGCGGGACCTCGCGGGCGTGCTGGTGGGGGCGGGAGCGGCGGGTGTGGTCATTGTGCTGTGGGCTCTCTCCGACCCGTTCACGTTCACAATCCAACAGACCGCGTTCACGGTCCCGGTTCCGTTCTGGGTGCGGGTCGTCGGCTCGCTCGTCGGTCTGGTGGTGGTGGTGCTCGGCTACCTCTACCCCGCGCGCGGGTACCTCACCCGCAGCGGCCTTTCGCCCGAAGCGCGCGCGACCACACTTCGTCGGATGCTCCTTGGGGCGGGGCTCAGTGGGGTCGCGCTTCTGGGAACCTGGGCCGGGCTGATGTGGATGTACCAGTGGGTCGGCGACCTTCCCGGGGGCAAATCGCCGGACGCGCGGGCGTGGATGCAGGTGTCATCGTCGATCGGAGCCGCACTCGGGTGCATGGCCGGCGCACTGTTGTGCGGCCCGTTCGGGCGCCGGCCCGTTTACGCAGCCCTGTGTATCGCCTCAATGCTGGCGATGGTCGGGTTTTACCAGCAGGGGCAACTCTACGAAGGCGGGAAGCCGCCGTTCGGTGCTATGTTCGTCCTCGCATCGGGTTTGCTGGGGCTGATATCGGCCTCGTTCTACGGTTGGCTTCCGCTGTACTTACCCGAACTGTTCCCGACCGCCGTCCGAGCGACCGGTCAGGGGTTCGGGTTTAACTTCGGGCGCATCATCGCGGCGGCGGGCAACCTGCAAATGGCCAACCTGCTGGCCTACTTCGACAAAGATTACTCGCGAGCGTGCGCCCTGGTCGCCGGGGTGTACATGGTAGGCCTTGTGCTGATCGCGTTCGCGCCCGAAACGAAGGGCAGACCGCTCCCGGAATAAAATGGCGAGTGATGGTAATTTATTGCTATTGCTTGTATAATTTTATAGTAATTTGCACAATAATTTACGTCCTGGGGGCTGGTCCGTTGAACGCTTCATCAGTGTTAGTACTACTCCGTTAGATTTGAATCGGATGTACGTGCGGCACCCGCCAGTTGGCACCGTCCGGCTTGGTCCACGGGCGCAATGGCTGTTGCAAGACGCGCCGCACCCCGGGCGGGGTCGGGGCGGTTCGGGGTCCCGTTTTTTAACCGCTTCGGGCGGGTGTTCTGGGGCCGCTCGCGTTCGGCCCCGAGCCGGTGCCGCAGACCAACAGGGCCATCGCCGCGTGGTGGTGGAACCCGCGCTACGACCGCCCCTCGAAGTGGCCCAGCCCTGACTCTGCCTTCAACTGCTGGTGTAGCCTTGCTCCACCGGCTACCGGCTCTTCCAGCGCCGCACCGCCGCGACCCGGCGGGTACCTGCCGGTAGGTTCGAGAACGCGAACTTCAACGGCTCCTCGTCGCCTGGCTTCTCGATCCGCACCCACAACGCCCGGACCCCGGCGCCGTCGCCCGTCTTCCAACCGTGGGCGTGCCACACCCGCACTCATGCGACGCGCCCGGACAACATCCCCTTGGTTCCGTCGCGCCAACGCACCCGTTGCAAACACACCCGTTCCGCGCTCGCGCCCCGCGCCACCGGTCGCATGTCGTCGAACGGAACGATCCCGTCGGGGGATGCGGACGTGTGCGCCAAATGGCCCCGGTACTGCTCGAGAACCGTGCCGTGATCCCACTGGCTCGGGCTGACGAACTGCTGGATCGCTTGTTTCGGGTCCGTGGAGGACCGCCCCTCGGGAAGCCGGACCCGGTGCGACAGGGGCTCGACGGATTTGCGCTCCCTGTCCAGGAGCCCCACCCCGGAGGTAGACACCCGCCCACGCGACGGGCTTGGACGGGGGGGGAACGCATCCGCGAACAGACCCGCGTACTCACGCGAGCGGGTCGAGGACCGCAGCTTCGAGACGCGGCGTGTAGGTGCTCATGCGACACGAGAGGGCCAAATCCCTTGGGATAATTCGGACCTCTAACGGAATAGCATTGGCAACCGTTGGCGGACCGTCACCGGGTGACGGTGGAGTCGGTGTGCTTACCCCCGTATCACAGCAAATACAAACGGGAGCGCGTTCGCGTCCGTGGCGGATGTGCCTCGGTGGGCCGCAACGATGACGTGGCGCGAGCTCCATCCGATCGTTCGGAAAACCACGACGGTTTGCGTCTGGGGCGTGCGAGTGGCTCGAGCCGCGTTCCGTACCATCGCCGCACGGCTGATACGTTCAGCTACCCTGCCCAAGTGGAGCCTCACGATCCAACCTCAAGAGCCGGGAGATTAACTTCCCGCTCTTGCCTACTGTTAGTTCGGCCAAGACCGTGAGCGCAACCCCGGGATCGGCGAGGGGCGAATCGTTGCCATCGTGATCGGGCGTGTGTTCCTGCTCGGCACCCTTTCAAGTACGTTGCCGGTGGTGCCACATTCTCAAAACGAACGGACGGTGCGATCAGTTCGGCTTCGGGCGCGGGAAGTTCGTTAGACTCGGCCGTGCGGACGGTGGCGGCGGCTTTGGTGCCGGGAATTTCGACACCGGTCCCGCGGGCGCCGGCTTCGCTTCAGCCGCCGGTGATGCGGGCTTGTCCGCAGGAGCATCATCGGGCGCGGCCGAGATGCCCCGTTCCGCCAGCCACGATCGAGCTAGGGCGAGCGTCAGCCCGTGTGGCCCGTCGCCGGTCGCCTCGACCGTCGAGCCGTCTGCCGTGAGAGTACCGGCCCAAGTGGCATCCGCTTTGCGTGTCAACGAAAAGTGAGCGTCGGTGGGCAGGAGCTTGAAAGCCTCGCCCTTTTTTGGCACGGCGGCCGCGGCAACCCGTTGCTCCTCGTTGAGCTTCGCGACGCACACCTCACAACGGGTTTTCTGAAACTTCGCCAGCCGTTGAGCCCGATATCGGTCCACCGCGTAATGCTGGAACTCGCGCAAGCAGCCGCACGCGCGCGCCACCATTGGCCGCGCAACGACTTCTCCGGTCGGCACTCCCATCTGACAACCTCCAGGCGCTGGGCAGGCGCAATGCCATCATACAACATACTCCCGCTTCGTCAGCAAGAGTGCGTTTGACGAACTGTCCGATTAGCGGGCGCCAGCGCGCCCGATTCGACCGCGCACGCCCGAACGAAATCAGTTCGGCGTGCGGCCAGACAGGAACGTCGCGCACGCGGCTTCGGCGTTCACCCGCGTCAGGAGTTTGGAGCGCTCGCTCTCGCTCCTGCGGAACCAAGACGCAACGAGCAGCACGCTGTCGACGGCCACGTCCGAAAGCACCGCCGGCGCCGGGCGATCGGCGAACGTGGTGCCCAGTAAGCCCGCCACCCGGGGGGCCGATTCCGCGTCGGGCGGAAACGACACCGCTTGCACCTCGCCGCGGTGGATCAGGTACCAGCGGGTCTGGCCGTCCGTGCCCTCGAGCGGGTACACGAACGAGTTGCGGTTCCGTGCGGTGTTCAGCAGGCTGAGCCGGTTGTCGAGCCACTCGAGCGCGTGCAACTTGTCGCGAAGCGACGCCGCCTTTTCGAACTGAAACTCGTCCGCCGCGACCGTCATCTGCTCTCGGATTGTGCGCAAGACCGAGCGGTCGCGTCCGTCCAAAAACGCTTTCGCCGCCCGCGCCCCGGCCGCGTAGTCCTTGCGCGTGCATGCGCCCACGCACGGCCCGGCACACGTCCCGAGTTCAAATCGCAGGCACTTCGCGCTGCGGGCCGGATCGAACAGGGCGCCCTGCTCGGCAAAGGTCAGGGGGACCGTTTGCGGACAATCGCGGAGCCTGAACCAGTCGTTCAGCCGCCGGGCGGCGTCCTCGGACCTGTGCCGCTTCACGAACGGGCCGTAAACGCCCTGCTCGTTCCCGCTCGGCGCGGTGGTGACGTACACGTGGGCGGCGGGGCTCTTCCCCACACAGATGTAATGGTGGCGCTGAAAGCCCGGGACGCCGAGCACGTTGTACCGCGGTCGCAGGCGCTGGATCAGTTCGAGCTCGCGCAGCAGCGCCGCCAGTTCGTCGCCGCACTGCTCCCACACGAGTCGCTTCGTCTGCTCGATGATCTTACCGGCCTTCGGGTCGCGGCTGTTCTCACGGAAGTAGCACAACAGCCGGGCGCGCAGGTTCTTCGCCTTCCCGACGTAGATGAGCCGGCCGCGGGTGTCCAACATACCGTACACGCCCGGCACCTTCGGGGCGTTCTTCTTGGTGCCGCGCTTGAGTTTGCTGAGCCGCTTGCCGCGCACCTCGAAGACCGGCGGAACCTCCTCGGCGGGGCGGAAGCGGCTCGGCCCGAAGCCGTCGAACTCGTCCGCGAACAGCGTCCCCTGCTTCTTCCCGTCCTTGGGTGTGCGGCTCATAAGTGCGGTTCGCGACTTGTGCGGGGTGGTGTACTCACGTATTCTAACAGCGCCGCCTCGCACGTGAGAACTCTGAAACTCGTGGGCTGCGCCGCCGGAGCGAATCGTGAGAGCGACCCGAACCGCAGTTCTTGTGGCGTCGTTCATCCTCGGTTGCCACGCGCCGCGTGTGGGCGCTTCGGACCGGGGGACCATTTACGATGCGCTCATCGCCAACGAACAGACGGCGATCCTGGCCATTGCCGCGAAAGAAACTGGGTTGACTGCGGTCCTCAAAGGGAAGGACGAGTACACGCTGTTCGCTCCGACCGATGCGGCCTTCCTGAAACTCGACGACGACGGCATCGGTGCCGTCGCGCGTAACGAACAGGTGGTCCAAAAGTTGTTGCGCTCGCACCTCGTGAAAGGGAAGTACACGACCGCGGCACTGAAAAAGAAGGCACAGGCGGGCGAATCGCTGACAACGATCGGTGACGAGCGACTCAAGATCGAGGAGCGCGGGGACGGTTTATACGTCGGTGGGGTCAAGCTCGAACCGGACGCCGCGGATCTCGGGTGCAGTAACGGCGTGATTCATTTGCTGGGTGCGTTGCGGGCGGTACCGAAGTGACCACCCGCAGCACGTAAATTCGGCGGCCCGCGACGCTTGTCCGAGGAGTCGCGAGGCGTCAGGGCGCGCTGCTCAAGCCGTTTCAGCCGATGTCGCCCGGGCACACCTCGACGTGGTTTACGATGATCCGTTGGCCCAGGCTGCGGCGCAGGTGCTCTTGCGCCAGTTGTTTGTGGTAGTAGCTCGACACCTGCCCGGTGATAAGCACTTCGGTCTCGTTCTCGATGACGACCAACCGGCGGAGTTGGCCGATCGGGCTGTGCAGGAAAAAGTCCGCCAGATCGGGGGCGAGAGAGGGGCAGGTGTTCATGATGTCGCTCCGGCGATTGAGAGAGGGCGCGAGCGTTTCAACCGGGTGCGAGCCCCGGATGTGATTAGCGACTGAGTAACGAAAACGCGACCCACGCCAACAGTTGGCGCAACGAAGTGCGACCGCGGATCCGTCCGAATTGCGAGGGCGAAGGGCTCGTTTCCATTCTTTCACGCATCGTAAACATGGCTCTTGTGGACTGCAACGATTTTCCGGCATATTCCTTTTTTTCCTGACCCTTGCGGTGCCCCGCAGGCGCCCGTAAACTTCCGGCGCTGCCGCCATCCTCTCGGAGTGTTCATGGCACACACGCACGAGCATCTCGAACATGCCGAACATGCCAGTCACCACGCGGCCGATCCGTTCAACCAGCGCGTCGCGGTGAGCGTCGCCGTCGTTGCGGCGCTGCTCGCGGGGCTGAGCATGTTGGGGCACCGCAAGCACAACGAGGTGCTCCAGCTTCAGGGGGAGGCGAACCGCCTTACCACCGAAGCCAGCATCGCGCACACACAGTCCACGGACAAGTGGAGCGAGTACCAAGCGGTGAACGTACGCGACCACGGGTACGAGTTCACCGGCGGGCTGCTGAAGGAGGTCGCGAAGGTCGAGCCCAAGTACGAGGCGGCGTTCAAGGACGCGATCAAGAAAGCCGACGGCCAGCACACGAAGTACAAGGCGCGGTTGCCGGAGGTCAAAGCCGAGGCCGAAAAGCTCGGGCACACGGGCCACGAGAAGCAGACCGAGTCGCTCCAGAAAATGAGCGACGCGCACCACTCGCACCACCAGGCCGACCGGCTCGATGTCGCGCACCTCGGGGCCGAGATCGGGATCGTGCTGTGCTCCCTCGCGCTGCTGACCAAGCGCAAGGCGTTCTGGTTGGCGGGGCTGGGCTCGGCGGCGCTGGCGGTCGTTCTCGCGGTCACCGCGTATACAATGCCGCACCACCCGACCGAGCACTCCGGAGCGCCCGCGGGCGCCTCGACCGATCAGGGGAAGCCCCACTGAGCGCCGCGCCCGAACCCGTCGTTTCTTCCCGGTGGCGCCCGTGGCGGTCCGGTGCCGCGGGCTGGGTCGTAACCGCGGCCGCGCTGGTCGCGGGTGTGCCGCTGTTCCTTGCGATGCCGCCGTGGTGCGACGTCACGCTCTACCAGATGGCCGCCCGCAACGTACTTCGGGGCGGCACCCACTACCGCGACATCTTCGACACGAACCTGCCGGGGTTCGTGTGGCTGATGGCCGGGGCGAAGCTCCTGTTCGGATGGAGCACCGTTGCGCTGCGGGCCGTGGACCTCGTGGTGATCGGGGCCGTTACCGCCGCGCTGGGCCGGTTCGTGCGGCGGTGCGGGGGGGGGCGCGACACGGTCGCGTGGCTCGCGGCGGCGGTTGCGCTGTTCTACCCCTTTACGTCCGAGTTCAACCACGTCCAGCGCGACCCGTGGATGCTGCTCCCGGCGACGGTGGCGGCTTGGCTACGGTTCCGGCGGGTGCGGACCGCATCGCGTACCGCCCTGCTCGAAGGGTTCCTTTGGGGGGCCGCGCTGTGGCTCAAGCCACACGTCGTCGTACCCGCGCTCGCCGTGTGGGCGGTGTCGGCGGCGCTGCTCGCACGGCACGAATCCCGCGGGAGCGTTCTGCGGGACCTCGCCGCGCTCGTTTGCGGCGGAGCGCTCGCGGGCGTGCCCGGTATCGCGTGGTTGATCGCGACCGGTGCCTGGCCTCACTTTCTCGACATCTTCCTCAATTGGAACCCGGCGTACCTCGCGGACAACGCCCCGCTCGCGGCGCGGATCGGCGGGCTGTTCGAGATGCACCGGCCGTGGGGCGTTTTGCATTTCGTCGCGCTCCCGCTCGCGGCCCTCGCCCTTTGGGACGCCTGGGCTTGGTCGCGCACACCCGGCCCGCCGGCCGGTGGGTTCCGCCCGACGCGCTGGTACGCGCCGGCGCAGAGTGAGGGGGCGGCGGCGGCCCGCGCGATCCTGGCGGCCCTGTACCTCGGCTGGGCGGCTCAGGCCGTCGGGCTGCAAAAGGGTCTTGATTACGTCTACGTTCCGGTAACGCTGCTCGCGTTCGCGGTGGTGGCGGCGCAGCGATGGTGCTTCGGTTTCCTGTACCTCCTGTGGTTCGTTGCGGTCGGCGGCCTGCTGAACCTCGCCGACGCGTACCCGCACGATGTCGCGCCGTGGGTCCACAAGCTCGACCCCGCAGACGCCAAGGGGAAGTTCGAGAAGCACGTCCTCGCGGACGGCGAGGTCATGAAGTTGTGGGTGCGTGCCGTTACCGAAGGGGATACGCCCGAGCTGCGCGACCGGGTCGGGCAGTACACCGGGGTTCACTGCGGCACCAACTGGGAGGACCTGACCAGTGTTGCGGACCACTTGCGTTCCATCCAGCCGCCGCTCGGGGCCGGCGAGCTGAACTGCTGGCACGACAGCACACACCCGCTGTACCTGATGCTCGACCTCGACCCCGCGACGCGGTACATGCACTACGGCACCGCGTTCGACATCAAGGAACTAGGGCCTCCGCCGCCCGGTCAGAAGTCCAAACGGGAACAAATCGCCGACGCCGTGCGCGCCAGCCGCCAGCGCTACGTGGTCAGTGACCTGTTGCGCACGACCCACGACCCGCGCGCGCCGTACCGTCCCGAGTCGTGGCGCGGCGGTGACCCGCTCCCGGTGTGGCTCCCGGACCACGAGCGCCAGAAGTTCCCCTGGAACCAACCGGTCGTCTTCCGCTCGGGGCGGTACGTCGTCCACCAGATCGACCCTTCTGTCCCGCTCGGCGAGATCCGTGTTCCTGACTGGAACTCGTTGGATGAGCTGCTGACGCCGCAACCCGTCAAACCGAACGGCGTCAGCCTCTTTCGCTAGCAGCCCTTGCCATCAAGGGATAGGTCTGGCACCAATCACGATTCCGTGGGACGACGGGGGACGCCGCCCGAGCCCAGCGACGGGCGTGGCGCCGGAGCGACTGCGGAACGACGTTCAGGTCGGCTCGCCAATCGCACCCGTCAGGTTGATGCGGGGACAGCGACCATTTCGTGTGGTGCCGGGTCACTCCCACGCACGCAGACATCAGTCCCGCACCCAATATGGCACGACGTAACACCCACCACTGTTGGAGGATGCGACATCTTCAACGGGCTTACGTGTAACGGAAATGGGGGTTGACCTGGCCGTGGCACCGGAGTAATTTGATTTTCTCTGCGGCTTGTAGAATTGCTCGACGCGAGGGTGGCGGAATTGGCAGACGCAACAGATTTAGGTTCTGTCGATCGCAAGGTCGTGGGGGTTCAAGTCCCCCCCTTCGCATTCTAGGATTTCAAGGGTATTGGTGGTTGCGGTAGTCCAGCCGTAGTGAATAGAGGATGGTGATTAGCAAAATTCTAGGGCTGGGTTTAGGTTAGAACGATGGCTCGGATCAGGCGGTCGCACAGGAGGGGCATGAGGTACTCTCCGCGGTGGTTGTACCGGAACTCGTACTTGGCTAGGTACAGCGGTACGTTGCCAGCTTCGACCCCGTGGACGTGCTGATACAGGCGCTTGGTGAAGCTCCAGAACCCCTCGATTGATGTGTGCGGCCCCCTCCGAACGTCTCCTGATGGTTGATGGTCACATGCTTGCCTTGGCTCTGGCCGTTGTTATAGCTGGCGAACTCGTCGGTGTAGAACACGCTCCCTTTGACTGTCGCGGCCCGGATCTTTTGCCATTCGACGGCCACCGCGTATATCCGCCTGGCCCGTTCTAGGATGCCGAACACGGGGACTTTTTCGTCCGCGCCGCGGCCCCTCTTGCCCCCGAAGTACGACTCGTCCAACTCCAGAGTCCCGAGCCGGGGCCGGTTCTCTTCATCGGTTATGGCCTGGAGGGCGAGGCGGAACCGGGTGTACGCGGCATGGGCCGTGGGGTAGCTACACCGGACCACCCGAGCCGCGTGGTGGGCGGTGGTACTCAACGCGAACGCCCGGAGCAGCTCCCGCCGGACCTTGCGACGGTGGTAGCTCCATTTAGCCCGGCACCCAGGGCACTGCCGCTGCCCGCCCGAGTTCCTCGTGGGTAGCCTAGTGGCACCGCGCAACAGAGCGGCCCAACCACGTGGCGTTCATACTCTTCGAGGGTTATTGGAACAGCCTACTTGCTCCCCTAGAATTTTGCTAATCATCCTAAAAAAGGCACCGGCCG
Source organism: Gemmata algarum (assembly GCF_034097035.1). Classification (NCBI taxonomy): domain Bacteria; kingdom Pseudomonadati; phylum Planctomycetota; class Planctomycetia; order Gemmatales; family Gemmataceae; genus Gemmata; species Gemmata algarum. The sequence continues at coordinate 51,333 of NZ_JAXBLV010000187.1, forward strand.
TTCGTCGCCGTGATCGTGGATCACGATCACGGGTGCGTGCTCGAAGTGCTCGAAAGCCGTGAGAAGGCGACGGTATTGGTATACCTCAAGACGCGGAAGGAACAGGGCTTGTGGAGTCGGGTCGAGGAAGTGACGACGGACATGTGGGGCGCCTCCGCGGAGACGCCCCGGGAGGCGCTCGGGGAGGGCGTCGCCATCACCACCGATCGGTTCCACGTCATGAATGACTTCCAGGGCGACCTTACGGTGGCCCGCCGGGAGTTGCAGCGGGGGCTGTCGGCGGAGACCCGGAGCCGACTCAAGGGGAGCCGCTGGTGGGTGGCGAACCCGAAGAATTGGCGTGATCCCAATCGGAAGCGAGAAATTAGAGTCGCTGCACAATAACAGGCAATCTGACGTAACTATTTGTCCAAGCTGGATTTGCGACAATTTTTGAGACGACGCGGCTTTTCGATTTTAAAGTCAGGCACGGTAACAGTTACGGCAAGAATACTCGTTATTGTGCAGCGGCTCTAATAGATTTGGGTGGCAGTAAGACGAAGTCGGTGACAAGCAAGACTGGTGAAGCGAGGTAAAAACATCCGGCCACAAACCCTTGTTTAGCTTGGGTTTGCGGCCGGTTAGTTGAGTGCGCGTTACTGGACTTGAACCAGTGACCCCCACAATGTCAATGTGGTACTCTAGCCAACTGAGCTAAACGCGCATTTCTTGACATCTACAGAACTTTGCCGCCAGATAAAATCTAGCTAGCTATAACCTAGCAGTCATTGCGATGGCACCGTGATGCATCCCAAATACATTCTACAGCCGCAAACGATAATGACAAGCCTTGGAAAGCGGGGTGTAGCAACGTTTCATGGTGCCGCCGCAGTTTGCCGAACCGCTCGCCCCTCGACCACGGCCAACACGCATAGCTGGGTGCGTTGCGCGGGCTTGCGCGCCGTGTCTTTCCGCTTTACGCCTCGGGGAACGGTTCTCACTGTGCCCCCGAGCGGAGCGCGTGTGGTGACGGGCCGATCAAGTGATCGGTGCGATGTATGGCGACTCAAGCCGAATCCAGTAGTTTCAAGTTGGCGATCTGGAATTATGGCCCTCATGCATGATGGTAATTGGCTGGCTCATGCCCGATTCTGATGTTAACGCATCAGTCAGTAATGGCAGACGCGCGGTGGTCAGTGCCCACCCGCGTTCGGTTCGGAACTGGACGCAGGTGTTGCGGGGGATCAGGCCCACGGCCACCCACCGGAGCCGCACGACCCCATTCGTGGTCGAGGTGCGGGGCCGCACCGGGTCCAACTGGCGGTAGCGGCTCTCGATCCCGAACCGCCGCCGGTACCGGTCCCGGATCGGCATCGGAGCCGGGGGTGTTTACCTTGAGCGCGTCGAGCGAACGGTACCGTTCGCCGAAGTCGGCGTCGGGTTGGAGCGGTTCCACCGTGCGGTCGTCAGGTAGGTACACCGCGAGGTCGCCCGGTGGCACGGCCTGCACTATTACCAGGGTCGCGACCGTCCCAAGAGCCGTCGCACGGACCGGGCTTCGGTCGCACGCGCACCGCACCGCAATCGCTTGCCGCATCGGTAAAATCGAAACGGTTGGCGCGACCGCCTTCGCGCGACAATAGGGAATGGGGTAATACCGCGTACCGCTTTCCGGGACAAGAACAACCGCGGGCCGTAAACGGGTGTGGTGCGATGCCGGGTGAGTTCGAGTACATCGCGTGGCTGCGGTCACAGACGCCCGCCCACCCGCGGGTCCGGATCGGTCCCGGGGACGACTGCGCCGCCTTGGAGCCGCCCGCACGGGAACTGCTCGTTACCACCGACATGCTCATGGATGGCACCGACTTCATCCTGTCGGAGGTCGGCGCGCGGCGGGTCGGGCGGAAGGCGATGGCCGCGAACCTCAGCGACATCGCGGCAATGGCCGGCGCACCCGCCGCCGCCACGGTAAGTGTGGCGCTCCCGAACGCGCGTGGGGCCGATCTGGCGCGTGAGCTGTTCCTCGGGCTGCGCGATGTCGCTGACGCTTTCAACGTGCCCATCGTTGGCGGCGACACGAACAGTTGGGCCGGGCCGCTCGTCATCTCCGTCACCGCCCTCGGCGAGGCAACCGAGCGGGGGCCGGTCCGGCGCGACGGGGCGCGGCCCGGCGACTGGATCTTCGTCACGGGACCGCTCGGCGGCAGCATCCTCGGGCACCACCTCGACTTCACGCCGCGCGTGGCGGAAGCGTTACGGCTTCACGAAGTGGTGGACCTCCGGGCGATGTGCGACATCAGCGACGGGTTGTCCGCCGACCTGAACCACATCTGCGAGGAGAGCCGCTGCGGCGCGGTTCTGGAAGGGGGGGCGATTCCAATTACCAATGCCGCGCGGGAGCTGAGCCGCACATCGGGCCGAACGCCGCTCCAACACGCGCTCGGTGACGGCGAGGATTTTGAACTGGTGTTCGCGGTATCGCCCGAGCACGGCGCACAGTTACTGGCACGCTCGCCGTTCCCAGGGCTGGCGAAAATCGGCACGTGTGTCGAGACGGGTTTGTGGCTCGAACTCAACGGAACGCGACAGCCGCTGGCGCCGGCGGGGTGGGTTCATTCTCTTTAAGTCACAGGTCGCAAGTCCGTAAGCCCGCAAGTCGAAGACCGTGGTGAGTAAGGCCTTCGACTTGCGGGCTTGCGGACCTGCGACAATGGCTTATTTAGCCAGCACCGCGATCGAACCGGTTTCGCTGATGAAGATCAGGTGCCCGGTGCGGTTGTCCTGGAACACCTCGATCCCGTACCGCTTGGCCTTGGCGAAATCTTTCTCCTCGGCCCTGCGGGCGCTGAGTACCATCGCCCCTTTCCACGTCACCCCGCGGCCGTCGGTCGCCGCTTTCGTGTCGTTCGGTGCGGTCGCCAGAAACCCGGCTTCGCTGATGTAGAACAGGACGTTGGCGTTCCGGTCCTCGAACACCTCCAACCCCACCTTGGTCCCGCCTTCGGCCTCATCGGCCTTACGGACCCGGAGGTCGAACCCGTGGAGCGGTTTGGGGGCGAGGAGCTTTTTCGGGTCCGGAACGGCCGACGGCGCCGGAGCCGTGGCGATGCCGCCGACCTCGGTGGCGTATACCAACCCGCCGGTGTTCTCGTCCTTGAAGACCTCGATGCCGAACTTCTTGGCGTTGTCGAACGACTCTTGCCCCGGGGACCGCACCTTGGCGGTTTGGGCGTGGTGCCACTTCGGCCCCTTATCTTTCACCAACCCGCCCGGCACCGGCGCCAGCGCGATGGCCCCGCTCTCGCAGGCGTACAGCAGCGTGTTCGAAGCCCGGTCCTGGAACAGTTCAACACCGAACTTCTTGGTCTTCTGCGTGAACTCGGCCTCATCGGCCCGGCGGCACGATAGGTCGTGCGCGGTGATCCAGTTACACGATTTGTCCACGCCCAGCGAGCCGACCGGCGCCTTCGTCACGGCGATCGCGCCGGCGTCGCTGATCGCAATGACGGCTTTGGTGGCGTCGTCGCGGAAGAACTCGATCCCGACTTTGCGGGCCTTGGTCCACTCCTGTTCGCCGCCCGGGCGGACGCTCACGTTATGACCGTACAGGTGCGTCGGCGTGCCCGCACTCGCCTTAGCCGCGTCTTTGCTCTTATCCTGGGCGCCGGCGGGGCGGGTGGCACTGCTTGCGAGAACGACCACTAGGGCCGCGCAAGTGACCAACCCGGCCGCGATCCGTGTCCGCATGGTGGGAAGCCTCGAAGGAGGGTGAACGGGGGCACCGAAATTTGCCGCTCAAGGTTTCTGTGCGACGAGTTACGGCGACTCAGCTAACAGCATAGTGCGGATTTCGCCACCCGACGGAAAGGAGTATCACTCGTCGTAATTCAGACGAGGCGCGAACGCAGCCGGATTGGAAAGAGGCCGCGAGTCATCCCAATAGCCGGTTCGACTGGACATGTGGGGCAAACTTGCTAAGCTGCGCCCCGATAACTTTTGACATGTGGCCGGGGTCAGGCTAGTTTTGACCTTAACCCCTCTCCTATTCCACACGTTTCCTCCGCCAATGTCATTGGCTTCGTATCCGCACACCTGCGGTTGAGGGCGGTCGTGACCAAATTATTCCCGTGCCGGTGTTGCAAAGGGCCGCTCGAACCCGCACAGCAACTCCGGTTCCTCGTCGAAACCGACACCCTCGACGAACCGGCGTACCTGGAACGGATTCGCGTGCTGCCGAGCGTCAACGGTCGGCCGGTGCCGCTGTGCCGGGAGTGCCACGCGCGATTTGAAGCCGCGCGACGCCCGGTTGCGAAACCGAAACTCCCAGGGTTGCTCGGAACGATCGGCGCGCTGTCCGTGGGGCTGTTGCTCACCAACTTACTCAGCACCCGAAGCTGATTTCGGCTTGGTCTGCACTGCCACATGGCAGCTGTACGGCGGTGGCCACGAATCGTTGCGGCGTTCTGAAGGTGCCAATTGCCTGTAAGGGACTGATCAAGTTGGAGGCCGGGTGGCGTAAAACGACCACAGCGGCGAACGTGTCGGCCAACTCGGCCCGTAGCTCGGCCGCCCCCGAGTAACCTCCTCAGCGTACTTGAGCGCGAAGGTTAATCGGGGAGCTCACGCCCCCGGTCGCTTTTACTTCAGTAACCGCCGATCACCTCACCACCGGCCGGCGTGATCAGCGCCCGGAGCGTCTTCTCGTCGATCGTGTCCGCGATGAACCGCACCGAGCCGTCCCAGAACAGCGCCTGGAACCCGCCCTTAAACTGACCGCCGAACTTCTTCTTCAAGTCCTTCGGGAACTCTTTTTCGGGCAGCATCACGTCGTCCGGCTTCGTCCAGATGACCGGTTCCGCGGCATCGACCACCGCCAGCGTGTTGGACGTGCCGTCGGTGATGGCAACCAGAGTGGTCGCAAGCGGCGGCATCGCCTTCGGCCCGATCACCATTTGCAGGTTCGTGTAACCCGGCTTGCCCGGCTTCTGGACCGGCGCATAGATGTTGGGCATCTTCTCGATGAGCTTCTTGTTGTTCTCCGAGTCCCACGGCTCGTCGAGCTTGAACTGCTTGTACAGTGCGTCCTGCTCGATGTACGGCAGTAGGGCGACCCGCCAGCTCAGCAACGGTTTGTCGGTCGCTTTCGTGAGCTTGGTGCCACTCGCCCCAGTGCCGTGTATCGGGAGCCATGTGTTGCTGTCGTGGAAGTTGTGCAGCGCGAGGCCGATCATTTTCAGGTTGTTCGACACCTTCATCCGCGCGGCGGCCTCGCGCACTTTCTTGGCCCCTTCCACCACCATCGTGCCGAAGTCGAAGTCGGCCTTGTAGTCGGCGACCAGCGTGACGTCCGAGCCGCTCACTTCCAGCTTCGCGGCCGCGAGGGCGCGGTCGGCCTCCTTCACCGCCGCGAGCAGCGGGCCGAGGTCTTCAGCGCCCTGACGTTTCAGGAACTTAGCGACCTCGTCGGTCGCGATCTTGATGAACTCCTGCCCCTTGTCCTTCGCTTTGCCAGCGGCGTTGGCGTCGGCGAACGCCGCGCGCCCGGCAAGGACGAGCGCTTTGTCTTTCAGGTTCCCGGTCACGGTTACGGACCGTGCCGCGAGCAGCGGGGCGATGTCGCCCATCTCGCGGCCGTTCTTTAGTTCGTTAGGCAATTTGTCGAGCTGGACGTGGGCGAACAGCGTGTGACCCGCGGCGGCCTTTGAAAGGTCCGGGGTGAGCGGCCAGCCGGCGCGGTCTTTCGCGTACCCGTCGAGGTACTTTTTCCGCAAACTTCGGGTCAGCACCACCAGTGTTTTGTCGTCCGGGAAGTGCGCGTCCGCCACGTGCGAAACGATGTAGAACCCGTCCGCGTCCGGTTCCGTGCCCTTTTTGATCCCGAACGCTCCGTTTTTGGGGATCGCAGTGTTGGCCTTCACGATCAGGACGAGTTGCGGCCCGTCGCGCTCTGTCACGTCGGTCACGCAGACCGTTACGGCGTCGACGTCGGACGGCTTGAACCCGGTCTGACTGGCGAACCCCTTCTCGACCTCGTTCCACTCGGCTGCGCCACCGGCCTTCGTGAACGCTTGCCTAATTTCTGCGAAGAGGTCGCCGTCGCGGATCTGCTTCGTGTCAATGTGCGCGAAAGCGACGTAATCGGATTTCACCGCCGCGGGCGGGGCGGACGGGTCGGGTGCGGCTTCTTTCTTGCGACACGCCGGCACAACGGTCAGCCCGAAGAGCAAGAGGCCGAACGGCACCAGGAACGACCGGCGGAACATGACGCTCCTCCGTTTGGGGAAGGGATCACGAGGCGAAACTCACCGCTTCAATCGCTCACTCACGGACTCCAGCACCGATTGCTCGTCGGGGAACGTTCCGGTTTGGAGCTTCGAGTACACCAGTTCGCCGTTAACCGTGACCTCGAAGCACCCACCACCGGCGGGTACGAGCGTCAACCCATGTACTTTTTGTTTCAGGCTTGTGAGCAGTGTGGCCGCCAGACTGACGGCTTTGGGCTCGTACCCTCAGAGCGAGCAGTACTTCAGTTCAATGTTCATTAACGTGTTCTCCTCGTTCGCGCCGCGCGAACGGGAGAATTGTAGGCACGTTAACGGCGAACGCCCCGACTTGCGCCGGGGCGTTCGTCATTGACCAGAGGGATGAGCTCAGGCGCCAGCCACGCTCCCGTCGCGGTTCGCAAGGAGAAATGACTCGAGCCCGCTCGGCCCGCCGGTGTGGACGAACAGATACGTGACGTTTCCGCGGGACCCTTGTTTCACGAGCACTTGGGCGCGAGCGTGTGAGCTGCTCACTTCGGGAACGTTCTTGAGGTTGAAGCCGCTGTCGTGTGAGAAGACGTAAACCGCCGCGAACCCGCCGTCCGTGCGGCTGCGGAACACGAGCACCGGCACGTCGCGCCCTTGAACCGTCTCGTGACCGCGGTAGGTGAGCAGACCGTAATCGAACGGCAGCGGCAGCCGGTCTGGTAAGTTCTGCGCCGCCAGCCAGCGTTCGGTGCTCTCTTGCTTGTTCGCGGAAAGCTCGCCGTTGCGCTCGACCAGATTCGACACGTCGAGAGTCGGCCGCGTGTTCGAGATGATGCCCGCACCGATGCCGATCAGGAGCAGGGCCGCGGTGGCCATCGCGGCGTACTGGTACACCCTCCGACGGAGCGCCTCACCCCGCTTGCTCGCGACGTGCGCGACGAGCTTGCCCCGCAGGCCCGCGGGGACCGGGACGTTCATCATCGCACGTCCCACCGCGCGGTCGAAAGATCCGATCGCGCGGGCGTCCGCGGCGCACGCCGGGCAGGTCGCCAAGTGCTGGTCGAGCGGCGCCGTAACATCCGCGCCGAGTTCGTCGGCCACTTGGCGCCGCATGCGGAGGTAAAATTGTGCGTCGCGGCAGTCCATCACGTCACCTTCTTCGGGCCATCTCCTGAGAGGGCCGGCTGTTCCTGGTCGGCGCCGTCGGGCGGTGCCAGTCGCGACCGGAGGTACGCCTTACCGCGGGCCAACCGCGACATCACCGTTCCGATCGGCAGTTCCATCTGATCGGCGATGTCGCGATAGCTGAAGTCTTCGAAATAAAACAGAATGATCGGCGTTCGGAACGTTTCGTCCAGGTCGTTCAGCGCCTGCTGTAGTTTCGCCGGATCGATCTCGGGCATCTCGTCGGACGAGCGCCCCGGCAGGTCGCCGACCGCATCGAGCGGGACGACCCGGTGCCGCTTCTGGTCGCGGACCTTGTGCAGATACAGGTTCCGCAAAATGCGGAACAGCCACGCTCGGGCGCGATCGAGCTCGCGTAACTGCGGCAACCGGGCGAGTGCCTTCCCGAACGTCTCTTGGGTGAGGTCTTCGGCGTCCGAAGACGACCCGCTGAGCCGGTAGGCGTACCGGTAGAGTGCCTCGTAGTGGGCGTCGATCAACTGGTGCAACTCACCGTTCGACCCCATACGCGATCCTCACTCCTTTACGAACCCGCTTCCCGGCGTTTATTCCCAGGGGCAGAGAAGAAGTTCCTGTTCTCGTTCCGTGACTTTGCGTCCAGAACGAATTACGCGCGTTTGTTGTATTTCGTTGCGGGGCAACGAAACTCAAGAAGAAGAGAGACGCCGCGCGAAACGGGAAAAATTGGGTCGGCTGATTTTTTTTGGGAATAACCTAGGCGGGTTCGTATCTATGTGGGCGTGGGTGCTGCGACGTACCCGCAACTCGTGACATGCGACCTAACGGAATTCATGAACCTGTCAGGGTTTATGGTCCTTTCGTTAGGGTCGAATGAACTACCTGTTGCGAAGGGGCGTCGGGTATCCAAAAAACAGAAGCCCGCGTTCCGGGATGCCCGGGTCGTGTCGAGCCTCTCTGTTGTTTTCACCCGTGTCACCGTTTTCCGGAGAATCCCCATGAAGAAGATCATCGCGATCCTGGTCGTTGCCCTGAGCGTCACCGCGGTTGTCGGCTGCGGCGGCACCAGCGCCACCCCGACCGGCGGCGCCGCCCCGACCAAGAAGTAAGTCGCTGCCCGCATCAGCGGGCCGAACTTCTGAGAGGGTCGGCTGGATTCGTCCGGCTGGCCCTCTTGCCATTTCCCGCCGGCTCGCGACACTTCCTCCGAACGCTTCCAGTTGATCCCGAGGGCTTCCTGTGCGCTGCACCCTTGCCTACACCCTGGTGCTCATTTTGACAGTTAGCGCGATCGGTTGTGGCGGGGGGCGCGAGCGCGGCAAGAACAGTGACTTCGATCGGCCCCAGCCGCAGAAAAAGTGAGAGGGTGAGTCGATCCGCGAACGGATCGAATTCGCCGATCAACCAGTCCGAAATTTACGCCAGGATCTCTTCCACTACGTTGCCTTTCACGTCCGTCAACCGCTCGTCCTTGCCGTTGTGGAAGAACGTTAGCTTTGTGTGATCGAAGCCGAGCAGGTGCAGAATCGTGGCGTGCAGGTCGTGGACGTGAGCGCGACCATCAACACCGTTGAGGCCGAACTCGTCCGTTCTGCCATGCGTGTAGCCGCCTTTCACGCCGCCGCCGGCCATCAGCATGGAGAAGCCGTAAGGGTTGTGATCGCGCCCGCTCACGCCCTCCGTCATCGGGGTGCGGCCGAACTCGCCGCCCCAAATCACCAGCGTGTCGCCAAGCAACCCGCGCTGCTTCAGGTCACGGATCAGCGCCGCGCTCGGCTGGTCGGCGCGGAGGCACATCTTCGTGTGGTTGCCCTCGATATCCGCGTGGGCGTCCCACTGGCTCCCGGCCCCGCAATAGATTTGCACGAACCGCACGCCGCGCTCCACCAGACGCCGGGCCAGTAGGCACCGGTGACCGAACTCCGCCGTCTCCTTGCGGTTGAGCCCGTACATCTCTTTCGTCTTGTCGCTCTCCTGGGTCAGGTCGACGGCCTCCGGGGCGCTGGCCTGCATCCGGAACGCCAGCTCGTAGGCCGCTTGGCGCGCGGCGAGTTCCGTGTCGTCCGACCGCTCGCGCCGGTGGATCGCGTTGAGTTCGCTGATGAGGCCGAGCTTGTCCGTCTGGCGAGCGGGGCTGACATCGGCCGGGGGAGCGAGGTTCAGAATCGGGTGCGCCCCGCTGCTGAAGTGGGTGCCCTGGTAGGTCGCGGGCATGTAGCCCGTTCCCCAGACGCGGGCGCCGCCGAACACCTGACCGCTGCCCTCGGTGAACACCACGAACCCCGGCAGGTTGCGGTTCACGCTCCCCAACCCGTACAGCGCCCAGGCGCCGAGGCTCGGCCGACCCGCGAGGATGCTGCCGGTGTTCATCTGGCACACGCTACCGACGTGGTTCAGCCCGTCGGCCCAGCACGCGCGGAGCAGGGTGAAGTCGTCGGCGCACTTCGCCATGTGCGGGAGCCAGTCGCTGAAGTCCATCCCGCTCTGACCGTGCTTTTTGAACTTCCGCTTGCTGGCGAGCAGGTTGTTGCCGCCGGTGCCCATAGGGGTGAGCACCTTGCCGAAACTCGCGGGCAGCGGCTTGCCGTGCTGCCGGGTGAGTTCGGGTTTGGGGTCGAGCAGATCGACGTGCGACGGGCCGCCTTCCATGAACAGGAAGATGACCCGCTTCGCCTTGGGCTCGAAGTGCGGCTTCTTCGGCCCCAGGGGGTCGGCAATTTTTGGCCCGTCCGAAGCATCGCTCTCAGCAGAGAGCGCGGCGAGGGCGAGGGCGCCGAACCCGCTCCCGGCAGAACGCAGGAAGTCGCGGCGCGAGGAGAACAGGGGAACGTGCATGGAACTTCTCGGGGGCAGCAGCGGCCGGGAAGGCTTCCCCCGTTTTACCCTCAGCAACCGGGCGTTGCACCAAGAGTTTTTGCGTTTTTGATGGGATGGTGTTGGCGGTTGCGGGCGGATCGACGTAACGGCGTGAAAAAACGGTGATGAATCGGAGTGAGTGGCGCGGTAAACTTTGTTCCGAGATTTCGGGTACGGTCTGATGCCCTCCCGCGGACGCCTCCCGCTCACTCCCACCAAAACGCTGCCAGCTTTGGTGTGACTCCTGCCGTCACAGAGTCCGCGAACGGCCGGGCACCGGTCGTTTGTTCCGTTTATCACAGACGTGCCCGTTCGCACATCGGGCAAGGAGCGGTTAGAGGATGTCGGAACTGTCCGAACCCACGGAAAACGCGTTCGGTTCGTCACCGCCCCCGAGCGCGCTGGAGTCGCCGTCCCTGTTCAGCCCCGGGGCGACGGAAGAGGCGGCCACGGCCTACGAAGTCAAGTTCCTGCTGACCGAGGCCGAGGCGGCGGAAGTCGCCGCGCGCGTTCACGGCCGGCTCGCGCTCGATCCGTACGCGGACCCCGCGATGGGCAACGCGTACCTCACGACGAGCGTTTACACCGACACGCCGAACTTCGACGTGTTCTACCGCACCGACGGGTACGACCGCGACAAGTTTCGCGTCCGCCGGTACGGCGCCGTCGGCCCGGTGTTCGTCGAGCGCAAGACCAAGAACGGCGACAAGGTGCGCAAGCACCGCGCCCGCATCAACCCGGACGACGTAAGCGAACTCGTGGCGAGCGAGCTCAACGGCGAGTGGGCGGGCGAGTGGTTCCACAGCCAACTTCTGCAACTGCAACTGAAGCCGGTGTGCCGCATCGCCTACGAGCGGGTGGCGTACCTGGGCACCGCCGACGGCGGCACCGTGCGCCTCACCTTCGACCGCAACGTGCGCGGGGTGCTGCTGTCCGAGTGGAAGCTGGAACCCGTCGGGGCCGTGGCCCCGCTGCTGGACCGCGTGGTGTGCGAGTTCAAGTTCCGCAACACGATGCCGGCGCTGTTCAAAGGGATCGTCGCGGACCTCAAACTGACCCCGACGCCGGTGTCGAAGTACCGAACGTTCGTGCGCGCCACGGGGCTGGCCCCGGTGAGGTCGGAGAATGGCTAAGCAGGCGCCGGAGGTTCCGTTCGAGGCAACGACCGAGTTGCCGGCGCTCACGGCCGAAGACATCGCGCTGCGACTCGTGTTCGCGGCCGGGTTCGGGATCGCGGCCGGGGCGGCGTACTACATCACGCAGCGAAAGGGGCGGGCGGAGTCGGCGTCGTTCGTGGCGACGATGGTACTGCTGGCGATCTTGCTCGGGATGGTGAGCATGGTGATCGGCACCAACATTGCCCGGGCGTTCGCCCTGGTGGGGGCGCTGTCCATCGTGCGGTTCCGCACGGTGGTCGAGGACACGCGCGACACCGCGTTCGTGATCTTCGCCGTGGTGGTGGGCATGGCGGCCGGGTCCGGAGCGTACCTGGTGGCCGCAATCGGGATCCCGATTGTGGGTGTGGTGGCGTGGCTTCTTGCGTATTGGGGTCGGAGCGGCGGGGCACCTCCCCGCGCGACGCAGCAACCGCCGACGACCGTGGTGGTTCGCGTCGGGATCGGGGTTGATCCCGACGTGACGCTCGCCGCGGTGCTTGCCAAACACACCAACGCGGCGGAACTGGTCGCGGCGGGCGTCGTGCGGCAAGGCACAGCACTGGATCTGACGTACTCGCTCCGGTTGCGAACCGGTGTGCCCCCGCTAACGCTTATCAGCGAGTTGAACCGCACGGAGGGGGTTCAGGGGGTGGACTGGAAGGCCGAAAAGTGACCTGATCGGTGCTTACACCTTTCCCAGCACGAGGTCCACGACCCAGCAGCCGCGGACGTGCGGCGTTCCCACGTCGCGGCAGTGGTTCAGGATGGTCTCCGCGTTACAACCCACATCTTGGAGCGCGTCGGCCAAAATCGGCATCGCGCTGAAGTCGTGCGACTCGTACATCTGGCGCGCGAGGGCGCTCACGCTGCTGGTGAGCCAGGATGGGGCGGCGTGAGGAACCGGGGCTTCGGCCCGCCCGCTTTTGGTCGGCTGGCGTAAAGGGTGTGAAGCGAGAAGGTGAACGAGCCCAGCAGTCGCCTTCGCGAGCCGGCTTGAGAAGGTGGCCGGCTCCGGGAGCGAGTGTGGAAACGGACACCCGGCAAGACAGCGAAGCGCGTCGACGCACCACCGCCGTGTTGCAGAATTCAAACCGGAACCGTCGATTATGCTGGTAACCCGGTGGGCCACTTCGTCCGCATCGGCTACCCCGAGCAACAACGGGAGCGCGGCCAACTCGTCGTCGTAGTCGGGGTTTTGCCTGCTCCGAGCGAGGAGGTCCGTGACGGACTTGCCGACTGTGCTCAATTCAAGGGTGCCGTCGGCCGCGGCTTCGGCCGCCTGGATCGTTTCTGCTCCGCCGGGTAGCGACATGAGCCACTGATTCTTCCGGCAGCACGCGCAGACGAACAGGCGCAACTTGCGCGATGAGATCTTGCCTTGCACCTCACGCAACATTTCGCGCGGTTCGGTACACAGGAGCCACTCCGCTTCGGTCATGGCGCGTCCCTCAGTTCGGTCAGCCGGTCCCGGGCCTCGCCCTGAATGAACTGGCGCACGCGAGCGTCTTCCGCTTGGGCCAGGCCCGTTGGCGGGCCGTCGTAGAGGATTTGCTTTTCGTCTGAGCGGAGCCGCGAGCGCGGGTACAGCATTACCACGCGGCTCGCGCACTTCTCGACCGTTCGTAACTCGTGCGTGACGATCACGGACGTGACCGGCCGTCTGCTCCGCGTTTGCAGGATCAACTCGTTGATGACATCCGTCATGATCGGGTCGAGCCCGGTGGTGGGTTCGTCGTAGAGCATCACGTCGGGGTCGAGCGCGAGCGCCCGCGCGAGCCCCACGCGCTTCCGCATCCCACCAGACAGCTCCGCGGGCATCTTGGGTTCGACGCTCGCCGGCAGACCGACCTCCAGCACACGCTCGCGCACACGCGCGCTAATGTCCGCTTCCGTAAACCCGCCTTTCGCACGCAACCCGAACGCCACATTGTCAAACACGTTCAGGCTGTCGAACAGGGCCGCTTGTTGAAACAGAAAGCCTATCCGGAGGCGGAGTTGCGTCAGGTCGCGTTCCGAAAGCTTGTGGAGCGGTTTGCCCTCAAACAGAACCTCACCTTCGGTCGGTTGGAGCAAGCCGACGATGAGCTTCAGCAGCACCGTTTTGCCGCACCCGCTTTCGCCGATCACACAAAGCGTGTCCTGGGGCATGATGTCCAGGTCCACGTCCTGAAGGACCGTTTGCGTCCCGAATTGCACCGTTACGTTACGCAACCGAACCACCGGCTCTGCGTCACTCATTGCCGGCCCCCGAAGTACGCCCGGTCTCGCGCTTCATACCCGGTGTAGCCGAGAAGATCATACAGTTCGGAACGTGTTTGCATTTTGGGAAGGCTACCGATTTGTGTTCCATTCTGGAGCAAGTCGCGGAGGGCGTCTTCGGCGGCCTTCATTGCCACGCGGAACGCGGTGAGCGGGAACAGCACCAGTCGGTATCCCATTTCGCCGAAAGTTTTTACGTCCAGATATGGCGATTTGCCGAACTCGGTCATGTTCGCCAGTAGCACGGCCCCGGGGAGCGCTTTCGCGAACCGCTCGAACTCGTCGCGGGACTCCATTGCCTCCGGGAAGATCGCGTCGGCGCCCGCGTCCAGGTACCGTTTCGCACGATCTAGTGCGTCATCGAAGCCGTTCACCGCCTTGGCGTCGGTTCGTGCCATGATGACGAAGTTTTTATCCCGCTTTGCCGCGACCGCCGCTCGGATCTTGGCGGCCATCACCTCGGCGCTCACAACCGATTTTCCAGAGAGGTGGCCGCACCGTTTGGGCATCTCTTGATCTTCAAGGTGAATGCCCGCGGCCCCCGCCGTCTCGAACATGCGCACGGTTCGCTCAACGTTAAGTGATTCGCCGAAGCCCGTGTCTGCGTCGCAAAGCAGGGGGAGCCTGATGGCTTGCGAAGTGAGCTGAGCGGCTTGGGCGAATTCTGTAAGTGTTAGCAACCCGATGTCCGGAACGCCACTACCTGCGGAAAGTGCTCCCCCGGAGAGGTAAACGGCTGAAAACCCCAGCCGCTCGGCCATTTTCGCAACGAGCGGGTTGAACACACCCGGGAGGGTGAGAGGGCCGCTCGTCCACGCCGCCCGCAGCCTCGCCCCTGGCGAGAGCGAATTTGTGTCGAAGGACATTAGATTTCTCACGCTGTAAACAAGTGAAATCCGCATTATCGCAGTGCGGCCGCGAACGCGAAGAAAGAATTTTCGGAAAGCTAAGATTCGTCGGAAGTCCTTTGACGGCAATATGTCCAGCTCAATGTGCTGTGAGGCAAACGGGTCGGAGCGTTACCGGTCCCTTGACACTTCGAGGAGCCACTTTAGAATCTCCCAAGTGCAATCCCACCCCATGAGGTGTGCGTTGATTATCCGATTAATGGAAAAGATGATTCCGCTGCTGTGCGGATAGCTCTCCCAACAACCGGGTGTTGAGGGAGCCAAGCCGAATCGGTTTGGCTTTTGCGTTTCATGGGGCTGTTTGGGAGCAATAACGCGCGTGTAGCTCAGTTGGTACGAGCACGTCGCTGATAACGACGGGGTCCCTGGTTCAAATCCAGGCACGCGCATCTGTTTTTAAGTATACGTCGGGGGTGTAGCTCAGTTGGTAGAGCGCCTGCTTTGCAAGCAGGATGTCAGGGGTTCGAGTCCCCTCTCCTCCACACCACTGATGGTAGCCTGATCGGATGCCTGAGAAGTGGTGACAGGTGTCTTGAGCCGCAACGACTCGCAAACGATTTGCGAAAATGTGAAGAAGAAAAATTGCGGGTCGGGTTGACGAATGAATGTTCACCGCTAGTATTGATGATGTCGCAACGTGATGGCCGATAAGACTTTGCGACAACGTGGCGGGACTGGTGATTGAAAGTTGGGCTTGCATCATTCGACAGGATGAGTAAGTCATTTGAGTTATGACGCTGCTTCAACTGAAGTGGTTGAATAGCTCAATATTCGCGAGCGGCTAAGCTGTTCGTTAGTAG
>NZ_JAXBLV010000188.1:0-66299 GCF_034097035.1 Gemmata algarum
TTCCAGACGTTCCTTGCTCCAGCCCATGTGACAAGGACCTCGCGGACTTGGGTTGGGGCGACGGGTTCGCGGCCGGGCCGCCGCGGAAGGCGACGGGCGAGAGCTACGAGCGGCGAGTACCGTCTCGTGCGATCCGTCGCAAATCGACCGTCCAATTGTGCGGAAGCACTACTTTGATTGGCAATGTAAGTTGCAAACCGGGTGCCGGCACGTCACCGAAATGCCGGAAAAAAGTGGTTCCGAAACGGGTGACCAGTTCTTGTCCACGCCGGTAACTAACTGTCCGAACATCGGACGACCGGTCGTCA
The DNA here is from genome assembly GCF_034097035.1 of Gemmata algarum. Taxonomy (NCBI): domain Bacteria; kingdom Pseudomonadati; phylum Planctomycetota; class Planctomycetia; order Gemmatales; family Gemmataceae; genus Gemmata; species Gemmata algarum. The sequence continues at coordinate 309 of NZ_JAXBLV010000188.1, forward strand.
AGATGCACCGTTTGGCGAGCTTGATCGGGAGCCCACGGTTGCGGCCGGATTGTCGAAATGTGGTGAAGTTCGCTCGCGCCGTGTCAGAGTTACCTACCGGCCGGAAAAATCTACCGATCCGGTCGTAATTCAGGGATTCAGCAACGCCGAGACATCCCGAGCGAATCCACCCGATCCCAACGTGTTGCCCTGATTTATGATCCGGCCGGCTGTGCCTACTTCTTGTGGCACAGACATTCCTGTCTGTGTGGCCTTCTCATCCGTGCACAGACGAAGGCAGGCGCCAAAAACAGACGCCAGCAACCAGACGCCAGCAACCAGACCGCGAATGTGCTGTCCTGGCCTTGGCCGTGCGCCCCGGGGCGCGTTCGTTCTTCGGCCCGATCTCGTTGCTCCCGCTCCCGACATCCGTTACACTCACTTCCAAACCTGCCCCGACTCACTTTCTCCGAGACACCCAGTCATGCTGCGCCACCGATACTGTGCGTGCGTCCTTTGCGCAGTCGCCGCGCTGATCGCCTCCTACCTTTTGCTGTTCTCGGACCTACCAGCGGCCAACGCCCAGAAGCCCGTCAGCTTCATCAACGACGTGGCCCCGATCTTCAAGGAGAACTGCTTCGCGTGCCACGACTCCAAGAAGAAGTCGGGCAAGTACGACATGACCACCTACGAGAAGATCCGCGCGGGCGGCACCGGCGGCGACCCGATCGTGCCGGGCAAGCCCGACCAGAGCGAGTTCCACGCGCTCCTGGTCACCACCGACCAGCGGCGGATGCCGCCGCGCGACAAGGGCGAGGCCGTCCCGAAGGGCAAGGCCGATCTCGTCGAGCGGTGGATCAAGGAGGGCGCGAAGCTCGACGCCGGCATCGACCCGAAGGCCGACCTCGTGAAGGAGCTGCGGGTGCGGTGGCAACCGCCGGCGCCGCCGAAGGCGTACCCGTTCGCGGTCATCGTCAACGCGCTGGCCTTTACGCCGGACAGCAAGTCGGTGGTGGTCGGCGGGCACCACGAACTCACCGTGTGGGACGCGACCACCGGGAAGCTGACGAAGCGGGTCCGCACCCGGTCCGAGCGCGCCTACGGCCTGGCGTTCCTGCCGGACGGCAAGCTGGCGGTCGCGGGCGGGCGCCCGGGGCAGGAGGGCGACGTTCGCATCTACGACCTCGCTGCGAAGGGGAAGGCCGGAGAGGGTTCCTCTGTCAAAGGGGAAGACGTGGAGGTGCTCGACGGCGTGAACGACCCGAAGGTGCTGGTGAAGCACCTGTTCGACGTGGAAGATTCGGTGCTGTGCCTGGCGGTCACCCCGGACGGCAAGACGCTGGCGGCCGGCGGCTGCGACCGCGCCGTGCGGGTCTTCGACCTGTCCGAGGGGCTCGATAAAGCGAAGCCGGTGCAGACGGTCGAGAACCACGCGGACTGGGTGCTCGGCTGCACCATTTCGGCGGACGGCAAGTACCTGCTGACCGCCGGGCGCGACAAGACCGCGAAGGTGTGGGACCTGAAGGCGAAGGAGTCGGTGGTGACGTTCCCCGAGCACCAGAACATCGTGTACGGGGTGGCGGTGAAGGCGGACGGCTCGGCCGGGTACTCGGTGGGTGCGGACAAGCAGCTCCGCACCTGGAAGCCGAACGGGGAGGGCAAGCAGGTGAAGAACGCCGGCGGGCACGGGGACGAGGTGTTCAAGGTCGTGGCGAACCCGAAGCAGCCGCTGCTCGCCACCTCGAGCGCCGACAAGACCGTGCGGCTGTGGAACATGGACACGCTGGCGGCGGGCAAGTCGCTGGCGGGCCTCACGGACTACGTGTACACGGTGGCGTTCAGCCCCGACGGCGAGCTGGTCGCGGGTGGCAGCTACGACGGTAGTGTCGCGGTGTGGAACGTGAAGACGGCGGCCGTTGTGAAGGTGTTCAACGCCAGCCCCGGTCTGGCGGCGAAGGAGCCCGAGCCGAAGAAGAAGTGACGGTTGCGTGGCCGACCGGGTCTGATAGCATAGAGCGGATCTGAAATAAGCGAGATCGTGCCCATGATCCGAGCCCGAACCGGTCCCGCGTTTGCCCTTTTTCTCGTGTGGCTCACGGGGTGCGACATGCCCGCGCGCTACGTGCGGACCCGCACCCCGGCGCCGAGCCTTGCCGGCCCGGCGCTGGAACTGGCCCCGCCCCCGCGGGAGCGGGTGTACCTGGAAATCACACCAGCGGCGGCCCACGAACTCCGGACGCACGTCGCAGGTCTGAACATCGATCGGTGGTGGCTGCGGTACACGATCAAAGGCGGCGGGTGTACTGGTTTCCAGAACAAACTCGATATCGAGGCCGCTCCCCCGGGGGACGACGATTTCGAGTTCGTGGTCGATGGGATTCGGTGCGTGGTCCTCGAGTGGCAGCGCCCGTACGCCCGAGGCGCCCGGATCGATTTCGGCGAGGTAAACGGGAACCGGGGCTTCATCGTAACGTTTCCGCAGGCCCGGTGCCCGCAAGACGCCGCGGGGAGGCCGATCACGGATGAGTTCGAGCGGCGTGCCGCCAGCGAACGCGCCGCACAACAGAAGTAGACAAGAGCCAGACCGCCGCGACTGGAGGCGGTTGAGAGCCACGGGCGGCCGGTTCCGAGACCTCCTCTGCGGCGCTCCGCCGCGGGTGCAGTTGCTCGCGATTGCGTTCCCGGGAGCGTTGTTCGTTTCGCCCACCCCGGAACTAGTTCCGGGGTGCTGAATCAACCTGCGTTCACCCCGAACTAGTTCCGGGGTGGGCGTTGGTGAACGCTCTCGGTCCACGATTGAAGTCGGGACCGGCCGCCCTGGATACACGTCTGAAGAACGTCCTTGCCGATGTGCAGCGGTGCCAGCACGTAACGATCAAGAAGGGGATGGGCCACAAAAAGGCATACAGAGCACAAAAGGAAACCGAAGACGAAGGCGAAAGACAAGATTAGCCACAAGAACGCACACAGGGCACAAAAGGAAGCCGAAGGCCAAGACAAAGAGTGAGTTCAAAACACTTCTCTTCTGTACTGGTTTTCGGTTTTCTCTTGTGCCCTGTGTGCGTTCTTGCGGTCATCACTCTCTGCTTTGGTCTTCGGTTTCCTTTTGCGGCTATCCTCTCTGCTTCTTCTTGGGTTTTCTTTTGTGCCCTGTGTGCGTTTTTGTGGCCAATCCTCTTCTGCTCTGATTCGGTGACGTTTCGGTGAAACTCGCCCGGGCCGCTTCCCGGCGCGTTGACCGCTCTTCCGCGGATCTCCTACAATCACCACCGCCCGGCCGACGCTGCACGTCTCACTTTCGGCCCGGCGCGTTCGCTCTCGCACTTCAAACATGCTGACAAGGAGAACTCACATGTTGCGTTCGCTCTGTGCCCTCGCGGCCTGCGGTCTGCTCGCGGTCCCCGCCCTGGCCGCGGATGAAAAGGTCCGGATCGTGAACGTCGAAACGGGCAAGGTGCTCGCGGTCGTGGACGACTCCGACGAGGCCGGCGCCCGCGCCGCGCTCGCCAAGGCCGATCCGGCCAACAAGGCCCAGCAGTGGGAGGTCAAGAAGGACGGGAAGGCGTTCGCGCTCGTGAACGTGAAGAGCGGCAAGGCGCTCGACGTGTTCGAGGCGTCGAAGGACGAGGGCGTGGCGATCATCGTCTGGGACGCCAAGGACGAGGACGCCGACAACCAGCGCTGGTCCTGGGAGGAGAAGGACGCGGAGCGCCGCATCACGAGCAAATCGAGCGAGCTGGTGCTGGACATTGACGACGAGGGCCGCATCATTCAGAAGAAGGCCGACCCGAAGGCGAAGAAGCAGTTGTGGAAGATCGAACCGGTCAAGTGACCGCCCGCCCCGATGTGACCGACGCCCGGTGCCGCGACGCGCTGCGGGCGCTCGCGCACGAGGCCGCCCACGCCGCGCTCGACACGGGCCGTTACCTCATGCGGTTCACCGTTTGGGGGAGCGGCCCGCCGCTCGTGGTCCTGCACGGGCTGTCGGACGCGGCGCGCGGGTTCGCGATGGTGATGCACCAACTCGCCCCGCACTTCACCTGCGTGGCTTACGAACTGCCCAACGGCGCCGACGACGGCGCGACGCTCGGCGCGTACCGGCACCGCGACCTCGCCTCCGACCTTTACGCCCTGCTCGATCACCTGAAGCTGCGCCGCGTGGCGCTGCTCGGGTCGTCGTTCGGCACGACGGTCGCGTTGCGCGCCCTGGCCGAGCGCCCGGAGCGGTTCACGAAGTGCGTGCTGAAGGGCGGGTTCGCGTTTCGCCCGCTGCGGTGGTACGAGCGGTTCGGGGCGCGTCAGGGCCGCTACTGGGACGGGCGGCTGTGCGAGCTCCCGTTTCGCGAGTTCGCCATGCGGCGCGCCTGCCCCGCGACCTGGGACGGGTGCTCGCCGCTGGCGCGCGCGCTGTTCCTGGACTGCAACGGCCGGACCCCGATCCGCGCGGCGGCCCGCCGGGCGGTGGCGCTCGATTCGCTCGACCTGCGCCCGCTGCTGCCCGCAATCGCCGCCCCCGTGCTCCTGGTCGGCGGCGACCGGGACCGGATCGTACCGCGGGGCCGCGAGGCGGTTCTCGCACACGGGCTGCGGGACGTGCGGCGCGTCGAGTTCCGGGAGTGCGGCCACTACCCGCAGTACACGCACCCCGGGGCCACCGCCGCCGCGGTGCGGGCATTTCTAGCCGAATGAAGGAGATTCACGTCCCCCTCTTGAAAACGGCCTCCAACCCGCAATAATTTCTCAAGAGCAATTCCCCGCGGGAGTGGCGGAATGGCAGACGCACCAGCTTGAGGGGCTGGCGGGAGCAATCCTGTGCAGGTTCAAGTCCTGTCTCCCGCACTGATACGCTGAACGGCCCGGGGATTCCCCCGGGCCGTTCGCTTTTGCTGATGTTCTACGCATGTTGCACGGCGGGATCGGCCAACCGTTCAGTGAGTGACCACACGTGACCGGTGAGCCCGGCGGCCATCGCCGGCGTTGGTGCCCAATACCACCCGTATACTCACTGACGTGACCCGATTGTTGGTCCGTTCCTTGTGTCCGGCCGCATCCGTGACCGATGCCGGGGGTAACACCCGGGCTTTGCGCGAGCGCCCCGGCCGCACGCACCGGTGTGCCGGACTCGTTCATTCCAGCGCCGGTTGAACAAGCGTTCGCCTCAATTGCCCCTCAGATGGGCCGGCTCCCCGTCGGGAACGTCCCGCACTTCACCCACCGCTCATTTTAGTTCTGCCCCAGAACGAGTCGTGTTCTATGGTTCCCACACCAGTAACTCCGTGGAGGCGCACTGCATGTCTGTTCAGAACTCTGACCGGCGAGCGGCAGTTCGCTTTGTTCCCAACTCAACGACTTCCTGTTACACCGAGTCCGGCGGTGAGGGGGTGCTGTGGGACATCTCCGCCACGGGCCTGAGCATGTTGGTCGAGACGAGCCCGCTGCTCGGGGTCACGCTGACGGTCGAGGTGACGTCCTCCTGGCGCGTCCTGACGGTCCGGGCCCAAGTGGCTCACGTGAATCAGTTGGCGGCCGGGGATTACTTCGTCGGGATGGAGTTCGCCCGTCCGCTCACGCTGGAAGAGATCGAGCCGTTCGTCACCCCGGCGCTCGTGTAAAGCTTACGCGGGCGGTGACGCGCCCGGTTGACCGCCGGCCTGCGTCTGCGGGCTCGGCCGTTGACTTCTCCGCCGCGTGCTGGTCTACTGGCCCTCGCGCGTGCGGGCCGCGCCCACTTCGTCCACTCTTGCCCGCCAAGGTGTGCGCATGCGCGGGAACCGGGGCGGGGCGATCGCGAAGTTCTTGGAACAGTTGGCCGACGGCGACCCCGTCGCGCTCGGGTTCGTCGGCGTGATCCTGTTCATCGCGGTCGCTCTGGGTTTGTTCGTGCTGAAGGTGCGCCGCGACCTGCGGCGGGACGACGAGGCGCAGGCCCGCAAGTACGGGCGCAAGTCCCCCCGGTGAAGCGGGAGGCTCACGTCGGCCGCTTGATGGCCACCGGCGGCGCGTTCGAGCACCGCATCACAAAACATCGGCCCCGCGAAGGCCAATGTCAGCCCCGCGCCGCGAGCGGGACGACGCCGTCCCAGCCGGGCGGCGGGGTGCGGTTGTTCTTCAGAATGAATTCGGTCAGCACGTCCTTCCCGCGGTCGTCCGGCGGGACCCGGTGGAGCCGCTTGTACGCGACCGCCCAGTCTCCGGCCAAAAACGCGGTCAGGGCTTCGCCGTAGGCCGCGAGGTCTTCGTCGGAGAGCCCGCCCTCCGGCGCCCCGCCGGCCGGGACCGGTGGCAGCAGTTCGGACACCACCAGCGGCGTTTCCATGCCGGGCGGGCGCACCTTCACCAGTTGCCGCGTGCGGCCGGCGTCGCGGGGGAGCCGCTCGCGCACCGCCTCCGCCGTCGGCTCGTCGATCAGGATCGGCACCCGCAGCAGCTTGGTCATGTCCTGGAGCCGCGACGCGAGGTTCACCACCGGCCCGAACACGGTCACCTTCGCCTGCTCCGGGGTGCCGATCCCGCCCGCCACCGCCCGGCCGCTCGCGACCCCGATCCCGACCCGGAACCCGTGCAGCGGGTGCGCCGGGTCGCGCGCCACCGTCTCGAACGCGGCCCGGATGCCGAGCGCCGCCCGGCACGCGTCCTCGACTTTCAACGGCTGTTCCAGCGGCCAGCCCCAGAACCCGAGGGCCGCGTCGCCCAGGAAGTCCGCGACGGCCCCGCGGTGGTTCAGGATGTTCCGGGTCATCAGCCCCAGCGCGGCACTCACCCGGTTCAACAGGTCGAGCAGGTTGTCGGCCTCCTCCGCCCGCCGCGAGAAGCCGCGCAGGTCGCAGAACAGCACGGTCACGTCGGCCTCGCGCGGCTCCAGCGCGCGGGCCGGGTCGCCGCCCGACAGCACGCCCAGCACCCCGGGCGAGAAGAACCGGCGGAACACCCCCTGCCGCTCGCGCAGTACCTGCACCTGGCGGAGCGAGCCCAGGATGTCGGCCACCAGCTCCGCGAACTTCACGTCGTCGCGCAGCTCGTTCGACTCCCACGGCGCCAGCAGCGTCGCCGCCGCGGCCCCGTTGAACCGCCCGGCCACGTACAGCGCCCACCCCGGGCACGACTCGCCGGCGACGGGCGTGCAGAACGCCCAGTCGAACCGCTCTTGCAGGGTGAACGGGTCGGCGGGCGCGGCGCCCGGCTCCGCCCCCCACACGTGGAGCACGGTCTGCTTCTGCTCCGCGACCGCGGCGGCGACGAGCCGGCGGCTCGGCTCGAAGTCGCCCGCGCCGGCCAGCCGGCGGTCCCGGTGGAGCACGGCGGGCCGGTCGGCCCCGGGCGCGAGCGCCACCACCGCGACCGCGTCCGCGCGGCGGACGCCCGCCAGCAGCATGTCGCCGAGCTTGTGGAACAGGTCCGCGTCGTCGGAGGCGCTGGCGATCACGTCGGGGAGCCGGCTGAGCACGTCGAGCCGGTGCGGGGCGTCGCGGAACGCGAGCCGGTCCAGCTCGTGGTGCCCGATCGTCCGCATGTCGAGCAGCGGGCGATCGGGCTCGGGCGGGGTGGCGTCCTCGCCGGCGGCGAGGGTGAACGAAGTGCGGCCGATGACGAACGACCCGCCCGCCGGCACCTCGAACGCGTCGGCCGGGCGCCCGGCGTGAAAGACCGGGTTGGCCGCCTCCGCGAGCTTGCGCACCTTCAGCTTCCCGCCGCGGGCGGTCAGCTCGGCGTGCCGCCGGGCGAGGAACGGCTCCCACGGCACGGACCAACCGGCCGCGTCGCGCCCGAGAACGACGGGCACGTCGTGCGGCAGCTCGCGGCGCCAGACGTCGCCCGGGGTGGGACCTTGTGCAACGAGCAACATGGGTGCGGACCGGCGAGAGGTTCGGAACCGGGCGGGGCGTTCCTCAAAGTGTACCGACCGGCGGTTCCGGCGCCCCCGACCGGCGCGCCGGAACCGGCCCGAAGCTCCGCAAATTGCTCAAGTACCGAAAGCGCGCGCGGACCCCGACTTGGCGCTTGACCGGCGGCGCGGGTGGTGCTATCTCCTCCCGCCCACAAGGGACCGTAGCGGGGGTAGGCATGGGAACCGGCTCGTTCGGGCGGCTGGGGGGCGCCCGGATCGCGCAGTTGTTCACCGGACTGGTGCCGCTGGCGCTGGTCGCGGCCGTCGGGTGCCTCGGGCCGAAGGTGCGCGCCCCGGTCCCGGACGAGGTCGCCACCAAAGTATGGGTCAACGCCCGCCCCGGGGACGACTACCACGACGCCGACACGGACGCGGTCGCCGGGCTGGCGGCCGTGATGCAGGGGGCCGCGGCCCCGCCGGCGGGCCGCCCGCAGAACGTGCTGTGCGTGTCCGGGGGGGGCAAGTACGCCGCGTTCACCGCCGGCGCGCTGGTCGGCTGGAGCGCGTCCGGCACCCGGCCCACGTTCGACGTGGCGACGGGCGTGAGCAGCGGCGCGCCGACCGCGTTCCTCGCGTTCCTCGGCCCCAAGTACGACCGCGCGCTGTCCAGCATCTTCGTGAGCCTGCGCCGCTCCGACCTGTTCCGCTGGCGCCCGGTCCGCGGGGTGCTCAGCGGCGGCGCGCTGATGACCTCGGCGCCGCTCGAGGAGCTGCTCGAGCGGTACATCGACGACGAGGTCATGGCCGACCTGTGCGCGGCCCAGGCCGACGGGCGGCGGCTGTTCATCGCCACCTCGAACGTGCTCACGCACCGGCTGGTGGTGTGGGACCTGGGCGGGATCGCCAGCTCCGGCCGCCCGGACGCGAAGGAGATCGTGCGCAAGGTGGTGCTGGCCGCGTGCTCGATCCCGGGCATCGTCCCGGCGGTCAAGTTCGACGTGACCGTTAACGGGGTCCGCTACCAGGAGCTGCACGCCGACGCCGGCAACCTGGCGCAGGTGTTCGTCCGCACCAACGGCCCGCTGGCGCCCGGGTCGAACGTGTGGGTGCTGTCCGCGGGCAAAACGCACCAGAACCGGTCGCGGCAGAACCCGGGTACGTTCGAGACGCTCGTGAACGCCGTCTCGACCGCCCTGTACGCCCTGTTCCGGGCCGACACGGTGAAGCTCCACGCCCTGTGCCGGGTGACCAACTCGCGGTTCGGGCTGATCGCGCTGCCGGACAACTTCGAGGGGCGGTCCAGCAGCATGGTGTTCGACCCGGAAGAGTCGAAGCGCATGTACATGGTGGGCTACCAGATGGGCGCCGGCGGCGCCTGGGAGCTGCTCCCGCCGGACACCGCCCCGGGGCAGACCAACCCGCCCCGCGCCGGGCTGGAGTTCACCACACAGCCATAAAACAAAGACGATTGGCCGCAAAAACGCACAAGAGGCACAAAAAGAAGGCTGGAAGCGGCCGACCGAGTACCCGATTCGGTCCCCTGATCCACGCTCTTTTTGTTCCCCTTGTGCGATTTTGCGGCCGATCTTCCTTCTCTTTGCGTGAGGGCACCGATGCCGTACCCGCAGTTCAACCGCTCGCAGCTCCGGCTCCAGCCGCTCGCCAACCGTCAGCACGACCTCACCCTGGACGTAATGTTGCCGCTCGCCGCCGGCGCGTTCGCCCACCCGTCGCTGCCCGCGATCGGCCGGCGGCTGGCCGAGGCGAAGGCCCGCGGGGCGGCCCGCGTGCTCATGATGGGGGCGCACGTGCTGCGCGCCGGGGCGCAGCGGCACCTGATCGACCTCATGGAGCGCGGGCTGGTGTCGCTGATCGCCATGAACGGCGCCGGTCCGATCCACGACTGGGAGTTCGCGCTGATCGGGGCCAGCACCGAGAGCGTCGCCCGGTACGTGTCGTCCGGCGAGTTCGGGTTGTGGGACGAGACCGGGAAGATGAACGACGCGATCACCCGCGGGGTGCGCGACGGCATGGGGCTGGGCGAGAGCGTGGGGCGGGCCATCGCGGAGGGGTTCTTCCCGTACAAGCACGCGAGCGTGCTGGCCGCGGCGTACCGGCTCAAGATCCCGGTCACGGTTCACATCGGTATCGGGTACGACATCATCCACGAGCACCCGAACGCCGACGGCGGGGTGCTGGGGCGCGCCAGCTACACCGACTTCCTGGTGTTCGCCGAGCACATCCGGAGGCTGGAGGGCGGGATCGTGCTCAACTTCGGCACCGCCGTCATGGGGCCGGAAGTGTACCTGAAGGCGCTGGCGATGGCGCGGAACGTGGCGCACCAGAGCGGCGAGCGGATCGCCGCGTTCACCACGGCGGTGTTCGACCTGCTGCCGCTCGGCGACGACTACCACACCCAGGCGCCGAAGACCGACCCGCGGTACTACTACCGGCCGTGGAAGACCATCCTGGTCCGCACGGTCGCGGACGGGGGCGAGAGCTTCTACGTCCAGGGCGATCACAAGGACACCGTGCCCGCCGTGTGGGGCGCCGCCACCGCCGCCGCGCCGTAGCACCCACCTCGATCGCGCAACCGCTCGCGGGGTCCCGGTAGGACTTGAGTCCTATCGGGATCTCGGTATCATCTCATTGCCTACACATTTTCCACACATTCCATTCCCTCACGAGGGTTGCGTATGGGGTTGTCGAAGCAGATCGCCTACCGGTTACAAACGCTGCGCGCCGCGGCCGGGCTGTCGCAGGAGGCGGTTGCGGAGAAGGCGGACCTGAGCCTGTCGCTGGTGGCGAAGATGGAGCAGGCGCGGAAGGCCGACCCGCGGGCCAGCACCCTGATCGCGCTGGCCGGCGCGCTGGGCGTGCGCCCCGGCGAACTCATTGAAGATCTGGTCGAACCGCCGGAGGGGGCGTTCCCGTCGAAAAAGGACAAGAAGAAAGAGAAGAAAAAGGGCAAGAAGCTGCGCGAGGCGCTCGTCGGCGCCGGGGCGGAGCTGTCGGCGATGCTGGCCCCGTCCACCAACGGCCACAAGGACGAGCACAAGAAGAAAAAGAAGAAGGACAAGTAGGCGCCCGCTCCGTCATTGCGGGACGGCGGCGGTGGGCTAGAATTTCGCGCATCGCTCCCGGCGGCGCCGAACGGTGTCGGCCCTGGAGCTTTTTACGCAGCAGGAGCCCGGCCCCATGTCCCCGGACGACATCAAAAAGCGGATCGTCAACGAGATCAAGGCCCGCGCGTACGACGACAAGTACATCGACCGCAACGAAGAGCGGGAGATCGTCCTCATCTCGGCCGAACTGGGGGTGACGGTCGAGAGCGCGCTGGCGGCGCTGAACCAAGTGTGTGACGAGTTCGGCTACGTGCTGGAGTCGCGGGTGCAGAAACAGATCGAGGACCAGCTCGCCACCGCCGCGGGGAACGACGGGAAGATCGACCGGCGCGAGTTCGACCTGATCTTCGGGAACGTGAAGCGTGCGATGGCCGGCAAGAAGCCCGACCGGGACATCAAGAAGATGATCGTGCGCACCATGGACGACACCGGCCACAACAAGGTCCGCACCGGGTGGTTCAGCGACTGGTACGCGGCGCTCAAAAAGGAGCTGGGGGTGTAACGGCGCCGGGGGGCGTGTGTCTCGGCGCGCCGGGGCCGTTGCCGTTCCTCGTTCTGTCGTCTATATTAACTCTTTCCGAATTGCCGGAATTGGTGCTGCGGCTTCACACAGGGTGCTGGGAACGACATGAATCGGAAGAAGTTGAGCCAGTCGCGCGCGGGTCGGTGCCGGTTCTGCACGAAGGAAGGCTGCCCGCGCCCCGCGTTCGTGGACTATAAGGACGTGGGCAACCTGAAGAAAATGATCACCGGCCAGGGCAAGCTGTTCAGCCGCAAGCGGAGCGGGCTGTGCGCCACGTTCCAGCGCGAGGTCGGCACCGCGGTGAAGCGCGCCCGGTTCATGGGGCTGCTGCCGTACGTCGGCGAGTAACGCCTTCCGGGCCGAACGGACCCCGCGGGCCGGCTTGACACGGGCGCCGAGTTACGGGAAACGTCCCGGCTTGGCGCCCCGGTGCGTTCCGGGATACAACAGCCCGCACCGTTCGCCCGCTCCGGCCGGAGGGACCTGTGGCCACCCTGGACGACCTCTTCCAGCGCGCCGTCGCGGCGCACCGCAGCGGATCGCTCGACGAAGCCGAACGCGGCTACCGCCAGCTCCTCACCGCGACCCCGAACCACCCGCCGTCGCTCACCAACCTGGCCGCGATCGTGGCCCAGCGCGGCGACGCCGAGGGGGCCGAGCGCCTGTACCTCGAATCGCTCAGCGCCGACCCCGACCAGCTCAACACGCACTTCAACCTCGCGAACCTGTACCGCCGCACCGGCCGCTCCGCCGACGCCATCCCGCACTACGAGGACGCGCTGCGGCTCTCGCCCGACGCGCCCGCCGTGCTCGTCAACCTGGGCCTGGCCGCGGGCGACGTGGGCAACTGGCCGCGGTCGGTCGAGTGCTTCGCCCGCGCGGTCACGGTGAACGCGGACGTGCCCGAGGGGCTCACGCTGCTCGGCGACGCGCTGGCGCGGTGCGGGCGGCGGGCGGAGGCGATCGGCGCGTTCCGGGAGGCGGTCGCACGGTTCCCGGACCAGCCCCGCGGGTACTGCCACCTGGGGCTGCACCTCGCGGCGGCCGGCGAGCACGAGCAGGCCGTCGAGGTGCTGGAAAAGGCCGTCGAGCTGCGGGCCGACTACCCGGAGGCGCAGAACGCGCTCGGCGTGGCGTACGAGGCGGTCGGGCGCGCCGACGAGGCGCAGCGGGCGTACCGCACCGCCGTCGAGTTGCGGGACGGCTTCGCCGACGCGTGGGCGAACCTCGGCACGAGCCTCGGCGAGCAGGGGCGGGTCGGCGAGGCGGTGGCGGCGCTCCGCAAGGCGCTGGACCTGGCCCCCAACCCGATCGCACAAAGCGCGCTGCTGACGAACCTGCTCTACCCGGGCACGCTCACCCCGGAGCAGCTCCGCGACGAGCACGTCGCCTGGGCGCAGAAGCACGCCGACCCGCTGACGCCGGCCGAGCCGCCGCGGCGCACGACCCGGCCGGGGCGCGTCCGCGTGGGGTACGTGATCGGCGAGTTCAAGTCGCGGGCCGCGGTCTCGTTCCTCGAAGCGCTGCTGACGCACCACGACCGCCGACAGTTCCACGTCACGGTGTACGCCAACTCGGCGCGGCAGGGGGAGGTGTACGAGCGGCTGCACCGGCTCGCGGACACCTGGCACCCGATCCCGCACCTCTCCGACGAGCGGGCGGCGGAGCTGGTCCGCACCGACGAGATCGACACCCTCGCGGACCTGAACGGGCACGGGCAGGGCAACCGGCTGCTGCTGTTCGCCCGCAAGCCGGCCCCGGTTCAGTTGAGCCTGTTCGGCTACCCGGCGACGACCGGCATGAGGGCGATGGATTACCGGGTGACGGACGCGACCGCCGACCCGCCCGGCACCGAGTCGTTCTACACGGAAAAGCTCCTCCGGCTGCCGGACCTCGGCGGGGTGTACGTGCCGCCCGCGGACGCGCCGGTACCGGGCGCGGCGCCCGCCGCCCGCCGGGCGTTCACCTTCGGGTGCTTGAACCACCCGGCGAAGCTGTCGGACGTGTGCCTCGACGCGTGGGCCGCCGTGCTGAAGGCGGTGCCGAAGTCGCGCCTGGTGCTGCTGGCGGGCCAGTCGGTGGCGTCGTCGGAAGAGATCTCCGCGCGGTTCACGCAGCGCGGGATCGTCACCGACCGGCTGGAGCTGGTGTACCGGCTGTCGGGGAACGATTACTTCGAGGCGTACCAGCCGCTCGACCTGATGCTGGACCCGTTCCCCTACGGCGGCGCCGTGACCACGTGCGACTCGTTGTGGATGGGGGTCCCCGTGCTCACGGTCGCGGGCCGGGACGCGCGGGGCCGGCAGAGCATGAGCCTGCTGACGGCGCTGGGGCTGCCGGAGTTCATCGCCGACGACACGGACCAGCTCGTGACGCTGGCGGCGACGTGGGCGGACCAGCGGGCCGGGCTCGCGGACCTGCGATCGAGCCTGCGCGACATGATGAGCCAGTCGCCGGTGACGGACGTGCCGGGGTACGTGCGGCGCCTCGAAGCGGCGTACAAGGGCATTTAGGCGAGCGGGGGGCGTGAGCCCCCCGAGTGAACGAACCACGAACGCTCGTGCGGAGGAGCGGGGGGCGTGAGCCCCCCGAGTGAACACCTCGCTCACGCTTCCGGCGCGAGTCCTTCGCCGACAGCGGGACGATCGCTCGCAGCGCGTTCACTCGGGAGGATCGTGGCACGAGTGTTCGTGGCGCGTTCACTCGGGGGGCTCACGCCCCCCGCTCGCCTCCGCACGAGCGTTTGTGGTTCGTTCACTCGGGGGGCTTACGCCCCCCGCCTGGACCTCAAGCGACCACACCACAAGGGGATATTCCTGTCCAACAATGTACGCGATCGCGTCGCTGATCGCGCGCTCGTTGGGCAGTTTCCGTTTTGACCCGCTCTGCGTCCACCACGTGCCGTTCGGCCGCTTGCCCCAACGCGCGTTCAAGACCCGGCTGCCGTAACTTTTGAAGTCGCCAAAGGATGTCACTCGGTTCGATGCCGTCCGTCACGGTGACCGCGAGGTGAACGTGGTTCGCCATCACCGCGAGCGCGTGCAGAACCCATTGGCGATGGGTCGCGGTCTCTCGGAACTGATTGGCGAGCGCGTCCGCCTGCGCCCGATCGATGCGGACGCGCGGCCCTTTCATCTGGTGGACGGCCGCACGCCACAAGCCAGGGAGGTCGGCGTCGCAGGGCGTGCCGGGGCGGTCGTGTTCCAACCGAACGACATCCTCGGCGTCCTCGGCCCGCCGATCCCGTACACGTGAGACGAAACCGCGCGGGTCGCCGGGTAACCAGTTGCCGTAAAAGGTCGAGGTGAGGAGCCACGAGCGGGCCATCGCGATCTCCTGTTCGTAGCCGAAAAGGGCGATCGTTCGCCAAACAATTACGCTTCTGATCTTACGGTGTGAAAACTCTCCAGGCGAGCTTCCGCCCCGAACTCCGAGTCAACGCCTTGGCGAGCGGGGGGCGTGAGCCCCCCGAGTGAACGCGCCGCTCGTGCGGAGGCGAGCGGGGGGCGTGAGCCCCCCGAGTGAACGCGCCACGACCACTCGTGCGGAGGGAGGCGAGCGAAGGGCTCGCGCCGGAAGCGCGAGCGGGGCGTTCACTCGGGGGGCTCACGCCCCCCGCTCGCTTGGTCACAGCCGCGGCGGGGCCGGCTTGAACGGCGGCTCGAACGCGTTCGCGCCCTTCACCTTCACCTTGCGGCTGTACACCTTGTCCCCGCAGGTCGCGTACACCACGTCCATGTTCGCGCCGCCGAACGTCAGGTTCGACAGCTTCCCGTTCGGCGTCGGGATGATGCAGTTGACCCGGCCCGCCTGATCGCACACCTGCAACCCGGCCCGCGTCGCGACCCACAACCGCCCGTCGCGGTCGCACCGCAGCCCGTCCGCGCCCGAATCGTCGTCGGCGTCGCGGACGTAGAGGTGGAAATACTTCTGCTTGTTCGCCAGCGTGCCGTCCGGCTGGATCATGTAGCTGTACACCCAGTGCGTGCGGCTGTCCGCGACGTACAGGAGCGTCTGGTCCGGCGATACGGTGATCCCGTTCGCGAACTTCAGGCCCGTATCGACCACCTTCTTTTCGCCCTTCGGCGAGACGTAGTACACCTTGCTGTTGTTGGGCGTCTCGAACGGGTCCGTGTCGTAGACCGCCCCGTTGTGCAGCACCACGAGGTCGTTGCCCTTGAAGCCCTCGGCGAAGACGCTCGGCTTGCCCGCGCCGTCCCACGCCAGAACCTTGGACTCGCCCGCGGCGTTCGCGTAGAGCCGGCCGTCCGGGCCGAACCGCTGGCCGTCACCGCGCTTGCTGTCCGCGAGCCACTCCACCGGTTTGCCGTCCACGACCTTGTACGTCTTCGACGAGCCCACGTCGTTGAAGAACACCTCGCCCGTCGGGCTCGTCGCCGGCCCCTCGGTGAACTTGTACCCCTCGCCCACCAGCTTCCAGCCCTCGCCGGGGATCAAAAGCTCTTGCAGCGGCTGCGAGCCCTTGCCGGCCTTCGGCCGTTCGGGCCAGTCCTTCCACAGGAACTGCATCGCCTCGGGGAACACGCCCGCGGCCAGCCCGCCGTTGTGCCCGCCGTCGTTCCACGAGTGCTTCGTTTCGTAGCCCGCGAACACCAGCGCCCGCTCCATCGTCTGGTTCGCCATCCACCAGTCGCCGCCGTAGATGTTCAGGTCCTTGGTGCCGTCCTGGAGGTACACCCGCAGCGGCTTCGGCTCGAACTTGCGGATCAGCGTCGGGTAGATGTCGCCGCCGCGCAGCCCGACGTAGGTGCCGATGGTGCTGAACACCCGCGAGAACTCGTCCGGGCGCTCCCACGCCGCCGTGAACGCGCAGATCGCGCCGCTCGACGCGCCGCCGATCGCCCGGTCGGTGCCCCGCTTGGAGAGCACGATCGGCTTCCCGTCCTTCGTGGTACGCTTTTCCACCTCCGGGAGCAGTTCGTCGAGCAGCATCCGGGCGTAGGCGTCGCCCAGGCCGTCGTACTCGTAGCTCCGGTTGTACCGGGTCAGCGCCGCCTTCGGGTCGCCCGCCCTGACCTCGCCCGGGGTCACCCCGATCGCGATCGTGACCGGCATCTCCTTCGCCGCGATCAGCTTCTCGAACGTCGGGCCGACGTACCCCGGCAGTCCGTCCTGGTTCACGTACACGCACGCGGGCGTTTTGCCGTCGTACTGGGCCGGCACCCACACGGTTACGGTGCGGGTGGTGCCGGGGAAAACCGTGCTCTTCGCGAACGCGAAGCTGAATGAGGTGCCCTTCGGCACCTCGGGCGGTTTCGCGTCCTGCGCGAGCGAGACGGCCGGAATGAAAACCAACAGGGGCAGCAATCGACGCATAGATGGGCTCGCATCAGATGGCGGGGCAAGGCTTTGCGCCGTTCGGTGGGGGCGGAATGCGGTGCCGGCCGGGGCGCCCGCGCGGGCACCGCGATCGCCGCACGGGCGCACGACCGGGGGCAACCGCGGAGGGCCGGTGAGACCGCGCGAAAGCCTTGTCCCACCCTACCGAAACGGGCTTTAATTGACTTCCCGTTTTTTGTACGCTTCGGGCGAGAAAGGCGTCCCGCCGCGTCGGTATAATGGACGAAGTTCGCAACTTGGTCTTAGGGACGTGACCGCATGACCCGTTACCTGCCCTCGAAGCCGTCGCGCGGCGTGATGGTGGCGATGGTGCTCGGCACCGCGCTGGCCACCTCACCTGCTCGGGCGGGCGCCTCCGTGGCCCGCGGCGCGGAGCCGAGCGCGAAAGCCGTCACCGACATCAGCAAGTACTGCCAGACGTGCTGGCGGAACGCCCGCCTGCCCGCCGACCGCTGGCAGGACTGCACCCAGGCCGTTTTCGTCCGCCTCCTGGAGCGGGTCGAAGCGGACAAGTGGGGCGCGGTGCTGGTGGACAGCGAGACGAGCGAGCGCCGGGAGTTCCTCCGCGCCATCGACGCGGTGAAGAAGCGCACCCAGCGCGCCCGTAAGTTCGCGGCGCTGTCGCACGAGCTGCCGGACCGGCGGCCCGTCACCAACACCACCCGCGACGACCGCGACGCCGTCGCCAAGGCGGCCGAGCAGCTCAGCCCGCGGCAGCGCCGCATCCTGGAGCTGACCGCCGACGGCTGGCCGGTTCCGGAGATCGCCACGGAGCTGGCGACGACCGTCGAGCGGGTCAGCGACGAGAAGTACAAGGCGATCAAGAAGCTCCAGCACCATTTCGGCGTCGCGTAAGCAAATTCGGTCGAACCGGTATCTCTTCTCGGCCGCCGGGCGCAAGTCCGGCGGCCGAGAGCGTTCGACAACCGGAGCCGACGCCCGACGCGCTGCCGCCCAACTCCGCGACCGGCTCCTCAAACCACACCGAGGAGACGCTGCAATGAAGTTCGCTATACTGTCGTTCGTTGCCGCCGGCGCGCTGGCTGTGTCCGCGGGCGCCGCCGACGCCCGGCCCCCGGCCTACCACGGCGGCCACTACCACAACTACTCCAGCGGGTACCGCGGCGGGTACGCGTACCCGAGCTATTACCGCGGCTACAGCTACCCGAGCAGCGGGTTCGGGCTGAGTGTCGGCGGGCCGCGCGGGGGCTTCAGTTTCGGTAGCGGCTCCGTCTACCCGAACTACGGGTACAACTCCTACTACGGCCGCCCGTACTACGGAAGCTACGGCTACCGCGGCTACGGGTCCCCGTGGCGCTGGTAACGACTGGGCGTAACGGCGCAAAACGGTTCAGGGGCCGCGGGGGCTGACATCAGCCCCCGCGGCCCCTCCGACGTTTTTACGGACCTGCGGTCTTCACCCGGCGAGCAGTGCGAGCAGTTCGTCGAACGAGGTGAGCCGCCGGTCCGGTTCCTCACCGGGCTCCGTCGTCCCGGTCGGAACGAGCCAAACTTCGACCCCGGCGGCCCGGGCCGTGCGCACGTCGACAACCATGTCCCCGACGTACACCGCCTTCGCGGGTGAAACCTCGAGCCGCTTCAGCCCCTCTAACAACATGGCCGGGTCGGGCTTGGCCCGGTCCCCGACGTCGTCCGGACCGAGTACATAGGCGAAGTAGTCGCCGAGGCCGAGCGCGCGAACCAGTTCGCGCGTGAACTCGACCCGCTTGTTGCTGCACACGGCGAGCTTCAGCCCACGCCCGGCGAGCGCCCGGATCGTGTCCCCGACGTTCGGCAGGAGCCGCGTTTCGGCGATCATCACGCCCGCGTGGTGCTCGCGGTACCGGGCCACCGCCTCGCCCACTGGGGCGCCCGGTACGAGGTCCGCCATGAGCTTGTCGAGGCCGAACCCGACGTACCCACGCACCTCCGCCTCGGTCATCGGCGGCAGCCCGTAGCTCCGCCGGACGTGGTTGGTGCTGGACGTGATCGCGGCGAAGCTGTCGGCGAGTGTGCCGTCGAAGTCGAAGAGCGCGGCGCGAAAAGGCATCGGTCCCCCGGGTGCGGTGTGCGGCGGCGTTACTTTATCGTACCGGCCGGACAGCGCGCCGCACGCGCTGTCAGAATTTCGGTTGATGTTGCGCTTCGTGTAGATTTCGTGAAGAAAGGGGTGTAGAACTAGAGATGTCACTTTGGTGCCATCTCGATCCGTCTGTGTCGGGCGCTCGGGTTGGTGGAGGGGGTGCGATGAGCGAGCGGGGGGCGGGCGGTGCGGAACCGCTGTCCGAGCGGGGGCTGATGCCCGCGGGGATTGTCGGCGCGGCCGGCGGGGCGGTGGGCGCGGTGGGGCTCTGCGCCGCGGCCGGAACGGCACACCTGGAGGCGTGCGGGGCCGCCGGCGCTATGGCCGGTAGCGTGGCCGCCGCGCTGGGCTGGTGGGCGGTCGCGAGTGCCGCGGCCCTGATAAAACGGTACGCCTCCCGCGGCGCGATGTCGGTCGCCCGGCCCGCGGCGCAGAGCGCCTGAGCCGCGCGGGCACACGGGTTGCTACGGACACACCCCGTTCGCTGTGTTAAAGTGAACGGGACCGACCCTCGCCCGCGAGCCGCCGAATGGTTGCACCGCTGCCCGAGAAGCTGACCCCCGAACTCGTTTTTCGCGAGTACGCGCCGCGGATCTACAACATCGCGCGCCGGATGCTCGGCAACGACGCCGACGCCGAGGACGTGACCCAGGACGTGCTGCTCCAGGTGGTGCGCAAGCTGGACACGTTCCGGGGCGAGTCGCAGATCGCCACGTGGCTGCACCGGGTGACGGTCAACGCGGCCCTGGCCCACCGCGCCAAACGGGCGTCGCGGCAGAAGCACGAGTCCGGCGAGGTGGCCGACGACCTGCTCGAGGCCGCCGCCCCGGAGGGCGAGGTGAAGCGGTGGAACGTCGCGCCCGACGAGCCGGTGCTCGCGGCCGAGCAGGCGGCGGTCATCGAGCGGGCGATCGGCGAGCTGCCGGAGCCGTTCCGCGACGTGTACCTGCTGGCCGACGTTGAGGGGCTCCCCAACGCGGACATCGCGAGCATGTTGGGCCTGAGCGTGGCCGCCGTGAAGAGCCGTCTGCACCGCGCGCGAATGCGGATGCGCGACCTGCTCGCACCGCACTTCGAGGAGAACGCGTGATGACGTGTGACGAGTTGAAGGCGCTGCTGGCCGACTACGTGGGCGCCGACGGCGTCCTGGTGGTGGCGCACGAGCGCCACGAGACGGTGACCGTTCACGTGAAGGGGTGCCCGAAGTGCGAGGTGTACGTGTCCACGTACTCGCGCACGGTGCGGGTGGTGCGGGCGCTGCCGAAGTGCGGCCCGCTGCCGCCGGCGCTCGAAGCGCGGCTCCGGGCCGCGCTCGCCGAGCACCTCAGCGAAGAAGCGAAGTGACGCGGGCGGGTTTGTCTTGCAATCGTGTGACTTCGTATTCTGCGTCCGGAAACCGTGTGCGGATTTGCGACCGACGCGCCGGTCGCCCGAATGGATGGCCGGGTGGCGCGTGACAATGCGCGGTCGCGCATTGCTGACGAGCCGCCTTACTGTTCAAAGGAGCTGAGCACGCAGGAGTGCAGGGCGATACGCAGTTCGTCGTACCCTTTTTTGGTCAGCTTGGTGCGGAACAGCAACAGCTCTTTGAGACGGCGCAGCTTTTTGAGCTCCACAACGCCCGCGTCCGTAATCCCCGTCTCACTGAGGTTCAGCGCCCTGAGCCCTGGCAGCTCTTCGAGTTCCTTCAACCCCGCGTCCGTGATCTGTGAGCCCCCGACGCTCAGTTTGGTGAGCTTCGGGAGACCTTTGAGTTCCTTGAGCCCGGCGTCCGTCACCTTCGTGCGCCAGAGGTCCAGTTCGGTGAGGTTCGGGAACTCTTTGAGCTCCTTGAGCCCGGTGTCCGTCACCCCCGTACCTCCGAGGTCCAGTTCGGTCAGACCGGTCAGCCCTTTCAGCTCCTTGAGCCCCGCTCCGGTCACCGCGGTGTTCCAGAGGCGGAGGCGGGCGAGCTTCGGAAGCCCTCTGAGTTCCTTGAGGCCCGCGTCCGTCACCGGCGTCGCCCCGAGTTCCAGTTCGGCGAGGTTCCGCAACCCGCCGACCCCGTTGAGCCCGGCGTCCGTCACCGGCGACTCGTTCAGACACAGCCGTTTGAGAGCTGAGAACTCGCTGAGGCCGGCTCCCGTCACCCTGGTTTTCCGAAGTTCCAGATCGGTGAGTTCTTTGAGTCCTTTGAGCCCCTTGAGGCCCGCGTCCGTCACCTGCGCCTCCTGCACGCACAACCGGGTCAGGCTGGTCAGGCCGCCGAGTTCTTGGAGGCCCGCGTCCGTCACCTGCGGGGCGTAGAGGTTCAGGACGGTTAGGTGCTTCAACCCCTTGAGCCCCTTGAGCCCTGCGTTCGTCACCCGCTTGGAGTACGAACCCACCTCGGAGAGGTTCGGCATCTCGGCCAGTTCTTTGAGGCCCGCGTCTGTCACTCGGTCGCCGGAGAACCGCAGAACCCGGAGCCTGGGGAGCCCCTTGGCCGCCTTGAGCCCTGCGTCCGTCACCCGCGAGTTGCACAGGTTCAAGAAGACGACGTTGGGAGCGCCGTCCAGCGCGGCGAGCCCCTCGCCGGTCATCCCCGTCGTGCCCAGGTCCAGGTCGGTGAGGTTGGGGAGCTCTTTGAGTTCTTTAAGGGCCGCATCCGTCACCGCGGTGCCGTAGAAGCTCACGTAAGTGAGGTTGGTGAGCCGCTTGAGCTCCTTGACGCCCGCGTCCGTGATGTTCGCGCAGTTGAACCTCAACCCGAACGCGAACGGCAGGTCCGGAACCCGCTTCAGCGTCTCGTCGTCGGCCACCACCGGGAAGTGAAAGACGTGTACCGTGCCCCGCCCGCTCGCCAGCGGCTCCTCCGCGCACGCGCCCGCCAGCCCCGCGAACGCGTCGTTGGCCTCCTGGACCTGTTCCGGGGTCGGGCGCACGAGGGCCGGCGCGGTGCGTTTCGGGACCGGCGCGTGATGCGCCCGAGCGGTTTCACCGGTGGGCGTTGCGAAGACCGCGAGCCCGGCGAGCAGAAGCGGGATGCGAGTTGTCACGGGTGCCTCCGGAGCGAGTCGGAACGAGTATACCGCGCCGCAGTGCCCGCAAAAAGCACCTACAAGTCACAGAGCGACGCACGATACGAGCCACGCACTGCGATAACCTTGGCAAAGGGATGAAAATGACGGGTACGAGTCAGACTGTTAGGTCGGCAACGAGATAGAGCGTGAGGCGGATCCACTCGCCGACCGGTTCGGGCGCCTCCCATTCGGCAGTTCGGCCACACGGGCAGAAGACGTTGCTGAGGAAGAGCGTAACGGTCGAGCGAACTGCACGCGGCTTCCCTCCCGCGCGGCACGAAGCCACGCCACTTGGGGTCGCCGGTCACCGTCGGCGTGTCGATTAAGAGTGAATCGACACCGGACACGGGCGCACGACCATGACCCGACATTTCGCAATCGCTCTGGGGTGCGCAGTCGCCTTCTTGGTGGCTGGTTGTGGCACAACCGCGAACATGCGGACCGATCGGGCCACTGGGAAGCCGGCCCCGCGCGAGGTGTTCGGTGGAGTCCGGACGGATCTGGAGTTCGCGACGGACGCCGTCAGCCACGAGCCCCCCTTGGCCGGCATCGTTGCGTTCATCGATCTCCCGTTCTCTCTGGTGGGTGACGTGCTTACGCTGCCCTGGACCGCCAAGGCCGCATGCAAGCGCAAGGCGAGTGGCACGCAGCCGTGAGCACATGCACGGCAGCGCCAGAGGCGGAACCAGATCGTGTGCTGTTGGTGGTCTTCCGGTGCCGCGCCGAACTCGGCGCGGCACCGGAACCAGCCGCGTGATCTGTTTCCCGGCGCTCGCCGGGTTGTTCGTGCCGCGGGTTGGGATCGCGGCCGAGCCGGTGGGCTGTAAGTTGGAATGCTCTCCTCACCGCCCGCACGGGAGAACCGCGGGTTCCGGGAGCCAGCCGGCCATGCCCCCGGGCAGTTGCACCTGCACCCACCCGCCGCGGCGCGACAGCTCGCGCACCTCCGCCCCCCGCGGCAGCGCCGGCTCGATGCGGGGCGGGTACTCGGCCGCGTTCCCCTTTCGCAAGTGAACGTCTTCCGCCACCACCAAGAGCGGGAGCGACTCGGCCCGCTCGCGCGCCCGCGCGTCCTGCACCCACAGCGCCGCCAGCGCGCCCAGCCCGCACAGCCCGCCCCCCGCCCACGCGAGCCACGCCGCGCGACGGGTGGCGACGAACCGCGCCGCGCTGCCGCACGCCACCAGCCACATCAGCCCGCTCAACAGCCACGTGTCGAGGGCCGACAGCCGCGTGCTCACGGTGCGCACCGGCACGGGCTTCCCCTGCGCCGCCAGCTCGCCTTCGAGCGGGTACAGCACGCCCGCGCGGGCGTCTTCGAGTTCCACCTGGAGCGGCCGGCTGAACCGGGCGACCGCGAGCCCGTCGTGAAGGGCGGCGACGGCCCGGGGCAGGCTCCCGGCAAGCCGGTGCGCGCGGCTCCGGTTCAGCGCCAGCTCCGGGTTGTGGTGCCCCCGCGCCCAGAGATCGTCGTAGGCCGCCGCGGCCCGGGCGAACGCGGGGCGGGCGGTCTCGGCGTCGGCCCGCGACCCCACGCCCTCCGCGAACGCCCGTTCCGCCGCCGCGAGCGTGTCCTCGGGCGGGGCCGCCGCCGCGGGCGCGACGGTCAGAAGAACGGCAAAGAGTGCGACAGGGGCCAGCCGCTTCACGCGAGCGCCTCCAGCCGCGTGAGCAGCGCTTCGGCCTCGGTCGCGAGGGCCGTTTCCGCACCGGTCGGCGCGAACCGCGCGCGGTCGCACGCGCGCAGCACCTCGGCGACCCGTTCGGCCACGCCTGCGGGTACATCCAGTTGCCGCAGGGCGGACATGGTTTCCGACGGCGTGACCGTGCTCTCCGGTAGCAGGAACCGCGCCCGCAGGTAGCCCAGAACCGCGCCCGCGATCGCCGCGGGCGGGTCGGGGGTGCGGTTCGCCTTTCGAATCTGCTCGACGGACCGGCGCGCGGCCCGGGACCGCCGCGCCCGCGCGAGCCGCGCCGCCGTCGGGTTGAACCGGCGCCACACGAGGAACCACCCGACGGCCGCGAGCGGCCCCGCCAGGACCGCCGCGGCCCACGCCCACACGCCGGGCACGAACGGCCCGCGGCCGAGCGCGTCCGCACCGGCTTCGAGTTGGAACAGGCGCTCCGGCGCCTCGAGCGGCACCACCCGGCGCTCCACCTTCGGCGCCTCGCGAACCGTTATGACGGGGGTGTCCTCGTCGCGGTCCGTGCGGGTGGACGGGAACTGCTGCTTGCCCGGCGGCGCGCCCGGGTTGAAGTAACTGAACTTGAGCGGCGGGACCTCTTTCACGTCGGTGCCGCGCGGGGCCAGCTTGTACACGAACCGGACTTCCTTGTCGGTCGGGGAGGGGGGCGGGTCGGGCACGTCCGTCACCTTGAACACGTCGAACCCGGGGAGCTTCCGCAGGTCGGGCTTCACGACCTCGGTGGGGTTCGTCGCGCCCGTGACGACGAGCGTGGCGGTCAGGTCGCGGCCCACCAGCACCTCCCGCGGCTCGACCACCCACCGCACGCTGACGCTGCTCCCCTTCGCCTTGTAGTAGTGCTCTTTCGGCTCGAAAAAGGCCGGCTGTCCAGCCCATAGCGGCCGGTGGGCGACGAGCAACGGCCCGAGTGCGGCCAGCATTACGGCGCCGCGCAACGTGTTACGGTCAAGAAAAAGCATGTGCCCCCGTCGCTCGTCGCTGCCTTCACCAGTCCCGAACGGCGGTGCGCTCGGGGCCGTACAGGGTGCGGAGCAGCGACTGCTGCTCCCGGCGGTTGCGCTTCTCGATCTCGGCGAGGGTCGCCCGCGCGTCCTTCTCGCTCAACTGCTGCACCTGTGCGTCGTCCTTGAGCACCTCGAGCGCGGCGTTGTTGCCGGCGGTGGTCTGGTCGGTTTCGGTCGGCTTGATGGCCGTGCCCTGTTGCTGCTGCGCGTGCATCCCGCCGGGACCCTTCGACGCGCCCGGGTCGGTCGGCTGCTCGCCGCCGTTGGGGTCGGGGTCGCCGCCGCCCGGCTGCGGGTCCGGGCGCTGGCGCGGCTGGTGCGTCTCTTCCGGCGGCACGTCCGTGTTGGGCGACTTCTTCTTGTTCTCCTCCTTCGCCCGCTCCTTCGCGCACAACAGCTTCGCCAGCTCGATGTTGTGGCGGGCGTCGGCGCGGAGCCGCTCGTCGGCCGCGGGACTGTCGAGCGTGTGCTCGAAGCACGCGACCGCGGCCCGGAACACCTCCCACGAGCCGCCCCGGTGCAGCAGGCAGGTGCCGCGGTTGTACCACGCCCGCGCGGCGCGGTCCGGCGGGCACGCGGCGTCGTCCAGGACGCACGCGTAGAGCTGTTCGGCGTCGCGGTACTTCTGCCGGTCGAACAGCACCACGCCGCGGTTGAACGCGACCAGCCCCGGGTCGCCGGTGCGCTCCTCCGCCCGGGCGTAGAGCTGGTCGGCGCCGGCCTTATCGCCCTCGCGGAACAGCGCGTTCGCCTGTCGAATCAGGTCGTCGGGCGCGTCCTCGTGCGGCGGGGCCGCCGCGAGCAAGCAAACGACGACAGACACCAGACAAAAGAGGCTACGGGTGAGACGCATTGCCGTTCCCCGTTCGTTGCGGGCCACGTTCGACATTGTATCGTATCCGCCGCCTTCGCATTTCGTCGCGATCAGCGCCCGCGGAGCCAGCCGACAAAAAACAGGGCCAGCGCCGGGGCCAGGAGCCACGGGTACCGCTCCTTCGGCTGCGGCACCTGGTCGTCGCCCACCACCGTTCGCAGCTTGTGCCCCTCGATGCGGTTCAGGAAGAACTCGCCGAGCCGCGGCGAGCCGGTGCGGGCCGCCACGTAGTCCCCCTGCGTCTCCCCCGCGATCAACTTCAGCGGCTTGTCCTCGCCCTCTTCGAGCTTGGTGCTGAACGGCTCGACCGCGTCCGGCCCGAGGTCGGGCACGGTGGGCTGGCCCGGGTTCCCCACGCCGACCGTGTGGACCGGGACGTTGGCCGTGCGGGCCGCGTTCGCCCCGCGTACCCACTCGCGGTCGGCCTCTTCGGGGTCGTCGCCGTCGGAGATAAGGACGATGTCCTGCGCCCCGACGAACCGCGGGTCGTGCGCCGCGACGGCCGCGACCAGCGCCGCGCCGAACCGCGTACCGGAGGTGGCGTCGGCCTCGGGGCCGGGCCGGCACTCGGGCGGCGGGAACCTGCCGTTCACGGCCCGCAGAACCGCCCGCGCGTGCTTGTAATCGGTAGTGAGCGGGCACACCAGCTTCGGCCGCGCCGCGAACAGCACGACCCCGACCCGGTGCCCCCCGCGCCGCTCCATCGCGGCGAGCAGGTCGAGCGCGCCGGACCGCGCGGCCTCCCAGCGCGACCTGGCCCCGGGGTCGGCCATGTCCTCGGCGAGCATCGAGCGGCTCAGGTCGATCACGATCACCGTGTCGCGCCCGACCGCGACGCCGGGCTCGTCGCTCTCGCCCCACCGCGGCCCCGCGAGGCCGACCACCAGGAGCAGCCACGCGAGCGGGTAGGTCAGCCCCGCCCAGCGGCGCCGGGGGCGCGGGTGCGTGAGCTGACCCGTGAGCGCCGCCGGGCGCCCGACGCCCGCGAGGGCCGCCCGGCGGCGGCGGGCGGCGTAGCGGTTCAGCAGGGCGAGCAGCGGGAGCAGCGCCAGCAGCCACAGCGCGGCGGGGCGGCCCAGCCGCACGGCCGCGAGGAACTCGCGCCCGTCGGTCAGCAGCCCGCCCAGGCCGGAAGACGCCGTGAAGAGGAGCATAAAGCGGTAACCGCTTGGGACACAAACAGGGGGAACGAAGGGCGCGTTGCGCCTTCGTGGCGAGCGTTGCAACCGCCGCTCACGTCATGGTGCGCCAGGCGGTGCGGTCGAGCGCGTGCGCCGACAGCAGTAAGACGAGCGCGGCCCCGGCGCACCACGCGTAGTAGTCGAAGTACCGGCGGTAGATCGGCGCGCGGTCGTCGGTCTTCTCTAGCAGGCTGATCTCGCGGTACGCGGCCAGCAGTTCGGCCCCGCTGGTCGCCTGGAACGACTTGCCGCCGGTCATCTCGGCCACGTCCTTGAGCGCCTTGCGGCCGGCGAACCGCTGCGCGACGGCGTCGGGCGGGGCGCCGAGGGGCGGGTCGCCGCCGGCGTCGATGGTGTACACCCGGACCCCGAGGTTCGCGGCGAGCTGCGCCGCCTCCCGGGGCTTCAGCGTGCGGTCGATGCCCGGGCGCTGCGCGTCGCGCACGTCCTCCTTGAGGATGTTGTGCTCGCCGTCGCTCAGGAGGATCAGCACCCGCGACTTCTGGTCGGCGGCGTCGAGGCGGATGACCGCTTCGGCGAGCGAGTCGCCGATGTTGGTCCCGGCGTCCGCGCCGCCCTTCGGCTGGAGCGCGTCCGCCACCTTGAACAGCACCGAGTGGTTGAGCGTGGCGGGGCACACCGTCTCGGGCACCGCGGCGAACGCGACCAGCCCGACCGCGTCCCCGGGGCGCGGGTCGAACGCGGTGCCGTCCGGGGCCGCGCCGCCGGCGAGGAACAGCTTGAGGGCGCGCCGGGCGGCTTCGAGCCGCGAGACCGGCGGGGTGTTGGGGGTCCAGACCACGTCCTCGGCGCCCATGCTGCCGCTCACGTCCAGCGCCACCACCAGCGCGATCCCTTTCGCGGGCAACTGCGTGACCAGGTCCGGCCGGCGCGGCCCGGCGCACGCGACGACCAGCAGCAGGCACGCCAGCCCACGCAGCGCGGGGCTGCCCCGGCGCGCGGCGGTGGCGCGCCGCCCGGGGCGCGGGCCGAACCGGCTCACGTCGCTGAACCGCAGCGCGGGACGCGACCGCCGGCCCCACCACCACGCGACGAACAGCGCGAGCGGCGCCAGCCACAGGAACTCAGGGTTCTCGAACGACAACTCGCCGGCCATCCCTTCAAGATGCACGAACCCCGCGC
This sequence comes from Gemmata algarum, assembly GCF_034097035.1. Taxonomy (NCBI): domain Bacteria; kingdom Pseudomonadati; phylum Planctomycetota; class Planctomycetia; order Gemmatales; family Gemmataceae; genus Gemmata; species Gemmata algarum. Next base: position 28,154 of record NZ_JAXBLV010000188.1, read on the forward strand.
GCGAAGCAAGGCGCGCCCGCCAACATCGGGCGCGAGCCGCACGGGGAGCGCGACGCCAGCTTTCGATTTCGACGCCATTACGGCCGGCGCCCGGGCCGCAGGCGTGATGGTAGCAATCCGCGCTGGTGAGCGGGGACGTTGTGTGTTGCTGCTGAAAAGGGAGAGAACGCTCGGTGTCAAAATCCACTCCGTCGCAATCGTAGTCTGAAACCACGACCCGCCCCGAACGTCTTCCGGACGCACGATTCCTTTCAGGGGCTATCACATGCTCGCGTTGGTTTGTGTGTTCGCACTCACTCCCGCTGCCGACCCGAAACCGACTCCGAACCCGCGCCAAGTTGCTGAGGGCTATGTCGCGGCCGCGCTCGCGGGTCAATTCGACGATGCGGTAAAGCTTGCGGAAGAAGGCAAAAGCCCGGCGAAGCCCGAATCCGCCAAGAAGCTGAAAGAACTCATCGCCGCCAAATCGCTCGGACTACCGACGGTCCTGATCAGTGACAAGCACGGGTACGCGATGGCGGTGAGCGACCCGATCGGACTGCCGGAAAAGGCTCCCGCTGGCGCCGACCGCAGGTGCCTGATCTTCACGTTGAAGAAGACCAAAGACGGGAAGTGGGTGCTGAAGGACATCGACTTGAGTACGGTGGACAAAGCCGAGACGCTCGTCAAGGAGCTGAAAACGCGCGACCCGGACGCGAAACCGATTCCCGCAACGAAAAGCTGATCCGGGCAATGTATTTATAGATTTGGCTTTTTGTGGCATAGACACAATCAGCCTGTCGCTCAATCAGCATCCGGTGGTTTCAAGTTGGCGTAGCCGACCCATCCACAGGCCGTTGAGTGTGGTCCGCTCACTCCGTGAGCGGTCGCTCCGGGTATCGGATGCGCGTGGCGCGCAACGACGGGGCCGGCACGCCCGCGGGGCGAGTCGGGCGCGCGGAACGACCGCTCACGGAGTGAGCGGACCACACTCCAAAACCGGAATCGCGCTGTGCGAACTTGAAACTACTGGAATCAGCCGCGAGCATAAGTTGGATTGAGCGCCGAACCGCCGACGTAAGTCGGCGGTTCTTGGGACCGGTGTCGCGCCCACCTGCTACTTACGCAGGCCCTTGCACCACTCGGTCAGCAGTTCGACGCCGGCCCGATCGACGCGGGCCGAGGACAGCGGCGGCATCTGGCCGGTGTTCGGGCCGCGCTGGGCGACCCGGTGCAGCACCACGCTCCGCTCGGGCGCGGCCGGCGCGACGAGCCGCGCGTCCGCCAGCCCGAACGACTGGTGGACCGGCGTCACGTCGATCAGCCGCATCTTGTCCCACGCGGTCGCGTAGCCGAGGTCCATCTGCGCGTTCCCGCCGCCCGCCTCCACGTGGCAGCTCGAGCAGTTCACGTGCAGGTACGCCTTCGCCCGCTCCGCCAGCGGCTGCGCCTTGTCGTAGGGGTTGGCCAGCCGCTTCAGCCCCGCGGGCGGCGCGGGCAGCAGCCCCGTCGGCTTCGGCTCGCGCTGGTCCGGCTGCTGCCGCGCGCTCGGGTCCTTGGCCTCGCCCGCCCACCCCACGTCGAGCAGCCCCAGGTGTTCGAGCACGCGGAGCTGGTTGTCGGTGCGGCCGTTCGGGTAGGTGTGGTCCTTGTTCATCTGCACCTCGCACAGCCCCAGCACGTAGTTCGCGGCGCGGCTGTGGCACACCATGCACTCGGCCCGGCTCGGGTAGTGCCACGACTGCTTCGCCGCGCCGGCGGCGGTCCGGACCGTGAACTCGCGGTCTAGCCCGGCCGCGTCCACGAGGGTCGCGTCGGTGCCGGCGTCGTTCCAGACGTAGGAGTACCCGTACCACTCGCCGCCCTGGCGCGTCATGAACCGCGTCTCGATCCAGGTGCGGCTCGCCGGGTCGCCTTCGCGGGTTTCGAGCGCGAAGCTCTTCACCAGCACCGCCCCGTCCGGGAAGTCCCAGCCGCCGGCGCGCTTGTACGAGATTTTCCCCGCGGGCACCGCCAGGAACCGCTCCTTGTGCAGCCCGTCGGACCAGAACGGCGCGTTCACCGAGTACGGCACCACGCCCGGGGCCATCGCGTGGTCCTTGACCGAGGCGAAGAGGCCGCTCTCGCTCAGCTTTTTGGGGAACCCGGTGTCGGCCTTCGCGGCGTTCGGGGTGAGCGTGTAGAACCCGCCCTCGCCCGCGGGGGCGTGGTGGCAGACGACCAGCTCGCCGTCGCGGTCGAGCGCGAAGTTCGTGATCTTCAGCGTGGTGATCGCGATCTTCTTGTGCCACTCGATCTTCTCACCCGTGTGCTTCACGGCCCAGATGTGGCCGGTGCTGTAGTCGCCGTAGACGTAGGCGCCCTTCAGCCCCGGCAGCTTGTCCCCGTGGTACACCACCCCGCCCGTCAGCGAGCGCGCCTCGGAGTGGTGGTGCTCCACCGTGGGCTTGGTGATCGGCGTCGGCCCTGCCTTGCGGTTCGGGTAGAACGGGTGCGAGCCCTCCATCACACTCCATCCGTAGTTCTCGCCCTTCTTGACCAGATACGCCTGCTCCCACAGGTCCTGGCCGTTCTGGCCCACCCAGAGCTGGTTCAGCTTGGCGTCGTAGGTGACGCGCCACGGGTTGCGGAGGCCGTAGGCCCACGTCTCGGGCACGAACTCCTTACGCCCCACGTAGGGGTTGTCCTTCGGCACGCCGTACATCTTCCCGTCGGCCGGGTGGTCCACGTCGATGCGCAGCACCTTCGCGAGCAAGAGGTCGGTGCGCTGCCCCGTCAGGTTCGCGTCGGAGTCGGCGGTGCCGTCGCCGCTCGTGACGTACATCATCCCGTCCGGGCCGAAGCACACCGCCGCGCCGTTGTGCCCGTCGGACTCCCACTCGATGACGGTCCGCTCGCTCTTCGGGTCGAGTTCATACGGCGCCTTCGCGGTCATCGTGTAGCGCGAGATGACGCTGGACTTCTTCTTCCGCCCCGTGGGGGCGCCGTTCCAACCGATGTAGACGTACCGGTTCTCGGCGAACTTCGGGTGGAACGCGATGTCGTAGGCGGTGCCCCCGTTGGGGGTGTCGAGCTGCTTCACCGCGTCCTTGTCGGTGGCGCCGGGGCCGAACGGGACGCGCAGCACCTTCGTCGGGCCGTAGGCGTGCGGCTGCGTGATGACGAGCGCCTCCGGCGTGCCCGGGATCGGCTCCACGCGGATCGGGTATTCCGGGCGGTATTTGTCGAGGATGCGGGTCGCGACGAACGGCGGGGGCGGGTCCGGGAACCCGACCACCTTCGACGCCACCGGCTCGCGCGTCTCGATCCCGTATGGTTTGGCGGTGGCCGCCGTGGGGCCGACGAAGGTGAGGGTGGCGTAGTCGTCGCTCTGGTGGAAGAAGGGCGGGATCTTCTTCTTGGCGATGGGCGCCACGCACGACAGCTCGGGCTCCGCCCAGTCGGCGTTGTAGTCGAACCGGCACAGGTTCAGCTTCCACTTCTCGCCGGCGACCGGGCGCCCGCCGGTGCGCAGGAAGTCGCCCCACGGGATGCGCCCCTCCACGCTCCAGCCTTTATCGGCGTCGTCGCGCGCGTTGAGCGTGCCGCGCAGCTTCACCTTCGCTTCGAGGCCGAACGTCCCGGCCTTGGCGTGCGCGCCGAGCCGGTCCAGGTCGTACTTCGGGTAGAAGGCGTCGAACCGCGCCCCGGCGGCGTTGACCTGGAACTCGTAGTACCCAAGTTTCTCCGCATCCGGGCGCAAGAACAGCTCGAACACGTCGTTCTTCCACAAACCGCCATCGTGCTCGGTGATGTCGGCGAAGAGGTCCGAATCCTCCATGTCGGCGTGGAAGTAGATGTACTCGCGGTCCCAGAGCAGTTTCGCGGTGGTCGCGGTGCGGGACATCCGGGCCTTGTCGCCCAGCCACGGCACGTGGAATGCAGATATCGGTTGTGCGAGCGCCCACGCGGGTTCGTCCGCGAGCCCGTCGAGAACGATCGGAGTGTCCGCCCACCGGCACTCGAACGAATGGGGTGGGGCTTGTTTGTACGGCTCGGGCACCGGGTGCTCGGGTCGCTTGTCGGCCGGCGACCGGGGCGACCCGACCGCAGCGACGGCGAGCAAAAGGGCGAGCGTAGCGAGGGCAAGGGGTGTGCGAAAGGGAAACATGCTGTGTCAGAACCCAGCGTGTAAGTTTTGAGCTTCGCACATAGTAACCGGATGTGGATGCGGAAGGAATGCCCTGGCTCTGGGGAGAGCCGGGGCGAAACGGTCACGGAACCACCGGTCTTTGACAAGTCGGGAGCGAAAGGCGCAAACACACGAGCGGAGCGCCGCCGTGCCGGCCGCGAGCGATCAGGGGAGTCGCTCGCGACCGGTGCGGTGTGCCGCTCCGAGGCCCGGGGGCGTCGCCGTGCCGTCAGGGCAGTTCAGATGTGGTCACGTGGTCAAGACAGCTCTTCACACGCCCACCGTAACGATCACGAAGTGATCCGCGCCCGGCCGCCCCTGTGGGGCCGGCTACGGGACGAAGCAAACGCCACACGAACCACACATCTGGCGAGCGAAATACAAAAGAAAGCCGCGCTCGCACAACAGACGTTGCGCGAGCGCGGCCGTTAAAGAACGCGAACGGTAGACTGGTTCAGCCGACGAAGACGCCGGTGCTGGTGCCCGGAACCGTATCGATCCAGCGAACGCCGAGCGGGTTCGGCGGCAGCAGGTTGGAGTTGGTGAACACGGCGATGCGGCCGTTGTTCGCACCGGCCGTCGTCGCGATCAGGTCCATCCGGCCGTCGCCGTTCACGTCGGCCGCCGCGGTACGCAGACCGGTCGCGCCGTCCCAGGCGATGGTGCTGAGCAGTTCCACCGGCCCCTGGCCGTTCGCCAGGGCGCGCCCGCTGAACACCCGCAAGTGCGCGGCTCCGGCGCCGGGCGACGCGGCGATGTCGGCGTAGCCGTCGCCGTCGATGTCGCCCACCGTGATGTTCAGCCCGGCGGTCATGGACGGGGCGAACGCGAAGAAGTCGTTGGCGAGCAGCTTGGGGCCGGCGCCGCTCGCGATCGCCTTGCCGTCGAACATCCGGACGTGCGGCCCGGCGCCATAGCCAGCCCCGGTCACGAGGTCCGCGAACCCGTCGCGGTTCAGGTCGCCCACGCCCACCCGCACGCCGCCGAGGAACCCGACGGAGTACGCGTAGAAGCTGGCGATCTCGTTCACCCCGCGGCCGCTGAACACTTTCACGTGCGGCACGTTGCCGAGGTCGGTGCCGAGCGCGATGTCGGCCGCCCCGTCGCCGTTGATGTCACCGGCAGCCACCCACAGCCCGCCCTGGTACCCGACGAACGGGACGAAGTCCGCGATCATGGCCGCGTTGACCCCGCTCCACACCCGCACCCGGCTCTCGATCCCGGCGCCGCTAACCGTAATCAGGTCGATGACCCCGTCGCCGTTCACGTCGCCCCGCGCGATCCGGACCCCGCCGCGGTACCCCTCGCCGAACGGGGTGACCGACATGGAGAGGGTGCCGTCGGCCCGGTACACGTACACCCGCGAGGTGGTCGCCCCGCTGTCCGATGCCACCGCCCACCCGCTGCCGCTGACGCTCCCGCCCGCCGCGGCGCCCGCCGCCGGCGTGGTCGAACCGGGCTTGGTGGCGATCGGGGGCGTGGTCGATACCGGCGGCGTGGCCGACCCGTAGGGCGCGTTCACATCGACCGGCGTGTAGTCGGTGCGGATCGGGTTCTTGTTCCCGTCCACGGTGCTCGTCGCCACCAGCCCGGCGAACGTGGTCTGCCCGTTGTACGTGGCCGCGACCGGGTACAGGAGCTGGTTGTGGATCGGGTCCGTCTGGGCGTAAATGGTCTGGATCGACCACGCCCCGCCCGCGAGGGTCGCGAGCCGGATCTGCCCCGCGAACTGGTTCGCGTAGCTGACCGGCAGGTGCTCGGCGGCCTCGTCCGAGAACACGATGTTGGCCTGGCCGCTGGCGTCGAAGTAGAGCTGCGGCGCGAACCCCGTGAACTTGGCCCCGTCGCCCGCGACGTACCCGGCCGGGGCGTTCGCCACCACGGTGTGCGTCCACCCGCCCGCGGTGAGCGTGTGGTACATGAGCTGCGAGGTCTGCGGCGAGCCGGTGTTGTACCGGTCCACGTAGTAGCTCGCGACCGCGATCTGGTCCCCGGGGCCGACCGCGACGCTGGCCCCCAGCCCGGCGTCGGCGGTCCCGTCCCCGGGCGCCATCAGGGTCTGCGAGTTCCACACGCCGCCGCGGTTGGTCGCGTACATCAGCGTGCTGTTGACCGTCGAGAACGCGCCCGCGATGTAGAACTGCGGGGTGTAGGTCACGTGCGCGTAGTTGAGCGAATCGACCGCGAGCGACAGGAACCGCGGCGCCCACCGGCCGCCGGTGAACCACACGTCCTGGGCCAGGTCCGCCGTGTCCGCGATCTTGGCGAACCCCCACGAGCCGCTGGCGTTGGTGGAGTACCACAGCTGGCCGGAGCCGAAGTTGCCGACCCCGGTGGCCGCCGCCGTGGTCTCGGTGAAGATCAGGTGGATCGAGTTGTTCGCCCCGGCCTCCGCGACCAGGTTGTTCGGCCCCCACGCGGACTGCCACGTCGGGGTGATCGTCTCGACGTGCTGCCACCCGGCGGACGTCCGCGCGTAGTGCTGGATGAGCGTCTGGTACGAGCTCCCGGCCCAGACCTTTTCGAGGAACAGCGCGTGCGGCGTCCCGTCGCTGGTGAACACGAGCTGCGCGGTCTGCGACGCCTTCTGCACCGCGTCGGTACTGTTGTACTCGCCCGCGGTGAAGATCCCGGAGGACGCCACGGTTTCGGTGCTCCACGCACCGGCGACGCGCGACTGGTAGACCAGGGTCCCGCCGTTCCACAGCAACTGGCCCAGCTCGCCCGTGGGGCTGTACTGGGTCCAGTTGAACTCACCGGCGGGGATGATGGAGCCGGCCGGGTTGAACCGGTCCTCGAGCTGTTCCACCTGAAGCGCGGGCGAGTGCGCGCGTCGGAGCATCAGGTCACCTGATTTTGTGCGAGGTTCGGGACGGGGGGAATCCGAACGATCGGGCTCATAGCGTCGTCACGAGCCGCGGTCAAGGTCGTTTCGTCCGCACGTGAGCCACCGGGCGTTGGAGCAGTTTAGCGCCCCGGTACGGGGGCTGAATAGTCCGCCTTGCACTCTGCGGCGCTTTCACTTCGATGGCCCTCGGGCGCAACCCGGCGGACCGGGCGCGGTTCACACATCCGGCACGGCTGACCGCCTTTTGCCGGCGCTCACTGATCGGCACGTCCGCGCCTACAATGGGTACATGGAACCCCCGGCGATCCGCACCGAAGGACTGACCCGCACGTACCGCAAGAGCCGGAAGCGGCGCTGGTGGCGGTCGAAACCCGACCCCGCCGCCGCCGCGCCGGCCGACTTCGTCGCGCTCGACGGGGTGTCGCTCGAGGTGCGCCCGGGCGAGCTGTTCGGGCTGCTCGGCCCGAACGGGGCGGGCAAGACCACGCTCATCAAGATCCTCACCACCCTGCTCGCGCCGACCGCCGGGACCGCCCGCGTGGACGGGCTCGACGTGGTCGCCGAGGCCGACGCGCTCCGGCCGCGGATCAACATGGTGTCGGGCGGGGAGTCCAGCGGGTACGGCATCCTGAACGTGCGGGAGAACCTCTGGCTGTTCGCGCGCATCTACGGCGTCCCCACGAAGGTCGCCGAGGAGCGCATCGACCGGATGCTCGGCGTCGTCGGCATGACCGACAAGGCCGGCAGCCGCATCAGCCATTTATCGACCGGCCAGCGACAAAAGATGAACTTCTGCCGCGGGTTCATCACCGACCCCAAGATCCTGTTCCTCGACGAGCCGACGCTGGGGCTGGACGTGACCAGCGCCCGGGCCATCCGCACGTTCGTCCGCGACTGGATGAAGGAGCGGCCGGAGCGGACCCTGCTGCTCACCACGCACTACATGGCCGAGGCCGACGAGCTGTGCGACCGGCTGGCGATCATCGATAAGGGGAAGGTGCTCGCCTGCGACACCCCCGCGAACCTGAAGCGGCAGGTGCAGAAGTACCCGCTCTACGAAATCTCCCTCGCCCCGGGCGCGGGGACGTGGGCCGCGGCGGGCGCGCTGCCCGGGGTCCACCAGCTCACCACCACCACGACCCCCACCACGGTGGAGCTGAAGGTGTCGCTGCTCGACGAGCCGGTCATCGGGACCGTGGTGCAGGCGCTGGTGACGGGCGGCGCCCGCGTGCTGACGATGAAGAAGGTGGAGCCGACGCTCGAGGACGTGTTCATCGAACTGGTCGGGCACGGGCTGAACGACGGCGCGGCCCCGCCGGGCGCGCCGTAGCGCCGCGTTTGGGCACCGCCACCGCACACGAGCACACCGCATGTCCTCGCTCAAGCTGTTTCTGCAAGCCGCGCAGGCCCGGACCTACCCGCGGGTGGCGTGGCTGTTCCGCAACAACTCGTGGATGATCCAGGAGACGATACTGCCGGTGCTGGCGGTGTCCGCGTTCGCCTACGCGTACCGCGCGATGCAGGCGCCGCCGGAGTACACCGGCGTGCTGGTCCTCGGCGCCGCCATGACCACCTTCTGGCTCAACGTGCTGTGGGGGCTCGGGGCGCAACTCTACTGGGAGCGCGACTCCGGGAACCTCGAACTGTACGTGATGTCGCCGGCCCCGATGACCGCGATCCTGACGGGCATGGCGCTCGGCGGGATGATCACCACCACCATCCGGGCCGTGGCCATCACCGTCGCTGGGGTGCTGCTGTTCGACGTGCCGGTCCAGCCGTCGAGCTGGTGGCTGCTGGTCGCGGGGCTGCTGATAACGCTGGCGGCGCTGTACGGGCTCGGGATGATGTTCGCGTCGCTGTTCCTGCTGTGGGGCCGGGAGGCGTGGCACCTCATCAGTCTGTTGCAGGAGCCGATCTACCTGATGAGCGGGACCAACTTCCCGGTGAACGTGCTGCCCCGCGCGGTCGCGCTGTTCGCGAGCCTGATCCCGCTCACGCTGGGGATGGACGCGATGCGCCAGGTGCTGTTCCACACGCCGGGGCTGTTCGCGGTGTGGGCGGAGCTGAGCGTGCTGGCGGTCCTGGCGTGCGTGTTCATCTCCGTGGCCCGGATCGGGCTCCGGTACATCGAGCGCAAGGCCCGCGAGGGGGGCAAGCTCACGGTCCGCTGGCAGTGACGCCGACCCCGGTCGCATCCGATTCCCGGCCCCGCGTCCGGCCCTGGCGTTTACGAAGAGTGATTTTGACAGGATCGACAGGATTTACCGGATAAAGACCGATCGGGTGATTTCAAGTTGGTACGGAGTGCCCGTGCAGTGCTTCGGAGTGTGGTCCGCTCACTCCGTGAGCGGTCGCTCGGGGGATCGGACGGCGCGCGATGAGAGGCCGGCCCGCCCGCGGCGCGAATCGGATGCGCGGGGCTCCCGCTCACGGAGTGAGCGGGCCACACTCAAAGGCCAGAACCGCCGCGCGGCGCGAACGTGAAACGACTGGATCGGGCTGAAATCCTGTTAATCCTGTTGATCCTGTCAAAAATCTTCTTGGCTCGTCCATCGAGCGCTGGTGTTACCGCCTCTGGCCTCTGAGTCGCACCGCTTTCACGCCCGTCTATCCGTTCTGCACCCGTTCTGACCCCAGGTCCGAACGAGCCGCCGCAAAGCTCGCCCGCGGTGACTTCACTTCTTCGCGGGCAACTCTTCGATGGTGATGTTCTTGTAATACACCTTTGCTTTCGCCCCGCCGTGGATCTGCAACGCGATCACGCCCGAACGTTCGATCTTCGCGTCCTCCTCGGTGTAATCGACGGTGAGCGTGCCGTTCAGCCACAACTTGACCCGCGGCCCCTCACAGCGGACGACGTACTCGTTCCAGTCGTCGTGCTTCACCAGCTTTTCGATCACGTCCTTGGCGGGCTTGGCGAGGATCTTGTTGCGGCGGCTCTCGTCGTAGAGGGCGCCCCAGTAGTCCTGCCCCACGTCCGCCTGGTAGCCAATGACCTCGTGGTGCTTCGGGATGCGCTTCGTGCGGAACTGCACGCCGGCGTTCGCCTTCGCCTTGTCGCCGGTCAGCTTGAACGTCACCTTGAGCTCGAAGTCCTCGTAGGTCTTGGTGGTGCAGAGGAACTCGTTTCGAGGAACAAGCTGCTCTAACGAGCCTCCTGCGATGTATCCGTCTTCGATCCGCCAAGTTTTCTCGGTGTCGCCGTCCCAGCCCGTGAAGTCCTTGCCGTTGAAGAGAGAAACTGGTTTCTCGGAGGCAGTGGCAGCGGTCGAGAATGCAAGAAGCAATGCCGAAAGGATGAGTCGCATTGTGTTCTCCTGTTGGGCTGATGTCCGGTGAACGACCAGGACCACACCCTACCCGAAGTCCCAGTAGAACCGGAACAGGTTCGGTAAGCGGCGCTAACCCTGATGGTTCTGGGTCAGTCGGAACTGCTGGCTTGCCTCATCATACCTGTACCTCGTCCCGCAGGTTGGGCAGATGGCGTCGAACGTTCTCTGGACTCTGAAATCTACGTTCGGGTGCTGGCGTCTCAACTCTTCCATCTGCTTTCGCATCACGGTTTCAGCCAACCGGACGGACGAGGCACCCATTCTCATTCCACACGTGAAACACTGTAAATTCCGCACCCTGAGCCAGAGGCGAAGCTGGTGCAGAGAGTGCAAGAGTAGCGCAATCGGGAGGAGCAACAAAAAGCAGAAGAGAGAGCCGAGTACCAGAAGTGAGACGACAATCGCTCTCATACCCTTTCTCCGGCAGGGTTGGACGACAGCATTTTTCCGAAAGGGTTCACCGGAACTCGTTGCGCGGCACGACGGCGTCGAGCGACCCGGCCGTGATGGCCCCGTCCTCGACCTTCCAGGTCTTCTCCGTGTCGCCCTCCCAGCCGGTGAGATCCTTGCCGTTGAAGAGGGCCACAGGCTTGTCGGCCGCAGTAGCCGCGGTCGAGATTGCGAGAAGCATCGCGGAGAGGATGAGTCGCATTGTGTTCCCCTGTTCGGCTGGGGTTCTGTGAGCGCCAAGACCAGCACTCTATACCAAGTCCCAAAAGAACCGGAACAGGCAACCGACGGATTCACGCGGGCCAGTGTTTGAAGCAGAGCTCATGGAGAAAGCGTGCGAACGGCACTCCGTCTTCGCCTACGACCGATACCAACCCTTCGTCGGCTAAGGCCGTTCCGCCATCAAGAACAACGAACAACCCGTGATACAGCCCTCGCAGTTCGTCCTCCACAACCGCTCCGACTTGTGCAGACGGGGTTTCGGCCAACCGGCGGACAAGCCGCACTCGGGTGGCCTGAAAAGTTGCCGCGATTTCTCGCATGAACGGTTCTTGCGAACGACTTTCTTCCATCGATCAACCTCGATTTAAGAGGCGTTCAGTATGTCGTTCCGGAAGTGACAGGAGAAGTGCGAAGCGGAAATGGCGGAGCGGCCCGCTGCGCCGGGTGACGCAGCGGGCCGCTGTTGGAACAACTGCACTACGGCTTCGGCACGTTGGGCACGAGGTTGAGCGGAGGAACCGGCTCCCCCTTCGGCAGCGTCAGCCCGAGCGACCGGATGAGCGCCTCCGCGCGATTCATCGCGGCATCGGCTTGGCGGTTGACCTCATCGCACTCGCGCTGGACTTCTTCCCACGTCTTCAACTTCACCTTCGGGGCCACGGGAACTGGCGCCGGCGCTGCGTGCCCGTCCGGAGCGACAGGGGCACTGGACGACATCGGCACGTTGGGCAGCAGGTCGGGTCGGGGTTCTGGCACCAACTTTGGGGTCGTCACCCCGAGTAACCGGAAGAGTTCGTCAGCACGCTTGATCGTAGCCGCCACGTCTCGGTCGAGTTCTTCGGAATCACGGATCGATTGCTCGAACGCCTTCGGCTTCGGGTACACGGGTAGGGGTGGGGGTACGCGCACGGGCGCAACCGCATCCCCATCCGAAGCGACGGTGGCACTGGACGACTTCGGCACATTGGGCAGCAGATCGGGGCGGGGCACCGGTTCTACCTTCGGTAGCGTTAGCCCGAGCGACCGGAGGAGTTCGTCGGTGCGTTTCAGCGTGGCCTCTACCCGGCGGTCGGTTTCTCGACACTGCCGCAGGGTCTCCTCTACCGTCTTCACTTTCGGGGCTACGGGAGCTGGCGCCGTGTCCGCGCCTCCGTCTCCGTCCGAAGCGATGGGGGTACTGGACGACATCGGCACGTTGGGCACGAGGTTGAGCGGGGGTACCGGCTCCCCCTTCGGCAGAGTCATTCCGAGCGACCGAAGCAACTCGTCGGAGCGCTTTAGCGAAGCCTCCACTCGGCGGTCGAGTTCTTCGGACTCGCGGCGGATTTCTTCCAGCGTCTTCAACTTCACCTTTGAGGCCACGGGGGCTGGCGCCGGCGCTGCGTCTCCGTCCGAAGCGATGGGGGTACTGGACGACATCGGCACGTTGGGCACGAGGTTGAGCGGGGGTACCGGCTCCCCTTTCGGCAGAGTCATTCCGAGCGACCGGAGGAGTTCGTCGGTGCGCTTCAGCGAAGCCTCCAATCGGCGGTCAACCTCATCGCACTCGCGCCGGACTTCTTCCGCCGTCTTCACCTTCTCGGCCACGGGGGCTGGCACCGGCGCTGCGTCCCCGTCTGAACCGACGGGGGCACAGACGGCCAGCAGGACCGCGAGTTTCACGAACATGCGATCTCCTTTCGGGTGAGACGACGATGTGGGCCGAGACTCGCACTCTATACCACGTCTTGGGAGAAGCGGAACAGGTCGTTGAAGGTCTATTTCGATCTTTCGGCGTAGATCGTCGGAGCGTCACGACTTCCCGAGCACCAAATCCAGCGCCCAGCAGCCGAGAACATGCGGGCCGTCGCCGCGGAGGTGGTTCAGCATGTCGTCGCGGTCGCATCCGGCGTCTTGTAGTGCGTCGGCCAGGATCGGCAGGCGGTCGAAGGCACGCTCGGCGTAGATGCCGGTGGCGAGGGCGAGGACATCGGACGTGAGCCAACCGGGTTCGGCGGTTGCGGGGCGGAAGGGGTTGCCGAAGACGCAGCGGATGAGGAGGGCTTGTGAACCGAGTTCCTTCAGCCATGCCTCGTGCCGTCTGAGAGGCTTCTGCTGCATCCGCACCGCATCCGCCAAATGCTCTGCCCCACTCCTTGCCGCAATGAAAGCATCCGGTTGTAACGCCCAGCCGGTGTGGTCATGGGGTAGCCCGAGACGAACCTGCCACGCCGCCTCTCGTTCGGCCGGCCCCGACACCAAACCATCGGCAACCCGTTCCGCGACCTCCAGCGCGGTTCGACTTCTCATATCAGGCATCAGATGCAGTAAACGGCGGCAACAACCGCAGGCGAAAAGCTTCAACTTCCGGTCGCTCACCTGTCCTCGTAGGAACTCCAGCATCGGCTTCGGGTGAGCGCACGCCAGCCATTCGGCTTCAGTCATCGGCCGCCCTCGGGTTGCGTCCAGTATGGCGGGCGGAAGGCGGTGGGTGAAGTGCGAACCGGACGCGCCGTCCGGCGAAGTGGTCGCTTATCGGAAGCGGTTCGCCCGAGTCATCTGGGGCGCGGGGCGTTGGGTATAGCTTCCCCGTCAAGCTGCACAGACTTAACGTTCCCGGCCTCGTCGTACACAAAGCGGACGGTTTGCCCGACGATTGACCGCCGTGTCGCCCGGTACAGTTCGTTCGGGAGCCAGATCACCTCTCCGAAGCCCAGCGTCACGACGTAGCCCATGCTGTAATAGATGCTCTTCCATCCCTCGGATATTTTCCGGTGGGTTCGGAACTCGTCGTAGGGCTGACCCTCTACGCTCCCACTGACGACCGGAGTTCCGAAGTCGTGTTGCACCTCGTCCCGTGTGGCCAGCGCGCCCACATCTTTCCCGCTGGTGGCGACCAGGAACGCGCACCCGTTCAACGGCATCAGAAGCGCCAGCACCGGGTAGACGCGCCGCATGGTTCACCTACGGTCAGCGGTTGAGCGGGAGAGGCGCGTCGGGGATAGCGATCGCTGCTACAGGTGGTCAAGTCTGACTTGCGTGAGAGGGAAAGGCAGAGGCGAATGGGGCGCTTCCCGCAACGGTTCCTCAGTTCCGAACACCCGACAGCCGGCGAATGCCGAGAACAAGAGTCACCCCGGCCAAGCGGGCGACCAAGCCGCCGAACAGCATCGCGAGGTAAGTGTCGCAGACCGCCGACCCGAGATAGCAGCCGGTGGAAACGACCGCGACGTGGAACACCTCCCAAAACATATCAATCGCGGTGAAGTATCGCGGTTGTTCGTCGGGCATCGCTACCGCACCTCAAGAACGTCTGGCGGACCGAAGCTCGCCCGGGGATTCGGCTGGCCAGGAGCAAGGGCAATATGGCACTCGAGCGCGATGGGTGGGCGAAGAGCGTTTTACAGGACCGACAGGATAAACAGGTGACGGCCGGTTAATTTGAAATCCTGTCAAAATCCGACCATGAGGCGGGCCGAGGTGAGCGGCGTGAGCGCGTGACATCAGCCGTAAGAAGCCGCGCGGTGCGTGCCGCGAGCGACCGTTTTCGGCTGATGCCTTTGTGGCACGGATATTCCGGTTTGTGCCGCCTTCCGCGCTCGACGGCGGGAATGTCCGTGCCACGAGAAACGGACGCGACCCGCCGAACCGTGATGAGGACGTGCGCGGGCGGTCAGTGTACTCGTGCCGGGTTTGGCGATCGGATTCGTACCAGGGCGGGCGCTCCGCTCCCGGTTACCGTCCGATGCCCTTCGGGGGCTCAAACCCACACGGCTGTAACGAGGGTTACAGCGCGGCACTGGTGGACGCGGACGGGTCGCCGACTGGACGGCTGCTACTTCCGGGCTGGCGGTTCGCTGGTGCTTCGCTACCACACGCGGTCGCACGTTTCAGGCGTTAAATCGTGCCTCCGCGACAGTGGTATCAGCTCCAGTAGCACCCAGGTGAAGTGACGCAAAGACTTGTGAATACGTTGTTTGTGTCCGAAATGACCGCGTGCCTGACCTTGACTGGGAAACGCCCGATGTGCGAACGAATCGGGTACGAAGCCAACGTGAAGTCCGAAACCCGGAGTTCGGATTCCGGGTAACTCAGTGCCGAGGAGCGGGTTATTGATCTGAACCGACCGCCGGGCACACGGCCCGCGTCCTTGCGTCACACGGAACTCGACCCATGCGACTGACCGCCCTGGCCCTCACGCTCGCCATCGCTTGGACGGCCGCGGCCGATGACGCCACGCCCGCGCCGCGCGCCCAAAAGGGTGCGGACGCCGACCCGAAAGAGGCGCCGAAGCTCCGCCTCCCGGGCGAAGCCGGGGTGAGCCGGTTGATCCCGGACGTGCCCTTCACCGACCTCGCGGGTAAAGCGGGCAAGCTGTCGGACTTCAAGCAAAGCAAGCTGCTCGTGGTGGCGTTCACCAACACCACTTGCCCGCTGTGCAAGAAGTACACGCCGGTCCTTCAGCGGCTCGAAAAGGAGTTCGCGCCGAAGGGCGTGAGCTTCCTGTTCGTGAACCCGACGAAGGGCGACAAACCCGACGCCACGACCTTCGCCGGGCGCTACGCCCACGACACCGACGGGACGCTGACCGCCGCACTCGGCGCGACCAGCACCACCGAAGTGGTCGTTCTCGACGCGGCGCGAACGGTCCGGTACCGCGGCGCGGTCAGCGACCAGTACGGGCTCGGGTACGCCCTCGACGCGCCCCGCGCGAGCTACCTCGCCACCGCGCTGAGCGACCTCCTCGCCGACAAGCGGCCCGTCGTTCAGGCCACCACCGCGCCGGGGTGCGAACTGGCCCCGGACCGCGCCAAGGCCCCCGCGGTGGCGCTCACGTACCACGCCCGGGTGGAGCGCATCGTGCAGGCAAACTGCGCCGAGTGCCACCGCAAGGGCGGCGTCGGCCCGTTCGCCCTCGATACCTACGACGCGGTCGTCGCGAACAAGGGGATGATCCGCAAGGTGGTGGACAAGGGGACGATGCCGCCGTGGTTCGCGGCCCCGCCAAAAAAGGGCGAGCACTCGCCGTTCGCCAACGACCGCACGCTGACCGAGGGCGACAAGCGCGACCTGCTCGCGTGGCTCGCGGGCGACCTGAAGAAGGGCGACCCGGCCGACGCCCCGCTCCCCCGGGCGGACGAGAGCGGGTGGGGGCTCGGCAAGCCGGACGCGGTGTTCCAACTGCCCAAGCCGGTCGCGATCAAGGCCGAAGGGACGATGCCGTATCAGGTGGTGAGCGTTCCGACGGAGTTCGACGAGGACAAGTGGGTGCAGGCCGTCGAGGTGCAGCCGGGGGCGCGCGAGGTCGTCCACCACGTCCTCGTGTTCGCGCTGCCGAAGGGCCAGCGGATCGGCGGCGAGGCGCAGGGGTTCTTCGCGGCCTACGTGCCCGGGAGCACCGCGCTGGTGTACCCGGAGGGGTACGCGAAGAAGCTCCCGAAGGGCGCGAACCTGGTGTTCCAGCTCCACTACACCCCGAACGGCACGGCCACCACCGACCGCACCCGCATCGGGCTGGTGTTCGCGAACACGGCCCCGCGGTACGAGGTGCGGGTGACGGGCATCGCGAACCCGGCGTTCACGATCCCGGCCGGGGCGGACAACCACCGTGTGAACGCCAGCATCCCGTACGTGCCGTTCGACGCCCACGTCCTGGCGCTGTTCCCGCACGCCCACCTGCGCGGCAAGGCGGCGCGGTACGAGCTGAGGGCCGGCGGCAAGACGACCACCCTGCTCGACGTGCCGCACTACGACTTCAACTGGCAGTTGCAGTACCGGTTCGCCGAGCCGGTGCCGGTGCCCAAAGGGAGCGTGCTGACGTACACCGCGTGGTACGACAACAGCGACAAGAACCCCGCCAACCCGGACGCCACCAAGCCCGTGCGGTGGGGGCCGCAGACCGCCGACGAGATGCACCTGGGGTACGTCGAGTTCGTGGTCGCCCCGGGCGCCCCGGCGGGCGGGCTGCTCGGCCTGCGCCCCGGCGCCGCGGCCGACTTCAAATTCCCGAAGGACGGGATCACGATCCCCGACCAGTTCAAGGAGCGGTTCAAGCGGTTCGACACCAACGACGACGGCAAGCTCGACGAAAAGGAGTTCAACGCCCTGCCCGAAGCCGTGAAGGCGGTCGTCATCGGGTACGTCCAGCGCACCGCGCCGTGATCGGAAATGAGGCCGGTTCTGGTCTTCAGTGTGGCCCGCTCGCTCCGCGAGCGGTTGCAACCGTGTGCAGAGTGCATCGAATGTCGCTAATTTGACGCCCGAAGCACCGCTCGCGGAGCGAGCGGGCCACACTGAAGACCAGAACCCCAAATCCGTCGGCATGAAGAATCAGGAGCCGGCCCGCACAACTCTCGTACCACCCTGATTCCTGATTCCCCGCCGCTGCCATCAGCCGATCGAACCGGCGGGGTGGCTGTCCCGTAGTACCTCTGGACGCTACAACGGCTCCAACCGCCATTCTGTCCAGAGTCCACACACAGTCATGGCCGAACCGACCCAGCCGCCGGCGCTCCCGTCCACCGCGGACACCACACCCTACGTTCCCATTGCCTGGAGCGCGGTTGCTGCGGCCGCGGTCGCGGGGCTGTTCGCGGTGCTCCTCCTGGTGCTCGGGGTCAGCGCGTTCGTCAACAAGAAGCCGCTGCTGATCGAGGAGCTGCTGATCCTCCCGGTGATCGGGGTGGTGCTCAGCTTCGCGGCCCGGCGGCTGATCCGCAACTCGGAGGGCACGCGCACCGGCGAGGCGCTGGCGGACGCGGCGTGGTGGCTGTCGCTGGTGCTCGGGCTGGCGTACTTCGCGTACCTGTTCGCGATCAGCTTCGCCGTGCGCCGCGAGGCCAAGACCGAGGTCGAGCGGTGGATCGGGCTGATCCAGAAGGGCGACCCCGAGGACGCGTTCTTCCTGACCATCCCGCCCGGCGCGCGCCAGGGCGTTCCGAAGAGCGACAAGCTCGCCCTGCGCGGCCGGTACGGCGAGGAGCTGCTGGCGTTCAAGGGCACCGACCTGATGAGGCTCGCCCAGCGCAACGGCGACCAGCTCCGGTTCACCCCCGGCGAGGTGGCCGAGTGGTCGTACAAGCCCGGCACCATCGACTGCATTTCCAACGGGGAGATCACGTGCCCGGAGGGCAAGTTCCCGGTGGTGGTCGGGCTCAAGGGCGTCGAGGGGGTGACCGGCGCCGACGTCGGCCGCCAGTGGATGATCGTCCGCCCGCAGAGCGGCGGGTTCATCCGGCAAGATAAGGCCGAGCGCACCACCTACGGGTGGATGCTGCTGATGCTGGAGGCGAACGGCGGGGCGTTCGGCAAGGCGTTCATCGACCACATCGGCTTCGGGCCGGCCGGCCACCCGTACCTGTACCGGGCGTTCGCCGAAGAGGGCGGGGACCCGAAGTGGCTCACCGTCGCGCGCGACCCGTTCCTCCAGATCGCGTTCGCGATCCCGACCGCCGCGGCGTACCCGAACGCGAACCCGGGCGGCCTCCCGGACGGGTTCTTCACCGCCCCCGGCGGGGAGAAATCGACCAAGCTGGACCGGTTCCTCAGCGGCTGGAACGCGCTCGGGCTGTTCGAGGCGGGGCGCCGGCTCAAGGACCCCGGCGGGAACGTCAGCGACAAGGAGCCCACGCTGAAGGTGACCGACGCCGCCGTCGAGCTCTACATCCCGGTCGAGCTGCCGCTGCCGAACGTTAACAAGGTGGAAACGGCCCGCGGCCGGCTGGTGGTGGTTACCAAGGACCCCGCGCTCCTCGAGGAACTGAAGCAGCGCAAAGCGGGGGCGGTCGCGGGCGAGAAGCCGAGCCTCAACCCGCCGCCCGACCTGGAGCGGTGGGCGGCGGTCCGGTGGCGGGTGGCCCGGATCGAGTCGGACCTCGTACCGGTGACCCTCGGCCCGGCCGCCGGTGACGCTCGGTCCGGCGGCCCCGGCGGCCCCGGCCACTGATTCGGCGACAGACGACCGGGCCGGCCGGGTACAATATGCGGTAGTTCCCTACACGGAGACCGCTCCCATGCCGCGCTCGGCCGAAGGCTTCTGCACCATCGACGTCGCACTCGACGAGCTGCGCGCCGGTCGGATGGTGGTGCTCGTGGACGACGAGCACCGCGAGAACGAGGGCGACGTGGTGATGGCGGCTGAGGCGATGACGCCCGCCGCCATCAACTTCATGATCCGCCACGCCTGCGGCCGGCTGTGCGTGTCCTTTTCGCGCCTGCACGCCGAGCGGCTGGGCCTCGAGCTCCTGCCCGGGGTGAACCTCGACCCCACCGCCACGCCCTTCACGCACAACTTCGACGCCCGCTACGGCATCACCACCGGCATCTCCGCGTTCGACCGGTGCCGCACCGTCCAGGTGTG
This sequence comes from Gemmata algarum, assembly GCF_034097035.1. Lineage (NCBI taxonomy): Bacteria > Pseudomonadati > Planctomycetota > Planctomycetia > Gemmatales > Gemmataceae > Gemmata > Gemmata algarum. The sequence continues at coordinate 47,494 of NZ_JAXBLV010000188.1, forward strand.
CGCTGACCCCAACTCGGGGCCGCAGGACCTCGTGCGCGACAAGGGGCACGTGGACGGCCTCATCGCCAAGCCCGGCGGCGTGCTGGTTCGCGCCGGGCACACGGAGGGGAGCGTGGACCTGTGCCGGCTCGCGGGGATGCGCGAGGTGGCGGTGATCTGCGAGGTGCTGAACGAGGACGGGAGCATGGCCCGGCTCCCGGACCTGCGCGAGTTCTGCGTCAGGCACGAACTCAAGATGTGTACCATCGCCGACCTGATCGAGTACCGCCGCCGCAAGGAGCGCCTCATCAGCCGGGCGATCGCGCTGAAACTGCCCACCGAGTTCGGCGTGTTCGACCTGTTCGCGTACACGTCGATGGTGGACCAGGAGCCGCACCTGGCCCTGACGCTCGGCGGGATCGGGGTGCAGGCCGAGGCGGCGCCCGGCGCGCCCGCCCAGATCTCCGTGCAAACGGAACCCGTGCTGGTGCGGATGCACAGCGAGTGCCTGACCGGCGACGCGCTGCACTCGACCAAGTGCGACTGCGGGCCGCAGTTGCAGTACGCGATGCGGCAGCTCGCCGCGGCCGGGCGCGGGGTGATCGTGTACATGCGGCAGGAGGGCCGCGGGATCGGGCTGCTGAACAAGCTGAAGGCGTACAAGCTCCAGCAGGAAGAGGGGCTGGACACCGTGGAGGCGAACACGCGGCTCGGGTTCGCCCCGGACCTGCGGCACTTCGGCATCGGCGCCCAGATCCTGCACGACCTGGGCGTCCGTGACATCCGCCTGTTAACGAACAACCCGCGGAAGGTGATCGGCCTGGAGGGCTACGGGCTGCGGATCGTGGAGCGCGTGCCGATCCAGCTCCCGCCCGGCGAGCACAACCGCGGGTACTTGCAGACGAAGAAGGAAAAGCTCGGGCACCTGCTCGACGAACTGGAACAGAACGAGGGGGCGTGATGCGAGCAACAAGCGTGCGGCGGCAGATATTCTGGCAGTGTGCGGTGATCGGGCTCGCATACGTGCTGGGTCTCGTCGGCGTGGCTGCTCTCCGTGTGGTTGCATACCGGGAGGTTCACCCACACGGACAAACGTTGCGCGAACATCTGGCCGCGATGCCCGCTCCGGTCGATTATCGCCTCATCGAACGGAACGGCACCGAGTATCTCGCAGTTCGCGGCCCGATGCCGCCGACCTTGGCGTTCGCATCCGGCCCCCCTGTTTACGTCTTCGACCGAGCCGGAATGCGCACGGACTACACGCACGACTCGGGTGACGACCCCGAATTCCACCGTCGTTGGCCGGGAGTGTACCACGGGAAACAGATGGACCGCACGGAGACCGAGAACTGGGTCGCGCCGAACCCATGAGGCACCACGGCCGCATTCCAAACGCGCGGTGTTTCTCTTAGCGCTCTTCATAAGGATCGGCCTTGGAGGGTTACGGATTGCGGATCGCCGTGCGCTGCTGATACAGTCACATCGCGAGCACAACCGCAGGTACTTGCAGACGAGGAAGGAAAGGCTCGGGCACCTGCTCGACGAACTGGAGCGGAACGAGGGGGCGTGAGACGAACGCAATGAGCCCTGAAAAACCGAACGAGAAACTGTCGCCCCGAGAACGTTTCGCCGCGCGCAGCGCCGAGGCTGCGAAAGACCCGCGATGGCAGCTCCCGGGGTGGGTTGCCGCAGAGGCGCGCATGCGGGCGCTGTTTGCGGACCTCGGTGCCGCACCGTTCGGCCCGGATTCCATTACCGCCGCGGCGACGCGGGCCGGTCTCCCCTTCGATTTTGTGCTGTTCTACAACCCGTGGCGCGCGGCCCCGGAGGGCAAAGGGAAAAAGCCGTTCGAGGAACTGTCCAAGGCCGAACTGTTCGACTCGGTTTTTGAAGATCACCCGCCGACGCCCGGACCGCTCTGGTACCTGCCGGACGACTGTTTCTGGTCACGCCGCGAGCCGTACCTGACATCCGGAGAAACGCTGCGCGAGTTCGTCATGGGCTGTCGCGGCGACTTGGCTCAGGACGCGCTATTTATCTGGACCGAAACGCCCCGCGTGTCGCTGATCCACCACGAAGGTGGCTACACGCACATCTTCCTACCGGACGTGCCGCTGACCCGCGCCCCCCAACCGTGAGAGGCAAAATGCCGCACGCGAACCACGTCGAGCGTTACCCCGGGACGCTGGCGGAACTGGCCACCGAACTCGGCGACCTCCGCTACGACGCGCTGGCGACCTTCCTGGAGGAACTCGCGGCGAAGCTCGAAGCCGATTCGCTCGCGGACGGTGCTCGCGGGCGCGGGAAGCTCGCCGCCGCCCTTCGGGCCGCCTCGGACGAGGTAACGAGCGCCGCCGAACACATCGCAAAGGCGTGGCGCATCTGCGAACCACACATGTAGCGAAAGCTCCCGCGCAAACCGGACGGCCGGTTCCGGTTTACTTACCGTCCACAAAATCGGAAAATCACTTCCAGCTTCTCAGCCACTTGTCTTGTGACCGGCCAGGAGCGGCCATGAGCCCGCACAGCATTCACGCCGCCGCCCGCCGGATTGCGGACTCGCGGTCGCGGTCCGACGAGCGCACCGATGCGGAACTGCTCGGCCGGTTCCTTGACGCCCGCGATCAGGCCGCGTTCGCGGAACTGGTCGCGCGGCACGGACCGGCGGTGCTCGCGGTGTGCCGCTCGGTGCTGACCGACCCGAACGACGCCGACGACGCGGCCCAGGCCACGTTCCTGGTGCTCGTCCGGCGGGCTGCGGCCGTGCGCGACCGCGCCGCATTGGGCGCGTGGCTGTGCCGGGTCGCGTGGCGCACCGCCAACCGGCTCCGCACGGACAACGCGCGGCGCAACGGCCGGAACGCGGGCGTCGATCCCGATTCGACCCCGGCCAACGAACCCGGCACCGACGGGCTGGCACTGGCGGCGGTTCTGGACGAGATCGGCAAGCTGCCCGAGGTGTACCGCACCGCGGTGCTGACTTGCTACGCGACTGGAACGTCGACCGCCGAAGCGGCCCGGCAACTCGGGTGGCCGAAGGGCACACTGCTGACGCGCCTCGCGTGGGCGCGGAAGCGGCTCGGCGCTCGGCTCAGCCAGCGGGGCGTCACCCTCGCGGGCGGGCTCGCCGCGGTGCTCACGGGGCGCGTCACGCCGCACGCAGCGGCACGGCTCGCGGGTCGAATCACGCCGACCGCGGCGGCACTCGCCGCCGGCGAGCCGGTGGACAACGGACTGGTGTCGGAACGGGTTCTACCTCTCACGAACGGAGTGGTGCGAGCGATGATCGGAACCAAACTCAAAGCGGCCATCGGGATCGGACTCCTGGCGGCCGTGCTGCTCGGTCTGGGGCTCGGCCGCTCGACGGTCGGCACGGCCGAGGCGAACGCGGGCGACACCAAGAAACCGCTCGCGGCCGACAAGACGGAGCGGGCCGACCGCGGCGCCCCTGCGAAGGCGGACGAGCAGCCGTCGAACGCCGCAGCGACGAACGCCCCGGCCAAGGAACTGACGGTACGCCGGCCGCTCGGGAGCTACACGCGCGAGGTGAAGCCGTTCGGCCGCGCGACGATCACGTTCACCGAGGACCGGCTCCACGTCCACGCCGTCGTGAACATTGAGGACGCGACGCTGACGATCGACGCCGATGCCGACTACAGCATTAATCGTGAGAGCACCGTGTACGGGGTGATTACGGGGGCTGATGTGAGCGGCGCGGGCGACGAGATTGCAGCCGAGGCTATGGTCTACGGGGCTCTCGTGACGGATTTCCCGTTCGCGTTCCGGGTGCGTGTCGAGGACGACGCGATCACCATCAAGGACTTAAAAGCTGGGCCGTTCGGAACGCCGATGCTCATGGAAGTGCTGACCGAGGGCACGGGGTATCAAGAAGAAACGCGGTTTCTGACGACCGCGGTGGCCGGGAAGTACAAATCAGACCCGAACCCGGATCGCAACGCCCCGCCCGTCCAGCGGCCGAAGAAGAAGTGACCGCCCGCTGCGCCCGGCGCCATCTCTGGAAACGGCGCCGGGCGCAGCCGTAACTTCAATCAGATGATCCGTTCGCCGGTGCGAATCGGTCCGGCAAACGCAAACGAAACTCAGCTCCTGACCACAGCGGCCCCCCGCATCACACCAGTATGTCTTTGTTCTCGAACTCGCCCTTCATAACCTTGCGGTACACGTGGGCATTCCCGTCCACGATGCCGTGCGCCTCTTTGACCTTCACGAACGACTCGGCCAGTTGAGCCGACTCGTCCCACGACATCAGCCCGTTCCCCTCCACTTGGCAGAACAGCGAGTGGTCGAAGTCGGCCTTCTCGCCCACCGTTCCGTCGTGGATGTGGACCGTCGGGAAGAACAGCACCCGTTTGTCGGCCCGCGGGAACTCGAACGCCATCGGGTGAACCTTACTGAGGTCCTTCTCGGGCTTCTTCAGTTTGAACACGGCGAACCCGAACTCCTTGTACTGCGGCAGTTTCGCCCACACGCCCTCGGGCAGCCGGAACTTCTCATCAAGACGGGCGAAGTCCTTGACCGCCGGAACGAACGAGGCGATGAAGTCTCCCACTTCCACCACGGGGAGTGCCGCGCCGAGGCCCCCGAGCATCGGCTCCTTTTTCGGCCCGCGCCCCTTCTGAATCGGAAACCCCTTCCGCAGGTCGTCGAAGAACGCTTCGTACTTCTTGAGGCTGATGAACTTCACCGCGTCATCGGCGCTCCCCTTGGGCGTCGGGATCGGCAGGATCATCGCGAGGTCCTGATCGGCCGCGAACTGCATGCTGTACACGAGGAACTGCCGGCCGTCCTTCGACGCGCGGGCGAAGATGTTCGTGTCCGCGACCACGTCGACCGACTTGGAGAAGCAGCACATGAGCGAAGCCCTGGGGTGACGGGAGGTATTAGCATTATCGCACACGCGACGGCCGGTGCAAATCGTCGGGCCGTCCGAAAAGAAGCGGCCTACTGACCTGCCGCGGCCCGCCCCGCCGCAGTATCGTCCCGCTGTCCTCCCGAGCGAACAGCCGAACCCTGACGTGATGGACCAACCAGCACCACCGACCGACATCCGCACGCGAATCGACGCCATTTACCGCGCCGAGGGCCGGCGCGTGTTCGCCTCGCTGGTCCGGCTGGTGCGGGACTTCGATCTGGCCGAAGAGGCGCTGCACGAGGCGTTCGCGGCGGCTGTCGAGAAGTGGGCCGCGGACGGAGTGCCCGACAACCCGCGGGCGTGGCTCGTTTCGACCGGCCGGTTCAAGGTGATCGACGCGCTGCGCCGGCGCGGGCACCTCACCGCCCTTCACTCCGAGCTGGCCCAGCGGGCGGCAGAAGTCGCCGCTGCCAACGCGGTTCGAGCCAGCGAGGACATCGAAGACGACCGGCTGCGACTCGTGTTCGCCTGCTGTCACCCGGCCCTGGACCGGAGCGTTCAAGTGCCGCTCACGCTGCGCGAGGTGTGCGGGCTGACCACCGAGGAGATCGCCGCCGCGTTCCTGACCGCGCCCGCGACGATGGCGCAGCGGTTGGTGCGCGGCAAGGCCAAGATCCGCGACGCCGGCATCCCCATCACGGTTCCCGAAGCGGACCAACTCGCGGAGCGCCTCGAACCCGTGTTGGCGGTGGTGTACCTGGTGTTCAACGAAGGGTACGCCGCGACATCCGGCGCCGCGCTCACCCGCCCGGACCTGTCCGGCGAGGCGGTTCGGCTCGGCCGGCTCGTCGCCGAACTGCTCCCCGATCCCGAGGCCGTCGGCCTGCTCGCGCTCATGCTCCTTCAGGAGTCGCGCCGCCCTGCGCGGGCGACGCCGGAGGGGGATGTCGTTCTTCTGGCCGATCAGGACCGATCACTCTGGAACGCGGCCCTCATCGCCGAGGGGTTGGAGTTGGTCGGGCGGGCGCTGAGCAGCGGTCGCGCCGGGCCGTACACGCTTCAGGCCGCGATCGCTGCTGCGCACGCCCGCGCGCGGACGCCCGAAGCGACCGACTGGAACCACATCGCGCAGCTCTACGACGCCCTCCGCGCGGCCCATCCGTCGCCGGTGGTGGAACTGAACCGGGCCGTTGCGGTTGCGATGCGTGACGGCCCGGCCGCCGGGCTCGCGCTGATCGATGCCATCCTCTCACAGGGCGCACTCGGCACATACCACCTGGCCCACGCCGCCCGCGCAGACTTGCTCCGCCGGCTCGGCGACCGAGCCGCCGCGCGGGCCGCCTACGAGCGCGCCCTGTCGCTCGCGCGACTGGAGCCGGAGCGCCGCTTCCTGATGAGCCGGCTGGCGCAGCTCGAACGGTTCTGACGACCGCTCGCCCAGCTCCCGAGGGTCGGACCGAACGAAATTTCTTCGCCGCTGTCGATTCGTGCCCGGCCCACTCGACTACCGAACGACGAACGCGGACGAGCCGCTTTCGCTCACCGAGAACGCGAATGAAGTACATGCTGCTCGTGTACGGAGCCGAGGACGCCTGGACCGACGCCGAGCGGACGGCCTGTGTCAAAGCGTCACTCGTACTGTGTGACGAACTCGCCGCCCAGGGGCGATACCTGGATGCCGCGCCGCTGCAACCGGCCGCGACGGCCGTTACGGTGCGGGTCCGTGGAGGCGACGTGCTCGTCACCGACGGCCCGTTCGCGGAAACCACCGAGCAACTCGGCGGCTACTTCGTGCTCGACCTCCCCGACCTGGATGAGGCGATTGCGGTCGCGTCCCGGTTGCCCGGGATCGCCCGCAGCACGGTCGAGATCCGCCCGCTGCTCGCGCTCGACGGGCTCCCGCCCTCACAACCGGCCGCGGTGGCGACCGGAACGGGACGCACGCCGTTCATGCTGCTCAGCCACGACGACGAAGCCGCGTGGCGCGCGGCCGGTCCCGAAGCCATGACCGCCGCGATGAGTGAAGCGGCGGCGCTGTGCCGGGAACTGAGCGCCGCAGGCGCGTACCTGAGTGCGTCGCCGCTCCACCCGTCGGACACGGCGACGTGCGTGCGGGTGCGCGACGGCCGGCGCACCGTCACCGACGGCCCGTTCACCGAAGCGCGCGAGGTGCTCGGCGGCTACTACCTGGTGCTGGCCGAATCCGCGTCGGAAGCGGCGGCCGTCGCCGCTCGGCACCCGGGCTTGCGCTTCGGCACGGTCGAAGTGCGCCCGGTCGTGGACCTGTCGAGTCTGCGAAAAAGCATGTGAAAAACACCCGGTGTCGATTCGGGGCGCTCCCGATCGACCACCGGAGTGATGCAGGAAAACGGTCCCGCCCGGTGCGGGGCCGCGGTTCGCCCGTCCCCCTCAGTGGAGTTCGGTATGTTGCAACGGATGTTGACTTGCGGCCTGCTGGTGATCGCCCTCGGCACCGGCGCCCGCGGCGCGGACGCGCCGGCCAAGGCCGCACCGACACACCCCGGGCTGGAGAAGCTCAAAGCGCTGGCCGGCACCTGGGTGGAGGCCGACAAGGACGGCAAGCCGACGGACAAGGTGGTGTCGATCATCAAGGTGACCGCCGGCGGCAGCGCGGTGCAAGAAACCACGTTCCCGGGCCAGCCTCAGGAGATGGTGTCCGTGTACCACCTCGACGGCAGCGACCTGGTGATGACGCACTACTGCGTGCTCGGCAACCAGCCGCGGATGAAGGCCGACCCGAAGTCGCCGGCCAACCAGATCAAGTTCACGTTCGCCGGCGGCAGCAACCTGGACCCGGCCAAGGACATGCACATGCACGAGGCGACGCTCACCTTCGTGGACGCCGACCACGTGGAACTGTCCGGCGTCGCCTGGGTAAACGGCAAGCCGGCCGAGGACCACTGCGGCGGCATGAAGCTGGTGCGCAAGAAGTAAGTTCGCCCACCACGGCCTGCTCTCTGTAAGCCGTCGCGCGTCCCCGGCCCCGTACCGGGGACGCGCTCTTTTCCCCCTTCACCGGTCACGGCGCCGCACGCAGTACGATCCCGCCCCGAAGCGCCGTGCAATCCGGTCCGCAATCACGTATTCTGGCCCCCGCCCTCGCGAGCCCCGCGCGGCTAAGGGAACGCGAACCGGCCGCGCCACAGCGACCGGCAAGCGAACGGCTTCTTCCACACCGAGAGTACGAGCGATGACGCACCCGTTCCGATGCGCCGTGGTGGTTCTGCTGGGGGCACTGGCTGGCCCGGCCGGCGGCGCCGAGCCCGGCCCGATTCCCGACCGCGTGCGCGAGGAGTGGAAGCTCGACCGCTTTTACCAGAAGTACGCCGACGCCGGGGTGCTGGTGGTCGGCTCGGCGAAGGTGTCCGACCACGCGCTGGCCGAGGCGGCCTGGATCGTCGGCCGGATGCTCGACGGGCGCAAAGACGTCCTCGACGCGATGCGCAAGAACCGTGTCCGCGTCGTGGTGATGGCCGCGACCGAGTACACCACCGACGTGCCTGAGCACGCGCGCATGAAGCCGAAGCTGTACTGGGACCGCCGCGCCCGCGGGCTCGGCGCGACCCTCGCCAACCCGGCGGTCAGTTGCGGCGAGGAGAACCTGCTGGGCTACGCCGGCGACCCGTACCCGGGCGAGAACATCTTCGTCCACGAATTCGCCCACGCGATCCACGGCACCGGACTGAGCACAACCGACCCGACCTTCGACAAGCGGCTCCGGGCGGCCTACCAGGCCGCGCTCGACCGCGGGCTGTGGAAGAACACGTACGCCGCCACTAACCACAGCGAGTACTGGGCCGAAGGGGTACAGTGCTGGTTCGACGACAACGCCCCGCCGGACGCGCTGCACAACGAAGTGCGCACCCGCGGGAAGCTCACGGACTACGACCCGGCCCTGGCGGCGCTCTGCAAGGAAGTGTTCGGGAACAAGGACTGGCGGTACCAGCGCCCCGCGAAGCGCAAGCCGGAAGACACCAAGCACCTCGCGGGTTACGACCCCAAGCGGGCGCCGCGGTTCGAATGGCGCGACGCCCCGCTCGGCGCCCGGCCCCGGGCCACGCTCCAGACCGAGGTGGGTGACTTCGACGTCGAACTGGACGCCAAGGTCGCGCCGGAAGCCGCGGCCCTGTTCCTCAAAGCCGCGCTCGAGGGCGGCTACCACAGCGGCGCGTTCGACCGCGCCACGCGGACCGGGCAAACGCCCCCGGCCGGAACGGTCGGCGCGAGTCCGAGCGCCGCGTGGATCGAGCGCACCGCGAAGGGGCCGAAGGTCGAACTCGCGGCGTCGAAGGAGAAGCCCGCGGACGGCACCATCGCGCTGGTGCGCGGCGGCACCGCCCCCGGGGCGTTTGTGGTGTTCGTCGGCGCGCCGCCGGCCGACGGCGCGGGCGACGTGATCCCGTTCGGAAAGGTGGTCAAAGGCGCGGACGTGGTCGCGAAGCTGCTCGCGGCCGAGCGCGACGGCAAGCTGAACGTGGGCGTCCGCCGGGTGATCCGCACCGAGTAGTCCGTTCTCCGGACACACGCAGTGCCGCAGCGAGTGACGGTTTTGAGTGTGGTCCGCTCGCTCCGCGAGCGGTTGCAATATCGTGCAGGGGGCGTTGGATGTCGCGGATCTGATACGCAAAACACCGCTCGCGGAGCGAGCGGGCCACACTCAAAACCACCACCACTTAGCAGGCGGCCTTAACGCAACGACCGCCCGGCCTTTCGGCCGGGCGGTCGCGGTTCACGGTCTCTTCAACTTCGTCCCAGGCTGCGCGTGCGTTACTTGTCGCGCTTGCCGGCCTCGCCGAGCGCGGCCTGCGCCGCCGCGAGGCGGGCGATCGGCACCCGGAACGGCGAGCAGCTCACGTAGTCCATCCCGATCGCGTGGCAGAACACCACGCTGTCCGGGTCGCCGCCGTGCTCGCCGCAGATGCCCACCTTCAGGTGCTGGCTGTGCTTCGCCGTGCGGCTCCCGCGGCCCTTCTGGATGCCGATCTTCATCAGCTCGCCGACGCCGTTGAAGTCGATCGTCTGGAACGGGTCGATCGGCAGGATCTTGTCCCGCAGGTAGGTCGGCATGAACCCCTTGATGTCGTCGCGGCTGAAGCCGAACGTCATCTGGGTCAGGTCGTTGGTCCCGAAGGAGAAGAACTCGGCCTCCTCGGCGATCTTGTCCGCGGCGATGCACGCCCGCGGCAGCTCGATCATGGTGCCGATCTGGTACTCCACCTTCACCCCGGCCTGCTTCATGCACTCCTCGGCCACGGCGATCGCGCGCTTCTTGAGGATCGCCAGCTCCTCGACCACGCCCACGAGCGGGATCATGATCTCGGGCAGCACGCTCTTGCCCTTCTTCTTCACCTCGATGGCGGCCTCGATGATGGCCCGCACCTGCATGTCACCGATTTCCGGGAACACGAGCGGCAGCCGGCACCCGCGGAACCCCATCATCGGGTTCATCTCGTGCAGCTCTTCGACCCGCTCGAAGATCTTCTCGACCGTCGTGCCGGTCTGCTTGGCCACCTCTTCGGCGCCGGCGACGTTGTCCTTCTGCGGGAGGAACTCGTGCAGCGGCGGGTCGAGCAGCCGGATGGTGACCGGCAGCCCGTCCATCACCTCGAACAGCCCGACGAAGTCGGCCTTCTGGAACGGCTCGATCTTGGCGAGCGCCTTGGTGCGGCCCTCCACGTCCGGGGCGAGAATCATCTCGCGGACCGCGGCGATGCGGTCCTTGCCGAAGAACATGTGCTCGGTGCGGCACAGGCCGATCCCCTCGGCCCCGAACTCGCGGGCCTTGGCGGCGTCGGCGGGGGAGTCCGCGTTGGTGCGGATCTTGAGCTTCCGCACCTTGTCCGCCCACGTCATCAGGGTGGCGAAGTCGCCGGTCATCGACGGCGGCACGGTCGGCACCTTGCCGATCATCACGTCGCCGGTGGTGCCGTTGATGGTGACGAACTCGCCGGCCTTCACCACGGTGCCCGCGATGGTGACCGTCTGGGCGGCCTCGTCGATCTTCACGGCCTCGCAGCCCACCACGCACGGCTTGCCCCACCCGCGGGCGACGACCGCCGCGTGGCTGGCCTTGCCGCCGGTGCTGGTCAGGATGCCCTTCGCGAGGTGCATGCCCGCCACGTCCTCGGGCGAGGTCTCCTTGCGGACCAGGAGGATCGGGTCGTTCGGGTGCTTCTCGGCGTGGGCCACGACCGCCTCGGCGGACAGCAGCACCATGCCGCTGGCGGCGCCGGGGCTGGCGGCGATGCCCTGGGCGACCGGCTTGTTCTTGGCCTTCGGGTCGAGCTGCGGCTGGAGCAGGTGGTTCAGCGAGTCCGGGGCCACGCGCTTGACGGCGGTGGTCTCGTCGATGAGCCCCTCCTTGACCATCTCCACGGCGATGCGGACGGCCGCGGTGCCGGTGCGCTTGCCGGTCCGCGTCTGGAGCATGAACAGGACGCCCTCCTGCACCGTGAACTCGATGTCCTGCATCTCCTTGTAGTGCTTCTCGAGGGCCGCGCGGATGCCGACGAGCTGCTCGTACACCTTCGGCATGTCCTCGCCGAGCTTCGAGATCGGCTCGGGGGTGCGGATGCCGGCCACCACGTCCTCGCCCTGGGCGTTGATGAGGTAGTCGCCGTAGAACACGTCCTCGCCGGTGTTCGGGTCGCGGGTGAACGCGACCCCGGTGCCGGACCCGCCGCCCATGTTGCCGAACACCATCGCCTGCACGTTCACCGCGGTGCCCTTGAGCCCGGTGATGCGCTCGATGCGGCGGTACTCGATGGCCTTGTGCCCGTTCCACGAGTTGAACACGGCGTTGATGGCGAGCATCAACTGCTTCTTCGGGTCCTGCGGGAAGTCCTCGCCCACGTCCTTCTTGTAGACGGCCTTGTACCGCTTCACCAGCTCCTTGAGGTCGTCGGCCGAGAGGTCGGTGTCGAGCTTGACCCCCTTGGCCTCCTTCATGGAGTGCAGCTCGTGCTCGAAGTGCTCGTGCTCGAGCCCCATCGCGGTGGAGCCGAACATGTCGATGAGCCGGCGGTAGCTGTCGTAGGCGAACCGGTCGTTGCCGGTCTTCTTGGCGAGCCCCTCGACGCTGGCGTCGGTGAGCCCGAGGTTGAGGATGGTGTTCATCATCCCGGGCATCGAGAGCGCCGCGCCGGAGCGGACGCTGACGAGCAGCGGGTCGGCCGGGTCGCCGAACTTCTTGCCGAACTCCGCCTCGACCTTCTTGAGCGCCTCGTCGATCTGCGGGACGGTGGCGTCGGGGATCTTCTTCCCCTGCTCGTAGTACGCGGCGCAGACCTCGGTGGTGATGGTGAACCCGGGGGGCACCGGGATGCCGATCTTGCACATCTCGGCCAGGTTCGCGCCCTTGCCGCCGAGCAGTTCCTTCATCTTGCCGTCGCCGTCGGCCGTTTTGCCGCCGAACGAGTACACGTACTTCGCGCTCATGTTCTTCCGTGGGAGGAGTGGCCGGCCGCGCGTGCGGCAGCGTGGTTCGCCATTAGGTTTACGGACACATCCGGGGCGCGGCCAAGCGGACGGGGTGTTAGAATGCCTGAGACTCATCGCGAGGAGGAGGGCGCATGCTCCGCACAACGATTCAGACGCGCGACGAGACCACGGGCGTGGAGTTACCAATCTCGGCGGACCTCCGTGAGAAGGTGCGCCGTGCAACCGAATTCCTCGAATCGGAACTCCGCGAGGTCGCCGAAAAGTTCGAGATCGAACTGAGGTGGTGGTTCGTGCCCGAAAGCGGCGGTGACCTGCGACCGGGGTTCGACCTCACGACCCCGAACGTGTCTGGGAACAAGGATATCGGCGTGGTTGCCTGTTCGTTCGATGTCGGCGAGTTGAAGGACGACGATTCCATGCGTCGCGCGCTTCGACAACCGCTGTGGCACTTCAGCCGTGCCCTGTCCGGTGTTCTCAAGGAAGAATTGGCCCGCATCCGCCGCGACCTGACCGCACTCGCAACGGTCGGAGAAGAATAGTCATGCCCGGGAAGTCGCCCACCCAACGGATCGACGACCTGACCGCTCGCGTTCGCGATCTGGAAGCGGCCCTCGACACCTACCAGAAGGTCACGGACCTCGCGCTGAAGACGATCGAAGGTCAGGTGAGCGACCGGGCGAAGGTTGAAGACGAGTTGCGCAACAAGGTGGTCGAATTAGCAGTCAAGAACGCGGCCCTTGAGGAGCGCGCCCGTGGTCAGAAGGAAAGCTGGGAAGAGCGCGCCCGGACTTTGGAAAAGAACGCGGACCGCGGCTGGCAGTTGTGGCTCGCGGCCCTTGGGTTCGGGTTCGGGCTCATCAGCCTACTCGTCACCGCCGCACTTCAGCTCAAGAAGTAGCCCGCGTCACGCCTGAACACCCAACTCCACCCGGCCCAACTCGTCCGGCCCGCCGGCCTGCGCCGCCGCGTCCATCTTGTACATCGCCTGGAGCGTCTTGAACCGGGTGCGGTAGAACTCGGGCATCGACAGTTGGTCCCCTTTGCCGCCCGGGGCGCACCACTCGCGGAGCGTGTTCTGCTCGATCAGGATCACCCGCAGCTTGATCGTCCGCATTCCCTCCTCGTACCGCTCGCACGTGAGGGCGAACAGGAACGTCCCGGTGCGCACCTCCTGTCCCAGGGCCGCTGCCACGAACGTGGCCGGGCACAACTGCGACAGCGCGTTCTTGATCGCCCGGTACGCGTAATCGCGGTCCTCCTTGTCGGCCAACCGGACGAACGGGTCCGGGTCGGTGGTGCGCCGCGCCGCTTGGTCGAGGAGGCCCAGCCCGTGCGCGTTGGGCCACACGTCTGCGGCCATCCGCTCCACCAGCGTGCGCATCATGAGCGTGCCGCCGAACAGGTTCAGGGAGAAGTTCACCTGGGTCAGAAACTCCTTGCGGCGGAACTGCGAGCGCCGGCGCCACCACGCGAGCCCGACCCCCGCCCACGTCGCCACCAGCGCCAGCGTGGCGCCGTACTGCTTGACGAACTCGTACACCGCGGTCAGCAGATCCATACTCGGGCGCTCCACAACCGGACGTGAAGGTGCGACGTTACCCTACACGCCGTAGCGCGCGCCCGCAACCGCCGCAGCCGGTGTGCGGTGCCGGGCGAACCGGGACCGCCGGACGCGTGGCGCGCACTCTGGCCGTGAGATGCGCCCCGTCCGGGGCAAGGACTTTACCGGTCTTCTTCGAGCGGCGGCGCGCCCACCGCCTCTTCGCTGCTCTCATCAAGGTAATCCGCGAACACCAGCCGCGGGGTGTCGTCGTCGGGGCTGGCGAACACGGCCCGCAGAAGCGCCTCGAAGTCGCCCGGGGGCGGCTCGGGCGCGCCGGCCGTCGCACGCAGCTCCGGGTGCTCAACGAGGTGCAGGAGCAGCGCGATTGCGTGCGCGCAGGGGGCCGTGGGGCTCGGGCAGTCGCACCGACAGTTGAGCCGGTCCCAGCCGCGCCGGACCGTCACCTGGTAACCGCCGACCGGGGCGCGACATTCCCCCCACCACCCGCGCCCGTCGGCTCGACCGCCCGGAGCCCGCCCTGCGCCAGCACCTTGCGGGCCGACGGCGCGGCGCGGGGTGCCAGCGCGCGAACGTGTTCCGCCGTCCACACGACATCGAATGGGTGCTGGGGCATGAGTCCGTAACGTGCCTCGCCGAACACGGTCTCGTGTGCGACACTTAATCACACGCCCGCACGGGATGCAACGGAGGAAGCCAGTTGAGGGTGCCCGATTTCGAATCGGCGTGCGGGGTGGACTTCTCCGGCGCGAAGCGGGCCGGGCGGTGCATCTGGGTCGCGCGCCTCACGGTGCCGCGGACCGTGGCACCCCGGCTCGTGTCGCTGGACCGGCTGGACCGGCTGTGCGGCACCGCCGAGCGCGGCGTGTGCCTCGCGGCGCTGGTCGAAATTGTGAACGCGAGCGAAGGCGCCCTGTGGGGCTTCGACTGCCCGTTCGGGCTGCCGGTCGAACTGTTCCCCGAAAACGCGCCGTGGGCGGACCACTTCGCGTTCTTGGCGGAATACGAGGACGCCTACGATTGTGGGCTGGAGTGCATCCGGCGCACACAGGCCATGTCGGCGGCGCTGCACCGCACCGCCTTGCACTGCCGCCGGCAGTCGGACGTGGCCGCGAAGGCCCCGTTCGACGCGTTCCACTACCGGATGATCTACCAGACCTTCTTCGGCATGCGCGACGTGGTCCGGCCGCTGGCCGCGACGCCGGGAACGGCGGTGCTGCCGTTCCAGTACCGCAAGGTGCCGAAGGCGAAGCGGGTCGTGGTGGAGTGCTGCCCGTCGTCGGTGCTGAAGAGGGACGGGCTGCCGCACCAGAACTACAAGCACCCGAGAGGCGGGCCGCTGCCGCGCCGGTGCGTCGCGACCCGGCACGCGATCCTGGGCGGGCTGGCCCGCCGGGTGCGGATCAGCGACCACTTCCGGCGGGTCATCATGCGGAACCCGGGCGGTGACGCGCTGGACGCGGTGATCGCGGCGGTCGGGGCGCTTCGGGGCGTCCGCGAGGCGGACCACAAGGCCCTCGCGGTACACCCGCGGCTCACCCGCGAGGGCTGGATGTACGTGTAGACCGTTTCCCGGCTTTGCACTCGCTCGAATGGCAGTGAGTAGAACAGTCATGAAGATTTGCTACTGCTGCCGCCGCGGGGACCGGGAGACGTGCCTGTGCAAGGGGCCGAGGTACCGCGGGTGCCTGCGGTGCGAGGAGGCGCACTGCGTTGGCTTCCCGCACGCCGAAAGACTCGGCGTGCGGGAAGCCAACTCACTCGGGGACGGCGACCGCCTCGCCACCGGCGCGGGTGGCGAGCGCGGGCATCAGGTCATCAGCACTGTAACCGATGAGTCTGACGCTCCCATCGACAAGCAGAAAGTTCGCACCACCCACGTGGGGGCTCCAAAAGTGAAACATCGAGCACTGCTCCTCGAATCGGCCGACCCCATAGCGGTATGGTCCCGGAGGACAATAGGCGCTCCCGGCGGTCACATTCGTCGCCCGCACGCCGAGGACCATATCCCCATCCCCGTCCTGATCTTGACCCCAGCCAGCGTACCACCAGCCGAACACAAGGTCCGCACTAGGCGGCCGCTCTCCAACGAATAGGGTGTTGCTAGCGCCGTCTTGAACGTCTAACGGGCGAACCGCGGAGCCGCAGAACAGCATACCGTCCCCGCGTTTGGAATGACTACCGGACACGCCGAGATAGGACGTGAACCCTTTGGCAGCGCCTCCGGGCACGGTCTGGGGGACTATTACCCTGGAGTCAGAGTTACAGATTAGAGTCTTGATGACTCTCGACGCACCCGGGTGAGGCGGGTCCGCGAGGAAGTTCGAGTTCCGTCTGTACGCCTCGACCGCCTCGTCCCAAACAGCTTGCTGCTCGATGTACGGCATGAGGTGCAGTTGCCACCCCATGAACGGGTGCTTTGCGTCTGCCGCAGGAGCCACGACACCCGGCGGGAATGCACCTTTCGCTTCCGTGAAAAGGTGAAGAGAGAACCCAACCTGACGCAGGTTATTGGCGCAGAATGACTTCGCGCTTGCCATACGGGCTTTTTGGACGGCACAAACTGTGAGCGCCGCCACAACAGCCACAATAGCCACGGCGACGAGCACTTCGAGGAGCGTGACACCGGGTCGAAGACGGGTACGAGTTGTCGTCACTAAATACCCCTTGCACCTGCGCGGACGGACCGAACTGACGAATTCAAGGCACCGGATCCGTGCTCGTCTCCGGTGGCGGTGGCTCACAGATCCTCCAGTTAATCTGGATCGGAAGCCCCTCTTGCGTCCCGGTACGCCGAACCCGCTCCCACGTCTTCGGGTTTCGATCTACGACATCAAAGGTGTTGCAACCCGCGGTGCAGGGGCCTTTGCCGTCGACCGGCCCGATCAGCGGGATGAAGTTCACCTTCTCGACTTGGCCCATGGCGTTCTTCTTTTCGTTGCAGGCAGACGTATCCTTATCGTACTCGCCGAGGCAGAGGGAAGAATTCCCATCCCCAGAGCGAAAGCAGTTGTTGCACGCCAACTTGTTGAACATCCAGCACGCATCCGTATCTTTGGACGGGTACTCCTGAAACGGGCCGACCTTCGTGCGGCACCAAGAATCGCACGAGACGGGGGCCGGCGGCGGAGCCGGGGCGGCCCGCGCGTCTGGCGGCGCAACGAGGACGAGGAACCCCAGAAGCATCATGCCCAGAGAAAGGCTTGACCCGAGCCGGAGGACGGTGCCGCTCATGAAGAGCCTCCTGAAGTAGACTTGCGAGCGCGAAAGTACCCATACCTGAAACAGACCAACCCGATCAGCCCGCCGACGGTTAAGGCGGCGGCAACCAGCCGCCAGTTTCGCCCCCACCACGAGAGACGCGGGCCACCGCCCGGCTCGGTCGCAAGGAGCACCTCGAACGGCTTGTGCATCTCTCCCGGGGCCACCGCCCGCCGACTGCCGTCCGGCCGGACGACGTACCTCTCGAGCTTTTCACCAGTCGCATCCTCGACAAGCGAGTTGGGCGGGGCCGAAGTGTCAAAAGCCATCGGCTGGATCGAGGCTTCGACCTCGAATTCCGTAACTGTGGCACGCACCGAGAGGGCCACTGTTCCTCCCTTGCGCACGACCGCCGACCAACGCCAACCCGTTGGTGACCAACCGAGCCTGTCGTGGGCCGCGTAGCTGAAGTCGCACTGCATGACGGAGTACGGTCCCGACTCGATAACGCGCTGCGTGCGCATGGGCAAGTAGTTACGAGCCGGATCGACCAACACCTTGGTAGCGTTACCCGGGGCACCAGAGTATGAAAGCTCTACGCACACGGTTTTATCAACAGTCACAGTTCTACCGGTGACATCGAAAGTGCCGATGCCGAAACCTGTGAGGACCGGTTCGGCCGGCCGCAGGGTTAGGAGCGCCGGAAAAGAGAATATCGAGCTCACGTGCGGCGGTCGCGGGCCGGCATCTCGGCTCACGTACAGATACGTCTGATCGTCCTCTAAGTACGCGCCGGTCTTGCCGTCGTATATTGAGCGATAGTTTAGGTCGGCCCAGGATTTATCGCCAACAGAGTACACTTTAGAGCGGTACTCGTACCTGAGCCGCGCGCCGTCAACCAAGAGGCTCGCCGTCTCGGGGTTCGTCACATCAGCGGGCGGCACGACATCCGTCGGCTTGAACAGCATCGGGGCGGACGCTGAGCAACTCCCGCGGGTGTGGAGCACCGATTGGTCCCACGCAAGCCGGCAGTTCTTGAGGGCATCCTGGCGCTTAGCCCAGGCCGCAGCTACCTCTTCCACCCTCGTCTTGTTCGCCTGCCCATATGATTCTTGGGTCGCTGCCGCAGCCAGCCAAAGCACGGCCAAGCGGAATCGCATCGAGAACGCCCTCCCTGAGCACTCCCCTTACGGGACCAAAGACACGTCGAGTGGCATTTCACGCGACATCCCGCCGACGGACACGCGAATGATGAACGACTCTCGCGACACACTGGACAGAGCGGGCTTGGAACCGCTTAGCGAGACCCGATCGCGTGCAACCACCCTTGCCTCTGACTCACCCCCGCCTTGCCGTCGAATGCTCTCGATCGCCAACGGCCGACCCGAGCGAGCGGCGACCAGAACGGTTTCCTCCCAGTTGGCACCCGCCGCCGCCGTAACAACGACAACCGGCGGAGAGAGCTCAACCTCGGGCGCTAGCCGAACCGTGCCACCGACGGTGTGCGAGAACTGTTCGCCTGAGGCCAGCCACCCACTCACCCGCACCCCAAAAGGTGTGGCGCCCGGCGGCAGCGCGGAACAGTCGAGCGAGACGGATACCTTCCTGCCTTCCGGGCTGCTTAACAAGTTGCAACGAACGCTGTGCGGGTTACACGCTACCTCGGTCACTTTGAGCGGTTCCGCCGCGGCGAGATCGAGGGTAAGTGGTCGGCTTTTGACCTCTTCTGAG
>NZ_JAXBLV010000189.1:0-237069 GCF_034097035.1 Gemmata algarum
AAGCCGTGTTCGTCGGCCCTGCGACCGTTACGGGCGGGGCGGGCGCCTGCTGTTCGGTCGCGGCGATAAGCCCTGTGGCGCCTGGGCGAGTGACCGCCGCTACGGCGTCACATAAGCGTCCCGGCAGGCGCGGTACGCCGCCTCCAGTTTCGGCAGCCGCGCCTGCGCGCCGTCGGTGTCGCGGGCGATGAGCGCGTCGCGCACCTCTTCCAGCTCCTCGCGCAGGTCGTCGGACGCCTTCGCCTGCTCCCCGGTGACCGCGAGGTCGCGGATGTACACGCCCACCTGGAGCTTGCGGGTGAGCAGGTCCCAGTGTTCCAGGTGCCGGATCGCCTCGTCCCGCTTCCCCGTGCGGGCGGCCACGACCGCTTCCGCGTGAACGGCCCTCATGTCTTCAAAGCACTGCCGGCGGTCCGGGTAGTACAGGTACGCGCCGACCACGCTGAACGCGACCAGCCCGAGGAGCGCGATCGCGCCCAGCACCGGGCCGGGCACCACCACGTCCCACCTCGACCGCGCCCGGTCGGGGGCCGGGGCGGCCGTCAGCCACCGCTCCAGCCGCCCGGCCCGGTCGGCCCGGCGCGCGACCAGCCCGAGCGCCAGGAGCGCCAGGAACCCGTACCCGGCGGGCTGTTCGAGCGGGCCGAACTTCTCGGCCAGTTTCGCCCGCACCTCCGCCGGCCCGCCCGAGCCGGCCGGGAACGGGGCCGAGTAGTCGTCGAACGCGTGCGTGTGGTCGGCCTCGGCCTTGCGGGTGTCGTACAGGAGCGGCTCGCTGGCGTACCCCATCGCCAGAATGATGCCGACGTAGGCCGCGAACCACCGGGCCGCCCGGCGCGGGCCGAAGTCGGTGAACAGCCACACCAGGGTGCCCAGGCTGGTGCCGATGCCTAGCGCGAACAGCACGAACGCGGCCCCGATCGAGTTCCCGTGCTCGAACATCAGCCCGATCTTCATCATCCCGGGCAGCGGCGACGAGTACAGCGGCACCGCCAGCGCCGTCATCAGCAGCGGGGACGACTTGTCCGAGTGGTGCATGGTGTGTTGCAGGCTGCCGAACGGCAGCGCCGCCGACAGCGCCGCCGAGCCGACGATGCCGACCGCGTAGAACGCGAGGTCCCGGCCCGCCAGCTCCCGCGCCGCGGTGACGAACACGGCGAGGACGCGCTTCAGCCCGACCGGCGGGAGCGGTTCCGCGTCGGCCCGCCGCGCCAGCTCGTCCGACTCGGCCGCGTCGGTGGCGCGGGCGAACACGCGGTCCCAGAGGAGCCCGGCGAGCGTGGACAGGACCAGCGACAGCGCGGCGAACGTGACGATCACGACCGGCTCGGCGAGGGTCAGCCCGTACAGGAACGAGAGCGGGTTCAGCAGCGGGGCCGCGAGCACGAACGCCAGCACCGTGCCCCCGGGCACCCCGGCCCGGCGCATCTCGCGGGCCACCGGGATCACCCCGAGCGAGCACACCGGCAGGAGCATCCCCGCCAGCCACCCGCGGAACAGCCCCTTGAACCCGCTCCCGAACAGCCGGCGGGTGCCGGCCGGGCCGAGCATCCGGCGGAACACCCCGGCCACCACGACACCCACGAGGAGCGTCAGCGCCGCCTCGACCGCGCCCTGCCCGCACCGCAGCAGGAACCCCCAGAAGGTGCTCTCGATCATGATGGTTCGGCTCCGCGTGAAAGGTGCTCAGACCGGGACCGGGACGCCCGCGAGGATCTGGTCGAGAACGAACCGGGCCGCGTCCGGGGCCAGCCCCAGGCGCACCCCGAGGACCGGCCGGGCGACCTCCTGCACGTCGTCCGGGGTGACGAACGGGCGCCCCTTGAGGAACGCCCACGCCTGCGCCACCCGCTGCCAGATCAGCAGCCCGCGCGGGCTCAGGCCGAGGGTGACGCCCGCGTGCGCCCGGGTCGCCCGGCCCAGATCGACCAGGTACGCCCGCACGTTCGGCTGCACCGCGACCCGCGCGACGCGCCCTTGCAGGTCCGCGAGGTCGCCGGGGGCCAGCACCGGGGCGCCGGCGCGCGCGTCGGACACGTCGCCGATCGCGCCCGCGAGCAGGTCCAGTTCGTCGGCCCGGTCCGGGTAGCCGACGGACAGCTTCAGCGCGAACCGGTCGAGCTGGGCCTCGGGGAGCGGGTAGGTGCCGTGGTGCTCCACCGGGTTCTGGGTGGCGATCACGAAGAACGTCGGCGCGAGCGGGTGCCGCACGTTGTCCACGGTCGCCTGCCGCTCGGCCATCGCCTCGAGCAGCGCGCTCTGCGTGCGCGGGGTGGTGCGGTTGACCTCGTCGGCCAGCAGCACCTCGGCGAACACGGGGCCGGGCTGGAACTCGAACTCGCGGGTCTTCTGGTTGAACACGCTGAACCCGGTGATGTCGCCGGGCAGCAGGTCGGGCGTACACTGCACCCGCGCGAACGTCCCGCCGACGGCCGCGGCGACGGCCTTCGCGAGCGTCGTCTTGCCCAGCCCGGGCAGGTCTTCGAGCAGCAGGTGCCCGCGCGCCAGCAGGCCCGCGAGGACGTACTCGACGACCCCCGGCTTGCCCCGCAGCGCGCGGTTGAGGGCCGCGCGGAGCCGGTCGATCCGGTCGCACCGGGTGTCGGCGGGCGGTGCGGGCGGGCCGTTCAGTGTCGGGGTCACGGGCGGTCTCCGGCGGTCGGTGAAAGGGGGCCGTGCCACCGCCGCAGGGTCCAGGCGGCGAGGGCGGCCCGGCACACCGCCGCGACCTCGTCGGCGGTCCACGGGGGCGGCCCGTCGGGCGCGTACGCGGCCCACTCGGTGAGGCCGGCGATCCGGGCGAGGTGCGGGTCGGGCGGGCCCGCGGGCGCGGCGGCCCGGACCCACGCGGTCACGGTCTGGCCCGCCGCGCGGGGCGCGCCCGCCCACCGCGCCCGCCGCTCGAGCACCGACACGGCCCGGCGCACCTGGTCGCGCCACGTCGGGCCGGGGAACCAGCGCCACGCGAGCACTGCTGCCGCGTCGATCAGGTGCCGCCGGCGGACGGCAACGGCGGCCACGCCGGCCGAGACCGCCAGGACCGCGAACAGGTTCCGCCCGGCCCACGCAGCGCCCGCCGCGAGGGCATTCAGCACCCGCTGGGAGAAGGGAAGGCGCGGTTCGAGTACCTCGTACCCCGGGGTCGGCTCGACCACCAGCCAGTGCCCGTCGCGGAGCGGCACCTCGGCCCAGACGTGCAGGTCCGTCTCCCGGACCGGCGTGTGCTCCGTTTCCGGGTCGTAGGCGGCCGGGTCCGCGTAGTACCCGAGGCACACCCGGGCTGGGTAATCGAGGGCGCGGAGCAGCAGCGTCGCGGCGGTGGCGAACAGGTAGTCGGGGCCGCGCCGGGACTCGAGCAGGAACCACAGCACCGGCGCCGGGTGGTCGGGCGGTGCCGACGCCCCGCGGTCGTGTACGTATTCGGTGCGCAGCTTCGCCAGCACGGCTTCGATCTGGGGCCACCCGCGCGGCCGGTCCCCGGCCCACGCACGGGCGACTCGCGCGACCTCCGGGCGGAGCGCGTCCGGCACCTCGCCCAGCACCGGCGGCAAACCGCCGGCCGCGAAGGCACCGTCCGGGAGCCGGCGCGGGTCCAGCGTGCGGCAGTCGGTGGTAACGACCACCCCCGGCGGGGTCTTGCGCCGCCCGGCCAGCGCCAGCACGCCGTCGTAGTCCCACTCGTAGTAGTCCGGCTTGTCCACCTTGTTGATCCGGACCCGCGACAGCAGCGCCGGCGTGGGAACCAGGTTGTCCTTCATGTCGGCGGCCTTGAGCCCGTGCCGCTCGTCCGCGCCGTACCAGTCCGCGGCGCGCAGGTGGCCGAGCCGCATCCAGCAGTCCCCGTCGGGTTCCAGCAGCTTGCTGTTCGGCTGCCGGCCGCCGCGCCACCGGTGCGCGGCCGGGTCGTACCGCTCGTACACGACGAGCCGGACGTGCAGCGGGGTGCGGCCCTCGACCTCGAACAGCCCGCGGGCGCCCTGACTGCCGGGCTTCTTGTCCCCGTTCGGTCCTTTGCGGCCGGTGTCGAAGTCGCGGCTCGGGCGGCGGTTGTCGGGCAGCTTCCCGTGGTTCTCGATCACCTGCGCCAGCCCCGCCGCGACCGTCCGCTCCTGATCTTTGGGCGGCTTGTGGGGCGGGCCGTACATGTCGCTCACCGCGTCGATGAGCGCGTTCCGGTTGTCCTCGATCCTCTTGTCCGTCTCGACCATCCCGGCCGCCTTCGCGTTGTCCCCGGCGGTCTCCTCCGGGCCGTCGCCGAGGCCGTACCGGGCGAACGGGTCCGTGTCCCCCGTTCCGCCGGACGTGGGCACCAGCTCGCCCAGCGCCGCGGTCGCCCGCTTCGGCCCGACCACCGCCAGCGCCGCCCCGCCGCCGACCGCGAGCACGAGCACGCACAGCCCGACCCACGGGAGCCCCACCCGGGTCGGCTCCACCTCGACGGTGACGGCCCGCTCCGCGGTCACGAACGCGGCCCGCAGCCCGATCCAGTACACGAGGACGAGCCACCCGCTCCCGACCGCCGCGTACAGCCCGAGGAGCACCAGCACCGCCGGGTGGTTGGTCATCGCGGCCGAGAACAGCATCAGGAACAGGCTGACCACGCACGCGGCCCGCAGGCACAGCACCCACCCGGCGCACGCGGCCAGCCCGAGGCCCACGTTCCGCAGCCCGCACACCATCTGGAGTTCGAGCGGGTACCCGCCGCCGGCCCACCTCCGGACGAGCGGCTCGGCCGCGACCGGGGCGCCCATCAGCGCGAGGACGACGAGGAACACCCACCCGGGCGGTTTCCGGCGCGCGTCTGCCGGAACCGGGACCAGCCGCGCGAGGGCCGCGGCGACCGCGACCCACGCGCCCGCCAGGCCGAGGCTCTGAAGGACCGGCCGCGTGTCCACGGCCGCAACCTCGACCGCCAGCGCGGACAGCGCGACCAGCGCGAACGTGGCCCGGCGCAGCGGGCGGGCCGGTTGTGAGGGCCCCCCCCCCGCGGGTTCCCCCTGCAACCCCCTCTTGTCTTCAGGAGCCATGCCGGGCCTCCCGCCAGCCGCCCCGGAGCCGGATCGGCACCTCGTCGGCCGATCCGATCCGCAGCCACGGCTCGGCGCACGGGTTGTGGTCGCAGGCGTGCGGCGCGATCGAAACGGCGTCCGCGAACCCGCCCGCGCTCAGCACCACCCACCGCTGGTCTTCGGCCGCGCACGCCCCGCACGCGCCGTGGGCGTGCGCGCGGTCGGTGGTGATGATCACCTGGAGGCCGTCGCGGAACCCGCGGCACACCGGGCACGCGAGCACGTCCGCGAGCGGTCCGCAAACCGCGTCCGGCAGGGCCGCCAGCGCGTCGAGTATCTTGTGCGCCTGCCCCACCCCCGACGCGGGCGGGAGCTCGAACCCGGCCCACGCGAGGCCCACCTGCGCGCCGGCCCCGAGCCACCCCTCGGCCAGACTCGCCACCACGCGGACGGCCCATTCGCGGGAGCCGCTCTCATCGGCCCCGGCGTGAACACTCGGGTCCGCGTCGAGGACGAGCTGAATCACCGGCCGGCTGTTCGACTGGAGCTCGCACACGACGAGCCGGTCGTGCTTGGCGGACTGGCCCCAGTGGATGCGGCGCGGCGAGTCGCCGCGCCGGTACGGGCGCACGCCGAGCACGTCCCCGGTCGTGCCGACCTTGCTCCGCGACACGTTCCCTTCCACCTGCCGGTCGCCGCTCACCGGCGGCACCGGGCCGACCGGAAAGGTCTTCGGCCACACGATCAGGGGCGCCTCGACCGCGACCCGGCGGGCGGTTTCCCACAGCCCGAACGGGAACCCGGTGCCGATCCGCGGGACCGCGAGCGGGAACACGCCTCGTCGCGTGGGGGTGAACGACCAGCGGCACGCGGCGGTTCGCCGCCCCGGCGCGGACGCGACCGCCGCGGCGGGTGCGCCCCCGTCCCCGCCGAACCCGTCCCGCACGGCCAGCCCCCACGCGGCCCACGGGAGCCGGTTCCGGAGCGTCAGCCGCACCCCGACCGGCTCGCCCTCCGCGACGCGGGTCCGCTCGAACGCCAGGGTACCGGTCAGCCCGCGGAGCGACAGCCAGGGCCAAACGACACCGAGGCCGACGACCGCGACGATCCCGCCGGCCAAGACGAACCCCTGGGCGTGCAAAAAAAAGCCACACAGGAGCGACGCCAGCGCCGCGACGAGCAGGATGCCGAGCGGGTTGTACAGGGTCCGCCGCACCTTCGCGCTGAAGGCCGGGGAGAAGTCATGGGTCGCGATCCCGGCGACCCAGCACCGCAATCGCGAGCGCGTCGATGGAGATGGCACCGCAGGTTCCTGTACGGCCCGGTGGCGACAAATCAAACTCGGTATGCAATAGTATTACTGAGTTATCCTCTTCAGACCAGTACGAATTCCCGCCAGAGTTGGTTCGGCGGGGCGAGCGCCCGATGTGGTAGAAGGGGCTGTCGCGGGCAGAGCGGGGTCAGCGGGCACGGAAAACGGCCACCGCACCTGTTTCGGTCCCGACGACGAGGCGCACGTCATCGGCGGACCACGCGAGCTGGGTGACGGCGGTCTCGAACCGCACGTCCGCCAGCGGGCGCCGCCCGCTGCCAGGGTGCCACAACAGCACCCGCCCGTCGTCCGCGCCCGAGGCGAGCAGCGGTCCCGCACGCTGGAACGCCAGCGCCGATACCTTGCTCGCCGCGTCGTGCGCGTCCAGAACGAGCGGGCGCGTGTTCGCCGGCCCGGACCCGGAGCAGTCCCACACGGTGACCCGGTGCCCGCCGCCGGTCGCCAGAAACCGCGACGTGTGGTCCCACGCCAGTTGGGTCACCTTTTTCGGGTAACCGAACATCTTCAAGTCTGTATCGGTGGCGGTGACCCAGAAGTGGACGGTCGAGTCCTGGTCGCCGGTGGCGAGGAACTTTGCGTCCGGCGACCACGCCAGCCGCAGCACCGACCCTTTCCACTCGAGCCGCCCGGCCGCATCGGGCCTGTCGGGCGTCCAGAGGGTGACGCCCCCGTAAGCGGCCGTGGTCAGTTCGCGCCCGCCGGGCCGCCACGCGAGGTCGGTGACGGTACTGGCGTGGTCCGGGTAGTCCCGCAACAGGCACCCGTCGCGCCCCCACAACCGCACCTTCTTGCCGGCCGCGGACGCGAGGTACGTTCCGCACGGGCTCACGGCCACCGATTCCACCCACCGCGCCCCGGCGTCGAGGGCGAACCGCTCGGCCCCGGTCGTCGCGTCCCAGACGCGGACCCGGCCGTCCTGGCCGGCCGAGGCAACCGTGCCCTCGTCCGCCCACGTCACCGTGGTCGCGCCGCCCCGGTGACCGGGCCACTGGTGCCGCGCGGAACCGGTGCCGGCGTCCAGAACCACGACCGGCCCGGCGGCCCCGGCCACGGCCACGAACCGGTCGTCGGGCGACCACGCGAGCGAAATCACGTGGTCCTCGATCCCGCCCCGCCAGACTTCGGTGAGTTTCACCCCACCGAACCAGCCGCTCACGCCAAGCATGACTGGAACCCTTCCGTCAGCGCGGCCCGGTCCAGGTTGCGGCCGATGAAGATGAGCTTGTTGGAGCGCGCCGCGGCCCCCCACGGGCGGTCCGGCCGGGCGTCGAGCAGCATGTGAACGCCCTGGAACACGAACCGGTTCTTGTCGCCCTTGATGCTCAGCACGCCCTTCATGCGGAAGATGTCCGTCCCCCGCGTCTGGAGCAGCTCGCTCATCCAGGCGTTGAGCCGGTCCATGTCCAGGTCGCCGGGGGCCGTGATCCCGACCGACGACACCTCGTCGTCGTGCTCGTGGTCCGGCTTGTACTCGTGGGCCGCGGCCGGGGCGAGCGCGCCGGCCGGTCCGACCAGTTCCGCCCCGAACTCGTCCGGCCCGTGCTCGGTGAACAGCGCGTAGCACCCGGCTTCGGCGATCGGCACGGGGAACCGCTTCGGCCCGCCCTCCGGCAGTTGGAGCTGCGAGAGCCGCTGGCCGGCGGGAAGAGGTTCCCCCGGCGCGACCGGGCGCGCCTCGTCACTGAACAGCAGCACCGCGTCCGCCTCCGCCGCTTTCCGCCCCGCGTCGTCGGCCGACGGGCACGGCAGCAGCGCCACGTGCATCGCCGGGTCCGGGCCGTCGCCGCAAACGAACGCGTACTCCCCGGCCCCGAGCTCGTAGACGCCGCCCCACTCGAACGGGTACTCCGGTTCGAGGAACTGCGGGTCCACCTCCAGCGCCCGGTCCAGGTTGAACCCGCCGACGTTCAGGATGCGGTCCATCTCCACGACCGAGTTCCGCGTCCGGTACAGTTTCGCCGCGCCGTTCATGCCCCTGATGCGCGCCTCGAGCGCGTCCTGCTCGCCAGCCGAGACGAGGTCGGTCTTGTTCAGCAGGAGCACGTCGGCGAACGCGATCTGGGTCCGCACCTCGTCCGAGTCCCAGTGGTCGTGGACGTGCTTGGCGTCGATCAGCGTGACGATCCCGTCGAGCCGGGTCTTGCGCCCCACCTCGTCGTCCACGAAGAACGTCTGGGCGACCGGCCCGGGGTCGGCCATGCCGGTGGTCTCGACCACGATGTAGTCGAACTTGTCCTTCCGCTTCATCAGGTTGCCGAGGATGCGGATCAGGTCCCCGCGGACGGTGCAGCAGATGCACCCGTTGTTCATCTCGAAGACTTCCTCTTCCGCGCGGATCACCAGATCCTGGTCGATCCCGACCTCACCGAACTCGTTCTCGATGACCGCGATCCGCTTGCCGTGGTTCGCGGTCAGGATGTGGTTCAGGAGGGTCGTCTTGCCGGACCCGAGGAACCCGGTCAGCACGGTCACCGGCACGCGGTCGCTGGTCGCGGACATGGCCGAACCTCTGTCGTTAACCAAATGTTACCAGGATATACTTCGTTAGTATACAGCACTCAGCCGTGGGTGCCACGGGCCGCGAGGGACAGCACGTCGAGGCGGGTCACATCGGCTGCCGCTTTGGGCAACGTGTGGCGCCGCGCCCGGCCGGGCTCGCCCGCCACCGCGATGACGGTCTCGGCGTCCGGGCCGTCCGGCTCGCCGTACCGCAGCTCGGACACCAGGACGACCGCGTCGGCCGGCAGCCCGAGCACCTCGCGCATCCACCCCCGGATTCGGTCGAGGGTGACCGCGTCGGACTTCGGGCCGGTGCTGTGTGCGTTGACCATCGCGGGGCCATCCGCTCAGGGTGTGAGGATGAAATCGGGCAGCGCGCAACGCCCGTCCGGGCCGCGGCGGACGGTCACCTTCAGCGGGGTGGTGGCCGGGCGGGTGTACCTCTCGCTCACCAGGCTACGGCCGTCGTCGCCGTTCTCGCCGGACCCGCTTCGCCACTCGACGGTCACGGCGTATTCTCCTTCGGGCATCCCGTCGCCGCCGTCTGCGGAGGTGACGGCGAAGCGGCCGTCGGGTCCGGCGCGGGCGCGGGGCGGCAGACCTCCGCCGGTGCCGCCGACGGCATGGAACACCAGCACCGCGCCCGCGGCCGGTTTGCCCCCGCTGACGGCGCGGCCGTGCGTCCGGACCGGCCCCGGCGCGTCGGCGGCCTTCGGGCCGCCGCAGCCCATCACCCCGGCCATGACCAGTGCCGCGACGGTCGCACGCATCAGTTGTCTCCCGCCGGGACCTCGCCGCCGGCGCGGGTGATCATCGCGGCCAGCGTCGGGTAGGTGAGCGACTCCTTGAGGAACCGCACCGACCCGTCGCCGAACAGGCAGTTCGCCCCGCCGGTGTGCGTGCTGTACACCTCCCACTGGTTGGTGCAGTTGACCGCGCACGCGCCCCCGTTCGACGCGTTCCCGTCGGCGGTCGCGCCGTCGATCCGCATGTTCTTGTTCCAGTCGGCCCAGATGCCGCCGTTCACGCACCCCGGCCCGCCGGCGCCGCACGGGTTGTTCTCGGCCACCGTGTCCGTCACCTGCGTCCGCCGCTTCCACAACTGCTGCCGGTTGGCGCACTCGGACACCATCGCGGTGTTCGACAGCCCGTCGGTCATGTCCGACCACCGGTTCCCGCCGCCGTCGAACACCGCCCGGCCGTCGAACGTGGACGGCAGGCCGAGGAGCGCCACGTTGACGCCGCTGAACGGCCCGTAATCCCACCGCCCGCCCTCGATGCGGGTCATGGTGCCGCCGACCGTGGGCACCAGCACCTCGGTGAACGCCGGCTCGCGGGCGGTCGCGGACGGGCACTGGTAGATCTTCACCGGGGTCCTGATCGCGTCGCGGTTCGGCAGGTCGAACCACGCCACGTCCAGGCGGATCAGCTTGAACAGGTTGTCCTGTTCGATGAACGGCAGGATGACCACGGTCCACGGGTGCCGCGGGCCGGGGTTCCGCACGGTGCCGAGGTTCACCGGGAACTCGCCGCGGGCGCTCTCGAAGTTGTGCAGCCCGAGGCCCAGTTGTTTCAGGTTGTTGGAGCACTGCATCCGGGCGGCGGCCTCGCGCACCTTCTGCACCGCGGGCAGCAGCAGCCCGATGAGGACCGCGATGATCGCGATCACCACCAGTAACTCGATCAGCGTGAACGCGGCCCTTCGATGGCGGATCATTTCGGCTCCGTGGAGTGCGGCTCGGTGCGGGGTCATTCGCGGTCGCGGGCGGCCAGCGCGTGCTCCGGGTCGGGCCACGCGGGGAGCGGGTCGCGGATCTTCGACCAGACCGCCGGGCCGCCGGCCATTTCGGCGTCGGTCATCAGCGCGGCGTCGAGCGCGGCGCGGACCGCCGGCTCGTCCATCTTCTGGCCGATGAACACGAGTTCCTGCCGGCGGTCGCCGTGGGGGCCGTCGAACTCGGCGAGTACGTCGGCCCGCTCGCCCGGGTCGGTCGGCCACTGGTCCCGCGGCACGTCGGCCCACCACACGCCGTTCGGCGACAGTTCCATGACGCGCCCGGCGTGCGACCACAGCGCGGCCCACTTCGGGCGCGTCACGATCCAGCAGAACCCCTTGGACCGGAGCAGCCCCGCGAGCAGCGGCTTGTTCAGCATAAACTTGTAGAGCCGCTCGGGGTGGAACGGCACCCGCGCGCGGTACACGAAGCTGGTGATCCCGTACTCGGCCGTTTCGGCCCGCTCCTCGCCGCGGAGCACGGCCATCCACCCCGGCGCGGCCGACGCCTTCTCGAGGTCGAACCGCTTGGTGTCCAGAATCTCGCGCAGGTCGATCCGGCCGTAGGCCGCCGGGACGAGCTTCGCCGTCGCGTTCAACTGGCGGAGGATCGCGAACAGTTGGTCGAGGCGCTCGCGCGGCACGCCGTCGATCTTGTTCACCACGATCACGTCGGCGAACTCGACCTGATCGACCAACAGGTTCACCACGTCCCGCTCGTCCTCTTCGCCGAGCGACAGGCGGCGGTCGGTGAGTGAGTCCAGCGACTGGAAGTCGTCGAGGAAGTTGCGGGCGTCCACCACCGTGACCATCGTATCGAGCCGGGCCACGTCGCCGAGCGACGCCCCGGTTTCGTCCGCGAAGGTGAACGTCTCGGCCACCGGGAGCGGCTCCGAGACGCCGGTCGATTCGATGAGCAGGTAGTCGAACCGGCCGTCCGCCGCCAGTTTGCCCACCTCCTTGAGCAGGTCCTCGCGGAGCGTGCAGCAGATGCACCCGTTCTGCATCTCGACCAGCTTCTCCTCGGTCCGCGACAGGCCGGCCCCGTCCTTGACGAGCGCCGCATCGACGTTCACCTCGGACATGTCGTTGACGATGACCGCGACCTTCAGCCCCTGGCGGTTGGCGAGGACGTGGTTGAGGAGCGTCGTCTTGCCCGCGCCGAGAAAGCCGGACAAGACGGTGACGGGCAGCCTCCGGCCCGCTTCGCGAATCGTGGTCATGCGGTTCGGTACCTCTGTTGTCGGGCGACTTCGCGGCGCTCCCGCGGAAGCGCCGGGGCCGGGGGTGAGGGGATCAGAGGGCACACGTTGGCGAGGAGCGTTCCCCGCGCCCCGCCGGGCGGCGCTTGAGGGGCGAAGCGGAGCGCCTTCTTCGCTAGGTGCCCCCACGCCTTCGCCATGTCCTGCGCCGGGACCGCCGGCGCCTTGTCGCGGGCGGCCAGCGTCGCCTCGCGGTAGGCGGCGCCAAACGTCTCGGCGACCCAGTGCTCGTACCCGGCGATCCAGTCGGCCGCGGC
Source organism: Gemmata algarum (assembly GCF_034097035.1). Classification (NCBI taxonomy): domain Bacteria; kingdom Pseudomonadati; phylum Planctomycetota; class Planctomycetia; order Gemmatales; family Gemmataceae; genus Gemmata; species Gemmata algarum. The sequence goes on from NZ_JAXBLV010000189.1 coordinate 12,135, forward strand.
CCGGACCAGTGTGCCGGCCGTCGCCCGCTGGCGCGCCGTGACCGGCCGCGCGCACGGGCCGACGTGTTCCGGGCGGTGAACCGGGCGCCCCGGCGGGCGGTCGAGCAGCAGCGGCTCGAACCCGCTCCGCCGCAGGAACACGCCACCCAGGTCGGGAAGGCAGTACAGCAGTCCGAAACCCCACAGCCACACGACCCCGTCGCCAGCGACGCGGCCGGTGTACGCGGTGCGGTCCGGCCCCGGTTCGGCCGACCGGTAGCGGCACATCCCGAGCCCGAGGAGCACGTTGCCTTCCGGGCGCGCGACATCCCGCCCCCAGCACCAGAGCTGCTGGTCGAGCAGCGCGACCGCCCGGCGGCGCAGGTCGGTGCGAGTGCGGCGGGTCGTCACATCGCCCCCCGGTTCGCGGTCGGCGGCGCGAGGTGGGTGCAGGAGCGGTTCGGGACGCCGGCAGGCGCGCAGCACGCGCCCGGCTTCTGCCGCACCTTGAGTCGCCCGGCTTCCGCCTCCCACACCACCCACGCGCCGGCGATCACCGGCGACACGACCGCCGCCCGCAGAAACGCCCGTCTGGTCCGGTTCACGGCTTCGCCTCACACGTTCGGGTCAGATGTCCAGCACCACGCACAACCGCTTCTCACCGGCCGGCACCGTCGGCGAGCGGTGAAGAACTGCGTCCGCGTGGGTCGGGTGCTTGTGGCCCTTCAGGAATAGCAGCGCGCCGGTCGGCGCGGCGCGCACGTCGCCCGGCGCGGCGGTGGCGACGTACTCGGTGCCCGGGCCGTGGTACGTCGCCACCACCCGGACGCGGATGTTGTCGCAGTGAAACTTGGGGCAGGTGCTCGTGGTCACCACTTCGATGCGCAGCGACGCGGCGGGGGCGGCGAACTGCGCCAGGAAGCTGCGGGCCACGGTCGCGATGTCGGCCGCCAGCGGGGGGCAGTCGAGGCCCAGCGCCGCCAGCCCCGCCGCGACTTTACCGTTGATGTCGGCGGCGTTCACGCTCGAGCGCCAGTCGTGGACGCGGGCCGCGCGCATCGCGCCGGCGACCTCCGGGAGCGGCGACCGTTCGATGAGTAGGGCGTCTTCCGTGCTCCGGTCGAACGCGGCGACCGCGGCGTAATCCCAAACCGGGGTGTGCAGTGCCGCTGGAGCTGTCGTCATGAACGTCCACCTTGCCGGCGAGCCACTCGGATCGACCAGATTTACTTCCGGATACCAAATATGATATTGTTATACCTCATCAAAGGCAATCGGCTTTCCTTCACTCGGGAACGTGTCCCATGAGCGGCTTTCGCGACCAGCCCCCGAGTCCGCTGCTGGAGCTTCCGGTGCTGTGCGCCGCGCTTCTGCTGGCGCTGATGGTTCTGCTGTCGGTTTTGCGGCCCTGACCGGCGCGGCCGCGGCGTTCAGGGCGAGTACGGTGAATGCCCATCCGAGCGCGAGCAGGAACGAGGTGTGCGGACCGGGACACCACGGCGCGAGTGCGATTGGCAACCGCGGCGGCAACCAATCGCACTCGCGTTTTTGATGACAACCGCAATGCCGCAGTGACGATCGCGTGGCCCCGCGTCTGGGGTCCGCGGGACTACACGAGGTGGACGCACCGGCCGGTCGGGACGAACCGCTCGATGTCGCCGCGCTGCGGCAGGTGCCCGGCCCGGTGGTGGCACACCCCGACCGGGTTCCCGTAGATGCGGACATCGCCGTTGGCATTCGGGATCAGCCCGCGACCACTTTGAGCGGCGTGCTCCAGCACGCTCCATTCGCGATCAGCGAGGCCCGCGATTCGTCTCGGGCGGGTTGGGGGTCAGTCGTCGTGATCTTCACCGCCGCGGGCGGCGAGCGCCGTCGGGGTGCCGCCGACGGTGAATGTGGCGACCACGTCGAGCGTCTTGAGCGACAGGACCGAGAGCGTGCCGTCCCCGGGGTTGGTGAAGAACCCGTACTTGCGGTTCGCGTCGAACGCGAGGTCGTGGTGCCCGAAGTGCCCCTCGACCGCGCTCCTCCCGACCGCCAGCACCTTCACCGACTTCATGTCGGAGCAATCGCCGTCCCCGTTCGGGTCGAGCGCGATGACCTCCAGCGCGTCGGCCGCGTCGCTGTCCTTCACCCGGTCGTGGAACACCAGCGCGTAGGTCTTCCCGTCCGCCGACGTGACCACCTCCGGCGTAACCGCGTGTGTGCCCTTTTTGACCGCGAGCGGGAGGAACGCCGGCTTCGGCTCGGCGCTCTTGGCGTCCAGCACGGCCAAGTTGGGCGCCTCCTTGCCGGTGACGAACAGGACGTGGTGCCCGTGGGTGACGAACGCCCCGGTGCGGCGCGGCTTGTCGCCCTCCGTGCCGAGATCGATGTGCCGCACCTTCACCCGCTCGCCCGTGAGCTTGAGCCCGGTGTCGGCGTCGGCCCAGCAGACGCCCGCGGACGGCGCGAAGAACACCTTCCCGGCGCACGCGGCGGCCCCGTGGATGCCGCCGCTCGGGAGCGCGAACGAGTACGCCGGCTCGGGCCTCGCGCCGATGCCCACCGGGGACACATCGACGCGCCCCTTGTTCGGCCCGCCGCCGTCGATCCAGCACGCGTACCCGACCGTGTTGTCGACGACCGCCAGGGTGATGTGCCCGCCCCCGCCGGTCACGAACTGCGGCTTCCCCTTGCCCAGCGACCGCGCTTCGTTCGTGGCGTACCCCTCGGGGTCGATGCGGGTGTACCCGTTGAGCTTGTCGTTGGCGAGGTAGAACCACCCGTCGTAGCGGTACAGGTGGGCCGGGTTCCCCTGCTTGGCGTCGAGCCGGCTGTCGATCACCGCGGGCGCCGTCTTGTACGTCCAGTGCCCGTGGTCCCCGTGGTCGGCGTACCCGACGCCGGACTGCATGAGCACCCACCCGCTCTCGAACGCGCCGTCGGCGTCGTCCCGGACGCCGACGCACACGAGGCTGCCGGACTCGCGCATCTGGACCAGCTTCTGCTTCGCCGGGTCGAGCTTCTTGAACCCGGCCACATCGGCGAGCGGGTCGAGCACCAGTTTCTGGTCCGCACCGACCCGCACGTCGGCCCACTTCACCGAACACGTCTTCATGTCCTGAACGAACAGCCGGACGATCGGTGCCGGCGGCTTCGCCCTCGCGGGCGCCTTGTCGTCGCCTCCCGCGACGGCCCCGCCGAGTGCGGCCGTCAGCACGAACCACAGCGCGCAGCGCATTTTCGTTCCCCTCTCGGAAGTGTCACTTGGCCGGGCGGATGCAAACGAGTTCGGTCCCGGTGCGGACGAACAGCGCGCGGTCCACGGCCGCGACGCCGTACACCACGTCGCCCACGGCCGAGTACCGGGTCGCTTCGAGTTCCGCCTTCGGCACGGGCGGGCCGCCCCCCTGCCCCTTGCCCTCCGGCGGCTTCGGCAGCGCGTCCGCCGCGGCCCTCTTCGCGGCGTCCAGGCGCGCCGCGTAGTCCTCCTTCGACCACAGCCGGTTGACCGCCAGCTTCTCGAACTCGCCGCCGGCCCTGAGCACCGTGGTGACGCCCGACTTGCCGAAGAAGTAGACCCGGTCCCCGGCCCCGACCGGGGTGGCCCACGTTTCGTCGTCGAGCCGCTCCGCGTACCGCTCCGCCCCGGTCTTCAGGTCGAGGCAGTGGACGAGCCCGAGTTTGGTGACGAAGTACACGTGGCCCTGGTGAACGACCGGGCTGGCGTGGTGGCTGACCGCCTTCGTGCCGTTCCAAACCGGCTCGAACGCGGGCCTCCCGTCCCGCGCGCCGAACCGCACCAGGCAGTTCGACTTGGCGGACGCCTTGAGGTCCGGTTTCATGCGATTTTCGCCGGCGCCGACCGCGATCAGATCGCCGGCGGCCGTCGGCGACGGGATGGTGTTCCCGGTGAGGCCGTCGAGCGCGGCCAACTCCTTGCCGGTCGCCGCGTCGTAGGCGGTGAGCGTGCCGCCCCCGCTGGCGAGAACCGCGGCCTTGTTGTTGAACGTGGTGACGACCGGCGAGGTCCACGACGTGCGCCCGGGCCGCTCCGTTTTCCACAGCTCCTTGCCGTCGGCCTTGCACACCGCGAGCAGGTACGACGGGCCGGCGTGATCGACCTGCACGAACACCGCGCGCCCGGCCTGGGCGAGCGAACTGCCCAACCCGTGGTTGTTCTTGATCTCGCCGTACTCCTTCGCGAGCGACCGGTGCCACAGCGTGCCGCCGTCGTGCGTGAGCGCGAGCAGGTCGCCGCTCTCGAACAGGCAGTAGACGCCCTCGGCGTCCGCCACCGGGGTGGAGCCGGCACGGCTCATCATCGGGTTGTTCTTCCCCTTCTGGGAGGCCGCGAACTCCTTCTTCCAGGCCACCGCGCCGGTCCGCGCGTCCACCGCGACGACCAGCAACTTCTCCTTCTCCGGCCCCTCAACGGCGGTCACGAACACGCGGCCCTTCCACACCACCGGCGACGACTGCCCGTACCCCGGCAGCGCGGCGCGCCACGCCACGTTCTCGTTCGGCCCCCAGGTCAGGGGCAGGTCGCGGGCGGTCGTGCAACTGGACCCGTCGTTGCGGAAGCCCCGCCACGTGTCGGCGGGCGGGGTCGGGTCGGCACCGGCGCAACCCGCGAGCAGTAACAGCGGAAACATGGGACGTTCTCCGACCGAGGTGAGTTAGAAGTCGTTGCCGCCGGCCACTTCGCCGCCGGCGCGCGTCGCGAGCGCCCGCCAAGTGGTGAGCGCGATCGCGTCGCGCACGAACCGCACGCTGCCGTCGCCGAGGCACACGTTGACGCCGCCACTGAAGTTGCTGCGCGCGGTCGAGTCGGGCTCCGGGCTGTTCGGGGCGAGACCGGCGGTGAACCCGTTGACCGATGCGTTGGCCCAGATCCACGACCCGCCCCGGTGGCCGCGCCAGGACGTGGCCGAGGCGTTTAGATTGTTCTGGCTACTCATCCGGGCGGGGGCCTCGCGCCCCTTCTGCACCGCCGGCAGCAGGAGCCCGATGAGAACCGCAATGATCGCGATCACCACCAGCAACTCGATCAGCGTAAACGCGGCGCGGGTACGATTCGGACGCTCCATCGGAGTTCTCTTTCTGAAACCGCCGGCGCGAATGAGTGGAACGCGAACATACTATTACTTAGTTTTACCAAGTGCGCCAAGTTAATTCCTTGGCATATCCGGTCACGGCTTGACAACGAATTTCATTTTGGGGAGTTGGCCCGCGGAACGTGCCGACGGAGTGAGAGCTTCGGGGCACGAAATCACGTGCGATTCAACGCGGAACGATGCACGTGAGATTTCGCCACAACTCTTGCCCCTACGAGATCCTCCGCTGGGACGCTCTGCCAGAATTGAAATTCGTTGACTGATGCCGGCTACAGAATTAAAGATTGATATTAAAACCAATTTAGCACTACTGATTCGGCAACCGGAGGGCTTCTGTGATGGCAGGGGTTAACCCGGACTTGTCGCTCGATATCCTGCTGCGGCACTACCAACCGCACGAGGGCTGGCGCGATTGGTTCAGCGGAGCCTACGCCAAGGCGATGGATTCGCCCCGGCCTGATGTGCGGCTCGAGGGCTGGAAGACCGCTGCAACCATCTTTGGAGACATGCACGCGCCGGTGTTCTGCCTGTTCGTCTGCCACTACGGACGATCGCTGGTCCCGGCCGACAGCCCGGCGTTTCTCGGGCACATCGATCTGTGCATGTGGGAGTTGGGGTTGGCCTCCCCCGCGCGGCCGACAGAGGACGGGGCGGTGCCGCTCGGGGATGTCGGTGCTCCCGACGGATTCAACCGGGATGCGACCAGGGCGGAGGCGTGGCTCGCGGAGCAACTCCGGCCCTTCGGCGGTCGAGCGGACCACGCAGCGGCGTTCGCCATGCGGCTGACGGCGGCACGGTTCGGATTGATCCACGGCCCTGCTGACCCGTCCGTCGCCCAGGTGCTCGATGCGTCGCTGTGGGTGAGCAAGGGCAGGAAGGCGTGGTGGCGGTTCTGGTAACTCGTAAGAACCGATTAACCCGGCGCGGCACCAGACCCGGCAATATCCTGCGCGGGCTTGACCCCGAAGTCTGGCAGCGGCGGCACCGCCCCTGGCGCCTGCCATCAGCCGGTGTCGGGTTACGCTGCCAGATGGCACACGGTACAGGGCTGTCAGCGAGTAGGGGCGAACTGCACAGAGAACGGCAACTGTGTGGCACTCGCTTTGGCGGCGTCGTCTACCCGGCAAGCGGTGCCCGAACCGCGTTCGGGCGGGACCAACTCCACCTCGCCCTGGGCGGTACTGTAACGGGGGTTACAGCGCCGGGCCGAGCGGGGTTAGCGCGGCGCTCGTGCGGCCCTCTCCCGGTGCGGTACTGTAACGAGCGTTACAGCGCCGAGCAGGTACCGCCGATGGGGCACCGACGGGACACCCGCTACCAATCTGCTGGCCACGAACTGGCCATTCGCTGGGTGGCCGCTACCACTGAAGACCCGCCCCGAAATCCCGACGGTGACATTTAAATCCCACTCGGCTTTTGTCATAAATTTCGGCTCAAGACCTTTCCCGAATGGCATTTATGTCATCCTCCATCGTCAGCGAGTGACCTCGCCTCTCGGACGACCACCTGATGACGCGCCCCCTGCTCGACCACAACGCCGCGGAACTCGGACTTCCGGAAGTGCCAATCACGAAAGGGCACTCGAAGAGCTGGTATCAGCAGTGTTTGGCGCACATTGAGCGCGGGCCAGGGGCCGCTTGCCATCAGCCGGAAGTAGTTGGCGATTCCCTTTGGCGTGCGGAGCGGAAACGGTGGAGTTACGTGACACGCGACGGACAGCCCGAAGCGGCGAACGCGAAGGACACGGCTTGCGGGATTTCGGATTTCGTGCGAGCATTAGCGACCTGAGGGTCCTAATTTTATCCGGGACGCCCGTACCTCACGCGCACGTGCATCGGAGCCGCCGCTATTCCTGCCACCGCACCGAAATCGGGCGTACTGCCCGTCATCCCCGTTCCCGAACTGCCGCAGTTACCCGCGCTCAAGCTGCCCGAGCCGGCAATGGGCTGGTACGCGCGCGTGCGGACCGTTCCGTTCATCCTGCTGCACGTCGCGGCGGTGGTGGCGCCGTTCTTCGTGCCGTTCACCTGGGAGGCGGCGGGGTTGGGGCTGCTGTTCTACGTCCTGCGGATGTTCGGCATCACCGGGGTGTACCACCGGTACTTCGCCCACCGCGCGTACAAAACGAGCCGCTGGTTCCAGTTCGTGCTCGCGTGGATCGGCTGCGCCGCGATGCAGAAGGGGCCGCTGTGGTGGGCCGGGCACCACCGCCACCACCACAAGCACTCCGACCAAGAGGACGACCCGCACTCGCCGATCGTCCGGACGGTGTGGTGGGCTCACATCGGCTGGGTGATCTCGGGCCGGTACACCAACGCCCCGGAGATGAAGGACTTCGCCCGGTTCCCCGAGTTGCGCGTCCTGGACTCCTCCTTCACCTGGGTGCCGGGGCTGTCGCTCGCGGCGCTGTGCTACCTGCTGGCCGGGTGGAGCGGGGTGGTGTGGAGTTTCCTGGTGGGCACGGTGTGCCTGTACCACGCCACGTTCCTGGTGAACTCGGCGTGCCACCTGTTCGGCACCCGCCGGTACGAAACGACGGACCAGAGCAAGAACTGCTGGTGGGCCGCGATCCTGACGATGGGCGAGGGCTGGCACAACAACCACCACCACTACCAGAGCTGTGCCCGCCAGGGGTTCAAGTGGTGGGAGGTCGATGTGAGCTACTACATCATCCGCGCGCTGGGCGCCGTCGGATTGGTGTGGGACATCCGCGAGCCGACGGAAAAGGCACTCGCGGCCAACCTGATCACAGCCAAGAAGTAAGCGGAGTAGCCGCAAAAGAGCACAGAGGGCACAACGGAAGACGGAAGAGCAGTCCCGAACTGCTCTTCCGTCTTCCGTTGTGCCCTTTTGTGGCTACTCTGCTTCGGCCTCGTGGCTTCGTTTCAGCGGCCAACGCTTCGTCAGCTTCTTGTGGTCGAGCCCCACCGGGTGCAACACGATTACGTGGTCGCCTCGTCTGGAGCCGTGGGAGTGCCGTATGGTTTCGGCGACAGCACTGGTCACCGTTCGATCACCGCGAGCGCGCGGCGATCAACCTCTTTTGCACGCGGAGAGTCGATCCGCAAAAAATTCATCCTGATGTGGCGGCTGTGCCGATGATGCGCGGGCCGTTTGAGCGGAACGGCCCAGTTGCGCAGATTCATCGGGAGTGCAAATGGGCGGGCGAGTGCGCATGTTGCCAACCACAGTGATTGGCTGGGCAATTGCGACCACTCTCTCGGGGTGTGCAATTCCCTCGCGGAATCACGACGAGACCAATAGCGGTCCTGCGCCGGTCGTGTCCGCCCGTCGAACTTTGGGTGGCGCGCAAGCCCCGTCACGCGAGCCGAGTTCAACGCTCGCTCGGTCCGGCCAACCGCCTTCCCGCAGTCGGGACACGGTAGAGATCGAGCAGGCCGGTTTCCGTGCGACGCCCGCGAAGCCGTTGCCGCCGCCGAAGCAACTTCCTTCGAGCCCGGATGAGGAGCCTGTCCGAGCGAATCTGGATCAAATCATAAACGCGATGCTCCTCAATGACGCGAAACTGCGGGCCGGGTTCGAGTCGATCAACCAAGCCAATGCGGACGCCCTGACCGCCTCGTTGCGACCCAACCCGTCGCTCTTCACCGACGGTCAGTTGCTCCCCCTCACGCGCCCATTTACGGTCGACAGGCAAGGTGGGCCGCCCCAGCAGGATGCGCAAATCACCTACCCGATCGACTGGTACTTGTTCGGGAAGCGGGCCGCGAACATGGCCGTTGCGGCTCACGGAGTGAAGGTGTCGGAGGCCGACTTCGAGGACACCGTTCGGCAGCGGGTCGCAGAAGCCGCCACCGGGTACTACGACCTTCTCGAAGCCCACGCCCTGCTCGCACTGGCCCGCCAGGACGTGGCCAACTTGGAGAAGGTCGAGGCCGCGCTGGACAGGGCGGTTGAAGCCGGCGGGAAGACGCGGGTGGAGCTCAACCGCCTGCGCCTCGATCTCGCGCAATCACGCCGGCTCGTGCGCGACGCCGAGACGAGCGTGGTGAGCGCGAAAGCCAAGCTCCGGGCGCTGCTCGGCCGGACCGACGCGGACCCCGCGTTCGATGTGGCCGGCTCGCTCGACGCCCCGCTCAATGCGCTGTTGCCCCCGCCGGAGGACGGGTTCGAAGTGGCCCTCAAGAACCGTCCGGACCTGAACGCCCTCCGGTGGAAGGCGGTCCAGGCTCGTGCGAGCGTTACCGCCGAGGAGCGTAAAGCGTACCCGGAAGTGTCCCCGATGGTCGGTTACACGCGCCAGTACCAGCGGAAGGCCATCGGGTTCCCGGACGCGGACTCGTGGACGGCCGCCGCGACGATCACACTCCCCGTGTTCGACCGGAACCAGGGGAACCGCGCCAAGGCCATCTCGGTTGTGTCCCAAAACGCGTTCCAGTACCAGGCCTCGGTGGTCGCGGTGCGTGCCGAGGTTGAAACGGCCGCACGCGAGTACCGCGCGGCCCGGGCTACGGCCGAGGACATTGCGGCCGATCAGCTCAAATTGGCCCGCGAAGTGCTAGACGCCATCACGACCGCGTACCAAGCCGGAGGCCGGCCGCTCGTGGACCTGCTCGACGCCGAGCGGAACTTCCGAGACACCTATCGAGCCTACGTCACGAGTCGGGCCGCGTATTGGCGCGCCGTTTACCGCTACCGCTCCGCCATCGGCCAACAGACAACACGATGAACCAATCGCCCCCGCCGCCACCGGCTGATCCCCCGCCCCTTCCCGCGCCGGCGCCCCTAACGCCCCCGCCGCCATCGTCCCCACCGCCCACGCGACGCGCGTGGGCGGCCGCGGTCTGGTCGGGCGGGCAGTTCGTCGTCGCGCTCGCGGCCACGGTCGGGGTGCTGGTGTACCTCCTGAACGCGCCGGCACCGAAGCCGGAAGAGCCGCCCGACGACCGCGGCACCGGCGACGAACCGGTGACGCTCGCGGGGCCGTGGCTCATCCGGGTTGCACCCGACACGCCACTGGCCGCCAAACTCCAGACCGCCGAAATTCACCCCACTCGGGTCACCGCGCCCGGACTGACCGTTACGGGCACGGTCGTCGCGAGCCTGCGGCCCGGCAAGGGGGATAACGGTAACAAGGGCGGGTGGGCGTCCCTGCGCCGGTGGCTCCAGCGGCCGAGTGATTACTGGCAGTTCAACTCCGCCGAAGTGCTGACGACCTACACCGACTGGCAAAAGGCGAAGGCCGACATCGCGTTCGCCTCGACGCAACTGCTCCGGGTGCGGGAGGCGGCCGTCGCCCGGACGGCCGCGCAGCGCGAGATCGTCGCCACCACGCGCCGGCTGGAAGCGGGCGGGACGGAGACCAAGAAGCAGCTCGCCATTGAAGCGGCCACGCTCCGCCAGTACGAGATCCAGGAGCAGAAAGAAATCTACGAAGCGGAGACGGCGATCCGCATCGCCGATCGCGCCGAACGCGCGACCGCCCGGCAGCTCCAGCAAGCCGGCCTGGACCCATCGCTGCTCGGTTCCGTCACCTCCGATGTGGACCTCGTGATGGCCGACGTGCCGGAGGGGTTTCTCGGGCGCGTGAATGTCGGGGACGGGTGCGAGGCACGGTTCTTTGGCGTCCCCGAGCAGGTGTTCATCGGGCGCGTGAAGAGCATCGCGCCGGTGCTCGCCCGGGACCGCCGTTCGCTGCGGGTGCTGTTCACCGTGGACGACTTCAGGGACCAACTGCGGCCGGGCATGTTCGCGGAGATCGGGCTCGGGACCGACGCCCGCGACGCGCTCCTGGCGCCGGGGGAAGGGGTCGTGCATGTGGGCCGCGCCGATTACATGCTCGTCGCCGCGCCGGCCGCCGGCGCCTGGCGGGTGACGCAGGTCGAAGTGGGCGAGCTGCGGGGCAGCCGGGTCGAAGTTCTAAGGGGGCTGAACGCGGGCGACCGCGTGTTGGGGCAGGGGTCGATCCTGCTCAAGCCGGTCATCGCGAAAGCGGTCGCCACGGTCAACGGGGGTGGCCCGTGATCTTGTACCTGATTGAAGCCGCGATGAACGCCCGCTGGGCGGTTCTGGCTCTGGCCGCCGCGGTGGCCGCGTTCGGGGTTTACGCGTTCCGCCAGCAGCCCGTGGACGCCTACCCGGACATCTCGTCGCAGATGGTGCAGATCATCACCACGTACCCCGGCCGCGCGCCCGAAGAGGTCGAGCGCCAGGTCACCGTGCCCATCGAGATCGGCATGCGGAACGTGCCCAAGGTCGAGGTGATCCGGTCCCGCACCATCTTCGGCTTGTCGGTCGTGCAACTGGTGTTCGAGGAAGGGACCGACGGGTACTGGGCGCGGCAGCGCGTCCAGGAGAAGCTCACCGCGCTGCCGCTGCCGGACGCGGCCAAGTCGGACCTGGGACCGCTCGCGACCGCCTACGGCGAAATCTACCGCTACGAACTCAAGGGCGACGGCACGCAGGACCTGATGCGGCTCCGGGAGCTGAACGATTGGGTCGTGATCCCCCGGTTGCTGCGGGCCCCGGGGGTCGCGGAGGTGTCGAACTTCGGCGGGCGGTTGAAGCAGTTCACGGTGACGTTCCGCCCGGCCCAACTGGACCGCTACGGCCTGACCATCACCGACGTGACCGACGCCGTGCGGTCCAACAATACGGCGGCCGGCGGGAGCGTGCTGGCGCGGGGGAGCATGTCGTTCGTGATCCGCGGCAGCGGCGCGCTTCAAACGGTGGCGCAACTCGAGAGCGTGTTCGTGAAGTCGGTGGGCGGGGTGCCGATCTACGTCAAGGACCTGGCGACGGTGGGCCTCGACGCCCCGCCGCCCTCGGGCATGTACGCGAAGGACCGCGAGGGGGAAGGGGTCGAGGGTATTTGTCTGATGCGTCGAGGGGAGAACCCTTCGAGGGTGCTCGGCGAGGTCCAGAAGGCCGTTAAAGAGTTGAACGAGGCGGAGCTGCCGCCGGGCGTGAAAGTGGCCCCGTTCTACGACCGGCAGCACCTGGTGGACGCGACCCTGGACACCGTCTCGCACAGCGTGTTCCTCGGAATCACCCTCATCGTGCTGGTGCTGCTGCTGTTCCTCGGGCGGCCCGCAACGGCCCTCCTGGTCGCGGCGACGGTCCCGTTCTCGCTGCTGTTCGCGCTCGGCGTCATGTACCTGACCGGTATCCCCATCGGGTTGCTCTCGATCGGCGCGATCGACTTCGGGATCATCGTCGACGGGTCGATCATCATGGCCGAGCACATCGCCCGGCGGTTGGGAGAGGAGACCCACAAGGCTCCGAGGCCGGACGTGTTCCGGGTGGTCCTGGGAGCGGCGCGCGAAATGGAACGGCCGGTGTTCTTCTCGGTCCTGATGATCGTGGTCGCGTACCTCCCGCTCTTGTCGCTCACGAGCATCGAGGGGCTGCTGTTCCGGCCGATGGCGCTGACGATGGTGTACGCCCTCGGGGGGGCGCTTTTGTTCTCACTGTTCGTGGTGCCGGTGCTGGCGTTGATCCTGTTCCGCAACGGCTACTCCGAGTGGGAGAACCCGGCTCTCAAGCTCGCCCGGCCGGCCTACGGGGTCGTCCTGCGGGGGGTGCTCGCGGGCCGGTGGCTGGCCCTCGCGGCGGTGGTGTGCGCCCTCGCGGTGGTGTGCGCCCGGGTGGTGCCGACGATCGGTATCGAGTTCCTCCCGTACATGGACGAGGGCGTCGTGTGGGTCCGGGCCAACTTCCCGGAGGGGACGTCGATCGAGCAGACCCACGAGTACGGCCGGCGGGTGCGCGAGGTCGCGCTGGAGTTCGAGGACGTGAGGTTCATCTCGGTGCAGTCCGGGCGCAACGACTCGGGCACCGACCCGTTCCCGCCGAGCCGCATGGAGATCATGATCGGGCCGAAGCCCCGGGCGCAGTGGAAGCAGTACGCGTCGAAACAGGAACTGGTCGCGGCCCTGGGCAAGCGCCTCCGGTCCGAGTTCCCGACGACTCGCTTCAACTTCACTCAGCCGATCATCGACAGCGTGACCGAGGACACCAACGGCACCAGCGCGAACCTGGCGGTCGAGTTCTCCGGCCCGGATTCGGACGTGTTGCTCGACCTGAGCCGGCGAACTGTCGACGTCCTGAAGGCGGTCCCGGGCGCACAGGACGTCAACGTCGAGCAGGAAGGCCCGCAACCACAACTGGTAATCACCCCGGACCGCCGCCTCTGTGCGCGCTACAACGTCCGCATGGAGGACGTGGCGAAGATGATTAACACCGCGCTGGGCGGGGAACCGGTGGCGGCCCTGTACGAAGGCGAGCGCCGGTTCGACATCGTGACGAAGGTCGACCGCGCGACGGCCGCGTCGCCGCAGGCGGTGGGCCGGTTGCCCGTGTACACGGCCGACGGGCAAGCCGTGCTGCTCTCGTCGGTGGCGCACATCGAAGTGGCCGACGGCCAGACGCTCATCGCCCGCGAGAACGGCCGCCGCCGGATGACCGTCCGGTGCGACATCGTGGGCCGCGACCAGGGCGGGTTCGTGAAAGACGCTCAGGCCGCGTTCGACGGGGCGGTTGCGTCATCGGTTCCTCCGGGGTATAAGGTCGGCTGGCTCGGCATGTACGCGAACCTGGAACGCGCCCGGGCGCACTTCCTGTTGGTGATCCCCATCACGGTCGGGCTGATCTTCGCTCTCTTGATGATCACGTTCGGATCGTTCCGCGCGGCGCTCGTGCTGCTGCTGTCGGTGCCGTTCGCGTTCCTGGGCGGGGTTCTGGCCCTGTGGGTGCGCGGGATGAACATGAACGTCTCGACGGGCGTCGGGTTCGCGGCCCTGTTCGGCGTGTCAATCATGAACGGCGTGCTGCTCGTCCGCGCGGTGACCGCCCTGCGACAAGACGGTGTGGAACTGCGGGCGGCCCTCGTCCAGGGCGCGCAGGATTGTTTGCGACCGATACTCTTGGCGTCGCTGGTCGCGATCCTGGGCCTGTTGCCCGCGTCCCTTGCGACCGGGTTAGGTTCAGACGTGCAGCGGCCGCTGGCCACGGTCATCGTCTGGGGCTTGTGCAGTTCGACTGTACTGACGCTTTTCGTCGTCCCGGTTCTGTACTACCTGTTTGCCCCCCGCGTAGACCCGACCACCGCAAACACAAACAAATAAGCACAAGAAAAGCAACGAGTCATTCAAAATAACTTACTTGTCTGCTGTCTTCTTTTGTGTCCTTTGTGCTTTTTGCGGCCAATACTCTTCGGCCTTCACTCTCGCGGCCGTTCTCCTTCTGACTTCACGCCAGGATGTCTTTCACCACCGTTCCGGCCACGTCCGTCAGCCGGAAGTCGCGGCCGTTGTGCCGGTACGTCAGCTTCTTGTGGTCGAGCCCCAGCATGTGCAGCACAGTGGCGTGGAAATCGTTGATGCTCACGCGGTTCTCGGCGGCCTTGAAGCCGATCTCGTCCGTCGCCCCGTAGCTGACGCCCCCCTTCGCACCGCCGCCGGCGAGCCAGAAGGTGATCGCGTGCGGGTTGTGGTCGCGGCCCGCGTTCCCCTTCTGCACGATCGGTAGGCGCCCGAACTCGCCGCCCCAGATGACGAGCGTGCTCTCCAGCAGCCCCCGGCGCTGGAGGTCTTCGAGCAGCGCGGCGATCGGCTGGTCGGTCTCCTGCGCGAACCCGCCGTGGTTCTTCGCGATGTTGTTGTGCCCGTCCCACGACAGGTCGTTTTCCATCCCGCCGGAGTAGATCTGCACGAACCGCACGCCCTTCTCCACCAGGCGCCGGGCCGTGAGGCACTGCTTGGCGAAGTGCGTTGCTTTCGGGTTGTCGAGGCCGTACAGCCGCTTCGTTTCGGCGGTCTCTTTCGAGAGGTCGAGCACCTCGGGCGCGGCCATCTGCATCCGGTACGCGAGTTCATAGGACTCGACGCGGGCGGCCCAGTCGGGCTCGCCGGGGTGCTTCTCGGCGCCCTTCTGGTTCAGCCGGGCGAGCAGGTCGAGCTGGTTCCGTTGCCGCTCCTCGGTCACGTCTTTGGGGCGGCTGAGGTTGTCGATCGGCTCGCCCTGCGGCTTGAACGCGGTGCCCTGGAACACGGTGGGCAAGAAGCCCGCGCCCCAGTTCAGCGCGTGCCCCTTCGGGATGCCGCGCCCCAGTGTGTCGTACATCACGCAGAACGCCGGAAGGCTGCGGCTCTCGCTCCCCAGTCCGTAGGTGACCCACGACCCGACGCACGGGTGCCCCATCCGGGCCATCCCGGTGTTCATCTTGAACAGCGCCGGCGAGTGGTTGTTCGAGTCGCTCCACAGCGAGTGGATGAACGCCATCTTGTCGACGTGCTTCGCCATATGTGGGAACAGGTCGCTGACCATTTTCCCGCACTGCCCGTGTTTGGCGAACTTGAACGGCGACTTCATCAGCGGCCCGACTTGACCGTTGAAGAACCCGGTGTTGGGGTCGAAGCCCTTCAGCTCCTGCCCGTCGCGCTTTTCGAGTTCGGGCTTGTAGTCCCACGTGTCAACGTGACTCGGGCCGCCGTTCATGAACAGCCAGATGACGGCCTTCGTCTTCCCCTCGAAGTGCGGCTTCCGGGGCGCGAGCGGGTCTTCGGCCCGCTTCTCCTCGGCGCGGAGGAGGTCGGCCAAAGCGAGCATCCCGAACCCGCACCCGGCTCGGGTGAGGAACTCGCGCCGGGTGCGGTAGGCAGCATCGGGCGAGGCGAACAGGCGAGGGAGCGTGTGCATGGCGGGCTCTCGGGTGACGGGGTCAGGCCTGTGGTTCGGGCGGGAGCAGGGCGCGGAGCGCGTCGAGGTCGGGGGCGGACTTGGCCGCCTGGAGGAGTTGCTCCAGGGTCTCAGCGTCGGTAATCTGTTGGACGCGCGGCATCAGCGAGGTGCCGTCCGCGTGGAATCGCAGGTCGAGAACGGCCTCGATCCCGTTGCGCAGCCCTTTGGCGGTGCCTGCGTCCAACAGCCGTTGTTCGCGGGGGGTGATCACCGGCATCTGTTTCTCCTTCTCGAACCGGTCGAGGTCGGCATCGAATTGAGCGACCTGTGGTGCGGGCAGCGACATCATCCAGTCGACGAGCCGGAACAGGCGAACGATCTCCGCGGGACCGGTTCCGCGGTCGTACAGCCCTTTCACGACCCGCAGCTTCCATGCTAGCCGGTCCGCCGGGCTGTTGTTCGTTTCGATCGTTTTCAGATGCGCCAACGCAAACGGGGCGAACGGGTTCGGGGATTGCTCCAGCTCTTCCTCGCGGCCCCGCCAGTCCATGACCTTCGCGACCGGGAACGTGAACCGCACCTCGCAGCCCCAGCGTCCGGCGGTGAATTCAATCGGGCGCCACGAGCGACTGGCATCGCCGAGTACGGCAACGCTCACCGGCATTTTACCGTACTTGTCCTCTAACCGGTGGTTGTAGCGATACATGCGCTGCGACAGGTCCGCGTCCTGCTGGCTCTGCACTTCAACATGAACGAGCACCCACTCCTCACGCCCCTGCGCAGTGAACACCCGGGCGAGCTTGTCCACGGTCCCGCGCCCGGTTGCGGCGTCGGGAGCGAGTTGCTGAAGTTCCTTGTCAAGGAACTCGATCGGTCGCGCCCAGTCGATCTCACGGGCCACCTCCGGGAACAGCAGTTCGGCGAACGGCTGGAAGTACTGTTCCAGGGCCTCTTTCCAAGGGCCGTCGAATTCGGCTGCCGGGTCGCTCAACCGTCACTCCACGTAGAGGAACTCGTTCAGGCAGAACAACACCTGGCACAGGTCGGCGAGTTTCGCTTCGCGGTCGGCACCGGTCGCGCCCTTCAAGAACGCGATACCGTCCGTCAGTTCGTCTTTGGTGGGGGCGCGGCACAGCGCGATCTGATAGGCATTGGCGATGCTATCCGGGTCACTTGCCTTGCCGCCGTTGGCGGCACGCACCGCGAGCCCGTAGGCCGCGGCGCGGACGTGCGGGTTGTTCATCAGGTGGAGCGACTGCGGCGCGACGGTCGTGTTCGGGCGGTCGCCGACGCCGACGGTGCCGTCCGGGGCGTCGAACACGACCAGCGCCGGGATCAGCTTGCTCCGCTTCATCGTGAAGTAAACGCTGCGCCGAGTGCTCTCCTCGCTCAGTGTGCCCGGGCCGTACATGGTGGTGTTGAGCCGCCCGCCCGCCGCCAGAATGCTGTCGCGGATCACCTCCGCCTGGAGCCGCCGCACCGGCTGCCGCCACACCAGCTTGTTCTCGGGGTCGAGCTTCACCTTCGCCTCATCGCGAACCGAACTCTGCTGGTACGCGGCGCTGGTCACGATCAGCTTGTGAATCGGCTTCAGCTTCCAACCGCCGCGGACCAACTCGGACGCCAAGTAATCGAGCAGTTCGGGATGAGAAGGCGCGTCACCGCGCACCCCGAAGTCGCTCACCGTTGCCACCAGCCCGCGCCCGAAGTGCTGCGCCCACAGCCGATTCACGACGACCCGTGCGAGCAGGTTCCCGGCGCCGCTCTCCGTGTCGGTGAGCCAGTTGGCGAACGCCGTCCGTTGGTAGCTGAGGCGTGCTCCCGCCGGGGCCGGCTTCACCCACTTGGTTTGCGCTTCGGCGTCGGGCATCAGGGTTTGCAGGAACGACACCTGCGCAACGCCGTTCTTCTGTGTTGGGTCGCCGCGGCGGAGGAAGTGCGTTTCCTTCAGGAACTCGGCTTCGGCTTGCGTGTGCAGCTTGACCGCCGGGAGTCTCTCGCTCGCAACCAGCGCCTTCACCTTGTTCGGCCTCGGAGCGGTCGCAAGGTGATCCCGCTCGGCCTTCTGAAGCTTCCGGTACTCGGCATCTTGCGGGGCATACCACTTCAAGAGTGCGGCCGTTTGCTCCGGGGTGCGCGCACCCGCGGGGCGAGCCAAAGCGGCTTGAACGAGTTCGCTCGTTGCGGGAGCGGTCAGGTCCGGTTTCTCACTCGCGCTGACCGCGAACCGCGGTCGGCCGATCCCGTGCCCGGTGTTGTTGTTGAACGACAGCGTCACGGTAAGCTTGGTACCGCCCGTGAAGCCCACCGGCTTCTCGAACGTGAACGCCGCCGCATGGTCCTTCCCGAACTGCGGGTCCACCGCCCACGCGCTCGTTGCGTTGTCGTCAACCGCCGCGGCCACCGGGAGCCCCTTTTGCTCGAACGTGGCCCGCGGGTCGATCAACTTCACCCGGACCGGCGGTCGTGGCTCCTTCTGCTCAACGGGTTCCGCAAGCACCCGCAGGTCGGACAGCGCGAAATTGCCGTTGGTGGCCCGGCCCGGTCCGTTCTTCACAAGTCCGGAGTGCGTCAACGCCTCCAACCGCAGGGCTTTGATGCCTTGCAGGTCGGTGAACAGCTCGAAGGTAAGCGTTTCGGTGGTCGGGTTCTTTCCCGACAGCAGCACGCTCCCGTCGGGCTGAGCGGTGATGGCGGCACCACCCGCCGACTTACTGGCCCCGATGCGTGGCAGCAGCCAGCTCGCCGCGGAAAGCATCTTCCCGCTCTGCTCTTTTTCCCACGTCGCGAAGCGGGTCGGCAGTTGTTCCCGTTCGAACTGCTCCAGAGCGTCCGTGAACCGCTTGTGTGCGGCGTCGAACGCCTTCTTCTGGCTCGCGTACTTCTCGGGTTCGAGGTCGAGTTCTACCTCGGTTCGGACGACCGTGGTAAACGCCGACAGCATCCGGTAGTAGTCGCGCGCCGGGATCGCATCGTACTTGTGGTCGTGGCACCGCGCGCACCCGGTGGTGAGCCCCAGGAACGTCGTCCCGATGTTGCCGAGGATGTCGTCGAGTTCGTCGTACCGGTGCTTCTCGGCCTCGTTCTTGGTGATCTGCGTGCTGTGGACGCCCGCCGCGAGGTAGCCCGTGGCCATCAGCGCGAGCGGATCGTTCGGCGCGACCTCGTCGCCCGCGAGTTGCCACTTCGTAAAGGTGTCGAACGGCAGGTCGGAGTTGAGCGCCTTGATGACGAAGTCGCGGTAGTGATAGGCGGTGGGGCGGTCGTAGTCGTGCTCGAACCCGTGGCTCTCGGCGAACCGCACGAGGTCCAGCCAGTGGCGCGCCTGCTTTTCACCGAAGTGGGGGGACACGAGAAGCGAATCGACGACCTTCTCGTAAGCCCGCGGCGAGTTGTCTTTCAGGAAAGCATCGACCTGTTCGGGCGTCGGGGGCAACCCGACCAGTCCCAGGTACGCGCGACGAATGAGCGTGCGCCGGTCCGCTGCCGGGTTAGGCGTGAGCCCGGCCTTCTCCAACGTGTCGAGCAGGAAGCCGTCGATCGGGTTCCGGGTATCGGGTTTCGGGTTGCGGATATCCCGAGCGAGTGGCTGATACGCCCAATGCTTCTTATCCGCGGCTGCAACGGTTTTCCTCGTCCACGCGGTCTCGTCCACCGCGACGAACGGCTTGTCGTATGGCGCGCCAAGGTCGATCCACTCGGCAATCTTTTGGAGATCGGCGTCCGGGAGCTTGCGCCCGTTCTCCGGCATGTGCGGCTCTTTGAGGTGAGCCGAGAGTTGGTACAGCAGGCTCTTCTTGTGATCGCCGCTGACGACCCCTGGGCCGCGTGCGCCGCCCTTCAGGAGGGACTCGCGGGTGTTGATATCGAGTTCGCCCTCGACTCGTTCACCGCTGTGGCACTTCACACATTTGGCCTGGAGCACATTGCGAACGCTCGCCTTGAACAGCTCGGTGCCCTTCACCATTTTCGCGGCGTGATCAGAATCGACCGCCTCTTTCTGCGACTGTCCAAACGCGGGGGCGTGTGTCGCGACGAGCAGAATGGGCGCGAGGTAGGAGAAGCGCATAACAAGAACCTCGTCAGGCGGGTACGGACGAGGGTACCAGTTCGCGCCCGGCGATGGAAGCCACAACCAAGCTCCCGACCAGACAGTTCAGGAGGCCACGCGGAAAAAACTTGTCCGCCCGGCGCGGCGGCCGGACATTACATCTCACCAGGAACGACCGCACCCCCGATGAAGGGTCACGGATGGCCACACTCCTCACGCTCCTCCGCCGGGCCGGCACACCGGTGACCGACGCCGAACTGCTCGACCGCTTCGGCCGATCGCGCGACGAAGCGGCGTTCGCCGAACTGGTCCGGCGGCACGGCCCGGTGGTGTACCGGATCTGCCGGCGGTTGGTCGGCCCGGCCGACGCCGACGACGCGTTCCAGTCCACCTTCTTGGTGCTCGCGACTCGTCTGCGAGCGGCGCGGGCGGCCGGCGCCCTGGGCGGGTGGTTGGCCGGCGTCGCCGGGCGGGTCGCGCGACAGATGCGGCGCATGGCCGCACGCCGGTTGCGGCACGAACAAGCGGCCGGAGAGGAACGGCCCATCGCTTGGGAAAACCGAGCGGCCGACCTGGAAGATCAGATCCGGGCGCTCGACGAGGAGTTGACGCGGTTGCCGGAAGAGTTGCGCGGGCCGGTGGTGTTGTGCCTGCTTCAGGGGTACACGCAGGAGCAGGCCGCGGCCGAGTTGGGGCGCGACCCGCGTACCCTGCGCCGGCGCCTGGACCGGGCCAAGGGGGTGCTGCGGGCGCGGCTGGAACGTCGGGGCGTGGTGCCCGCGGTGGCAGCGGCGCTGGTGTCCGGTGGTGGCGGGGCGGTCACGGCAGTGCCTCCGGATCTGAACACCCGGGCGGTCTGTCTGGTGTGCGATTTCTTGGCCGGTGGTGCGTCACCCTCGTCGCCACCGGTCGCGCTCGCGAAAGGAGTTGCGGCGACTATGAGCGGACGGAAACTGGTGTGGACGATGGCGATGGTAGCGCTCGGCGCAATGGGGCTGGGCATGGGGGCAGCACACAGCGGACCGCCGGGGACGACGCTCACGCCTCCGGCACCCCCGGTCAAAGAGTTGGCGAAGGAGTCGGAGGCCAAGCCGACGACCAGCGCGGACGAGGTGACCGGCCTCGACTGGGCAAAGGACGAAGAGTTGGCCAAGCGGACGGTGGAGGCGCTGAAGCGTGACCCGAAGGCGGCGCCATCGGTGGTGATCCAGTCCGTGTGCGTGCGCGTACCCGACGGGTTCTGCAAACGGGCCGGGCTGACCGAAAACTCACTGGTGGGTCCTGGAGGCGATTGCTGGCAGTTAAACCAGCGTGAAGCGCGAATGCTCAAGAGCCTGCTCGCCACGGAACGGAACGGTTCCGTCGTTCACCGCCATCAGCTCGTCGTGGCAGACGGTAAGACGGCTTCCGCGGAATCTCTCCGGAAGTTGGACGTGGTCACCAGCGTGCAAACGACGACCGAAGGTGGGGCCAAGGTTTACACCACCAAGACACGGCCCGTGGAAGTGGGGCTCAAACTCCAGTTCGCTCCAAAGTTTTTACCCAGCGGCTCCGCATCTCTGGATGTCAAGTTAACCAATACTGTGGTTGCCGGACCAAGGGTGGAACATTTCCAAGGCTATCTTGAGATTTTGTTAGATCCTGCTAATTTCCACGAGACCTCATGGATGCGGGAAAATTTGCACGGGAGAAACCTCCTGGTGGAGATGATTGACGGGGGAGCGGTTGTTGTGAGGACTCGCCACAAAGGTAGCCTTTCAAAGACCACTGTCAACATCGGCGGCATCCCATTGACCGAATTGCCAGAGCATAACGGCTCGGCATATGAAGTGTTACTGCTGCTGACGGCCGATGTAGTTGGACCGCAAGACAAAATCACGCGACCTCATCCGAATGCCCTGCCCGCTTCACCGCCGAAAATGCCATCCGACCCAGCGGGGCTCGGGCCACCCACGAATCCGTAACGTTTGGCGACGGTGACCTTGTGCGGTTGATCGGCACCGCTGTGTCCGTGCTGTAGTTCATCGTGAAGAGGCGTTCGGAAGTCGCGCACCTTTGCCGCAATCGGTGGCTCACAAGATCGTCTGGCAACGGCACTGACCTTCGGCGCTTCGGGTGTTGTGTTCGATTTCGTGACCGGCGGTTCTTTGCCGGTCGTCCTCGCGAAAGGAGTTGCGACGAGCATGCACGCACGGAAGTTGACGTGGACGGCAATGGCACTGGTAGCAGTGGGCTTGGGGGCGGTGGCGGCGAACAACGGGCCGCTGGGGGTGGCGCTCACGCCTCCGGCGGCCCCGGTCAAAGAGTTGGCGAAGGAGACGGAGGCCAAGCCGACTGCCAACGCGGACGAGGTGACCGGACTCGATTGGGCGAAGGACGAAGAGCTAGCCAAGCGCGCGGTCGAGGCGCTGAAGCGTGACCCGAAGGCCGTGCCGTCGGTGGTGATCCAGTCCGTGTGCGTGCGCGTACCCGACGGGTTCTGCGACCGAGTCGGGCTGATACGCACCGCGCCCCTGAAACCGGGGACGGGTATGGATCAGTGGCAACTGAGCCAGCGTGAGGTGCGGATGCTCAAAGGGCTCCTTGCCACGGAGCGGAACTGCATTGTCGCATCTCGCCATCAACTTGTTGTGGCGGACGGGAAGACGGGAGCCGCAAAAACGCTCCAGAAGTTGGACGTGGTGACTCGCGTACAGGCGGCGACCGAAGACGGTGTTAAGGTCTACACGGCCAGGACGCAGCCTGTGGAAGTGGGTTTCAAATTCCAGTTCGCTCCAAAGCTTGTGCCACACGGTCTTGTCTCTTTGGATGTCAAATCGACCTATACTGGCATAGCCGGCTCAGTTACAGTAGGTGAGGTGCAAGCGCCTGCAATAGGTGGTTTCACACTCACACCCTCATCGCTGATCTCGGGCGGAGAGGCGATTGTAATCAAGACCGGGAACTGGGAACGTGTTTCACCTGAAACCGTCACCGTTGGAGGTACGCAACTGACCGAAATCAGCTTCGATTCCAACCGCGTGCCTTTTGAGACGCTGCAACTATTCACGGTTTACGTGGCGGGGCCGCCCAAGATCGTACTGCCGTAACCAGATGCAGCACCCGTGTCCGCACGGCCGCCATGGCGCTCAATACCGCGGTACAGGAAGTCAATCTGTGCCGCAGCATTGAGCGCGAGAGCGGCCGACGCGCTTATGATGTTGCCGTTTGCTCACGCCCGCGTGCGGAAGGTGTGCATGCGTTCGTACCCAGCGCGGGCCGAGCCCCGCACGTTGTCCCAGTCAGGGCCGTCCGCGCCGTAGCGATCGTGCCACTTGGTTCGTAATTCAGGCTCTACGTCGTCGAAGGTACGGTTCGGGTGCTCGAACTCCGACTGCAACCCGAAGCGGTACGCCAGCGCGGCGTGCTCGTCGCTCGCCTGCTTCTCGTGCTCCCGCCGGTCCAGCCACTCGCGAATCCAGTTGTCCTGGGTGGTCGGATCGATCAACTCGCCGACGCCCTTACCGGCCAGCCCGCCGGCGACCGCACCTACGACGGCACCCGCGATCACCCCGGGGGGACCGAGCACCATCCCGACCGCCGCGCCGCTGGCGGCCCCGCCGAGCGCGGCACCGACCCCGGCCTCGATCGGGTGCGATCCGGGCTGGTCGGTCAGCAGATCGGCGTTCCGCGCGCCGTACGGCGGTAGGTCGAGTGACTTCTCAGGGTCCTTGCCGTCGGATTTCTTGCTCATCTCGTGCTCCTTGTTGAGGGTCCAAATCCCGGCCCGCTTCCGCCCGGCCGGGGCTATTTCTTCTCGATCACTTTCAGCCCTTCGACCGCCGGCCCGTGCTGCACCGCGCCGGTGCAGGTGAACCGCGACCCGTGGCACGGGCAGTCCCACGTCTTCTCGCCCGGGTTCCATTGCACGACGCCGCCGAGGTGCGGGCACACCGCCGACAGTTCATGCACTTGTCCCTTCTCGTCCTTGTAGACCGCGTGCTTGCTCAGCCCCTTCCGCACGACGGCGCCGTGCCCAGGCGGAACACTTGCGGCCGACGCGACCTCGCCCCCGGTGAGCCAGTCCGCGTACTGGGCCGCGAGGTTCACGTTCTCTTCGAGCAGCGTCTTCAGCGCCGCCGGCATCCACCGCGACGGCGAGTACAGGCTGGCGAACTCGTTCGTTCGCCCCAGGATGAGGTCGGCCACCAACCGCGCGCCCAATGTCCCATGTGTCATCCCCATCCCCGAATCGCCGGTGATGACGTAAAGGTTGTCCCGGAGTCCCGGGGCGCGGCCGATCAGCCCCAACCCGTCGGGCGTTTCGAACACCTGCCCGGACCAATGGTGCTTCACCGCACCGGCGTGCGGGAACCGCGCGCGGGTCCAGGCTTCGAGCCGCTCCCATCGCTGTTGCTGGTCTTGGGCCTGCCCGGTCTTGTGGTCCTCACCGCCCACGACCAGGAGTTCGGTTCCGTCCGCGCCCCGAGCCCCGCGGACGTAGTGGTACGGGTCTTCCGTGTCCCAAAAGAGGGCCGCGGGGACGGTCCCGGCGGGGGCCTCCAGAGCGACCGCGTATGTGGTGTACGCCGCAAGTTTGAAGTGCAGCGACAGGCCCGAATCGAACGGCGTGTTCGTCGCCACCACGATTGCGTCGGCCGTCACCTGCTGCCCGCCCCTCGTGTGGGCCACACAGGTCTTGCCGCTCTCGACCTTAACCACCGAGGCGTCGGTGTGAATCGTACCGCCGTGGCGTCGGATCGCGCGGGCCAAGCCGCTCAGGTACTTCAGCGGGTGGAACTGGCCGTTATCGGGGCACCGAAGCCCCGGCCCGGTGTTGTGGGAGGGGAGCGGCACGCGGTCCACGCGCTCGAACTCCAGCCCGAGGCGGGTCAGAGTGAGCATCTCCTCGCGTACCTTTTGAGGGCCGTCGGAGCCGGGAAACAGGTAGCCGTCCAGGCGCCGGAAATCGCACGCGATGCCCTCCCGCTGGGCGATCTGTTCGATCAGGCTGATGGCGCCTTTATGGCTCTTCGCGGCGAGTTGCGCTGCCTCGTCCCCCCGGACCGACGCGAGCCGAGTGAACCGGTCGTCGATCACCCACGCGAGGTGTGCCGTGGTGTACTCGGTTTCACCACCAGCGACGACGGGTTTGCCCTCAAGAACGGCTACAGACTTGCCTTCTGACGCGAGCAAATAGGCGGTTGTAAGGCCGGCAATCCCGCCCCCAATGACGCACACATCGTAGCGGGTACTCCCGGCCAGCGGTGCGGCAGTGCGATAGGGGTCGCCGAGGGACCAAATGGAACTGGTAGCGTTCGTCATAGCGCGTGTAAAGAGGGTGAGCGGCGATAGCGGCGCAGCCAACTCGCAACCGTTGTGCCGTGCGCCCCAACGGGCGAAAGCGTCAGGACAACCGAGGACCTGACGCGCCCGCTTCCCAATCACGACACGGCCACTTCCCGCCGCTCGATCGAGACGGCCCGGCCGGTCGGCAGCAGTCGGAACGCCACCCCGCGCCCCGCCATCGCGCCGCCGATGGCCGACGCCATCGACAGCATCACCCCCACCAGTGCCGCCCACGATGCTCCGATAGCGGCGTGCTCGGCACGCTCACGGGTGGCGGGATCGGCCGCCGCTTCCCGAGCCTTGTTCGGGTCCAAATTGGCCTTCCACGCGTCGATCCGCTCTTGCGAGACGCCGGCATCGCGGGCCGATTGTTCCCAGTTCTGCGCCGCGGGGCTCTGCGACGCGACCATCGACCCGCCCACGAGCGCGAAGTACCCCGCGCGGGCGCCCATTCCCACTAGCGCGAGCGAGAAACCGACCACCAGCGCCCAGGTGAGGATGCCGTACAGCACCGCCTCGCGTTCGTTCTCACCAGCGGTGAGTTGGGTGCTCACCCAGCCGCCCACGAACAGGGCGACGATGATGCTCAGGAGGGCCGCGACGAGTGCCCCGACGCCGATCGCGTTGGCCCGCACTCCGGCCTCCGCGATGGTCAGCCCGATGGCCCCGAAGAACAGGGTGAGCACCAGATTGGTGGCGACCGCGCAAATGGCCCCGGCCAGAATCGCGGGCCACGAGAGGCGGCTACGAACGCCCGCCACGTCTTCCATTTTCAGTTGTTCGATTGCCATGTGTTTGCTCACCGGGTGTAGGGTGGAACGTTGAGTCGCGCGATGTTCGCGCCGCTCTCATCATTTGCACGAGACGTGCCGCCGAACCGCCGTGCGGAATCTTGCCCCCCGGTACGAGATTCGCTATCGGTGGGCGCCGGGGGCGCGGGAAAGGCGCCGGAGACAACCAGGAGACACTCATGCGTGTGTGGCCGGGGCGCCCGTATCCGCTGGGGGCGACGTGGGACGGGGCGGGTGTGAACTTCGCCGTGTTTAGCGAGCAAGCCACTGAAATCGATTTGTGTCTGTTCGACGGCCCCGGACTGGTCGAGACCCGCGTCCCGCTCCGCGAGCGGACCGACCAAGTGTGGCACTGCTACCTCCCGGACGCGCTCCCGGGGCAGCTTTACGGGTTCCGGGCGGCGGGGCCGTTCGAGCCCGAAAAGGGGCTGCGGTTCAACCCTCACAAGCTCCTCTTCGATCCGTACGCGAAGGCCGTGGGCCGCGGGCTGACGTGGCACGACGCGCTGTTCGGCTACACCATCGGCCGCGACGACACGACCCTCGACGCCCGTGACAGCTCCGCGTTCGCGCCGCTGGCCGCGGTGGTGGACGGCGCGTTCACCTGGGACAGCGACCGCCGGCCCAACCACCCGTGGCACGAGACGCTGATTTACGAGCTTCACGTCAAGGGCTTCACGCAGCGCATGCCCGGCGTGCCGGACCGCATGCGCGGCACCTACGCGGGCATCGCGTCCGAGGCCGCGCTCGACCACCTGCGGCAGCTCAACGTCACCGCGGTCGAGCTGCTGCCGGTCCACTACCGCGTGGACGACCGGCACCTGATGGAAAAGGGGCTCACGAACTACTGGGGGTACAACACGCTGGGGTTCTTCGCCCCGGACCCGCGGTTCAGCACCGACCCGGGCGACCCGGGCGCCGCGGTGCGCGAGTTCAAGAGCATGGTGCGGTCGCTCCACGCGGCCGGCATCGAGGTGATCCTCGACGTGGTGTACAACCACACCGCCGAGGGCAACCAGATGGGGCCGACGCTCTCGTTCCGCGGGCTGGACAACGCCAGCTACTACTTCCTCTCGCCGGAAAGCCCGCGCTACTACATGGACTTCACCGGGTGCGGGAACAGCCCCAACATGCAGCACCCGCGCGTGCTCCAGCTCATCATGGACAGCCTGCGGTACTGGGTCGAGGAGATGCGGGTCGACGGGTTCCGGTTCGACCTCGCCCCCACCCTGGCGCGGGAGCTGGCCGAGGTGGACAAGCTCGGGTCGTTCTTCGACATCATCCACCAGGACCCGGTGCTGTCGCGGGTGAAGCTGATCGCCGAGCCGTGGGACATCGGCCCGGGCGGGTACATGGTCGGCAACTTCCCGGTCGGGTGGACCGAGTGGAACGGCGAGTACCGGGACGCGGCCCGCTCCTTCTGGGCGGGCCGGGACGTGCCCACCAAGACGCTGGCGCACCGGCTCACCGGCTCGGGCGACCTGTACGAGCGCACCGGCCGCCGCCCGTACGCGAGCATCAACTTCGTGACCTGCCACGACGGGTTCACGCTGCGCGACTTGGTGAGTTACGAGCATAAGCACAACTGGGCGAACGGGGAAGACAACCGGGACGGCGGCAACGACAACCACAACTGGAACTGCGGTCACGAGGGGCCGACCGACGATACCAAGGTGCTCGCCCGCCGCGCCCGGCAGCGCCGCAACATGTTCGCCACGCTGATGCTCAGCCAGGGCGTGCCGATGGTGCTGGCGGGCGACGAGCTGGGCCACACGCAGCAGGGCAACAACAACACGTACTGCCAGGACAACGAGCTGACCTGGCTCGACTGGGAGGCGGCCGACCGGGAATTCCTCCGGTTCGCGCGGGCGGTCGCGCAAATCTGGCGGGACCAGCCCGTTCTCAAGCGGCGGACGTTCTTCCAGGGCCGTGCGATCCGCGGCGCGGGCGTCGCGGACGTGTCGTGGTTCCGCCCCAGCGGGCACGAGCTGACCGACGCGGAGTGGGAGGAGCCGCACAAGTGCGTGGGGATGCGCCTGGCGGGCGACTGCATCCGCGAGGTCGACGAGCGGGGCGAACCCATCCGCGGCGATACGCTGCTGGTGATCATGAACGCGAGCTCGAAAACGGTCCGGTTCGTGCTACCGGCAACGAACCCCGAGCACGTGTGGGAACTGCTGTTCGACACGGCCGACGACTGTGCCCCGGCTGTAACGCTCGCGGGCGGGGAACGGTACGAGTTAAAGGACCACACGCTGGCGGTGCTCCGCACGCGGCCCCAGGCGCCCCCGACCGCGGAGGTGGCCGCGCTGCTGCGGGCCGCCCGGCGCGTGGTGTAAGGAGCCGCGATGGGAGTCGGTAACCTGATGGCCATGCCCGCACACATCACCGCCACGTGGCAGGCGGCCGCCCCGCCCGAACCGCCCGCGCCGCACCGGGGCGCGTCCGAGGAACCGACGGCCGCGCCCGACGTGTCCCCCTACGGGCCGGTGCTCCAGTACGTCACCGCCTTCTGGGACCGGCTGTTCCGGTTCCACCCGCACGACGAGGGCACCCTGATCGGCCTGCCGCGGGCCTACGTGGTGCCGTCGGTAGACCCGGTGCGCCCGCTGTTCCAGGAGATGTACTACTGGGACAGCTACTTCAGCGCGCTGGGGCTGGTCGGCACCCTGCACGAGTGGCTGGTGTTCGACCTCGCCGAGAACATGGCCGCGCTGGTGGAGCGGTTCGGGTTCATCCCGAACGGGACGCGGTACTACTTCACCTCCCGGAGCCAGCCGCCGTTCTTCACCAAGATGTACCGGCTCGCGCACGAGCTGAAGGCGGCCCGCGGCGACGCCGACGCCGACGAGTACCTGCGCCACATGACCCGGCTCGGGGTGCGCGAGCACGAGACGTGCTGGCTGGGCGAGAAGCACCCGCACGAGCGCCGCAAGTACCGCGGGCTGTCGCGGTACCACGACATCAACTACAGCCACTTCCTGGCGTCGTGCGAGAGCGGGTGGGACCACTCCACGCGGTGCGACGGCACCGAGCCGGGGGCCGAGGCCGGGCGCTGGATGGACTTCCTGCCGGTGTGCCTGAACAGCATCCTGTACGCCCGCGAGGTGGACTTCGCGTGGGCGTTCGCGAGGCTCGGCGCGGCCACCGAGGCGGACTACTGGCACCGGGCCGCGGAAGAGCGCGCCGCGACCATGAACGAGCTGATGTGGGACGAGGGCCAAGGGTTCTTCTTCGACTTCGACTGGAAGGCCGAGCGCCGGTCCCCGTGCGCGTCCCTGGCCGGGTTCTACCCGCTGTGGGCCGGGTTCGCGACGCAGCGCCAGGCGGAGGTGATCGTCGAGCGGTGGCTGCCGCAGTTCCTCCTCCCGGGCGGTCTGGTGACCGCGCTCGACTCCCACCCCGGGCGGCAGTGGGCGTACCCGAACGGCTGGGCGCCGCTCCAGTGGCTCGCGGCGACCGGCCTTGAGCGGTACGGCTTCAAGGCCGAGGCGAACGAGGTGCGGCGGCGGTGGTGCGACACCTGCACCTACGCGTTCACGAAAGCCGGCACGCTGGCAGAGAAGTACAACGTGGCCGACCCGCACGCCGAACCCGAACACGGGTTGTACGGACTGGTGCAGGGGTTCGGGTGGACCAACGGCGTGTTCGTGGACTTCGCCCGCTCGCTCGCCAGCACCTGAGCCGGTTCGCGGGGTTGCGCGGCGCGTTCGGCGCCGCCCGACCTGTTGCCAAAACGGAATGGCCCGTTCCCGTTCAGCGTCGCGCCGATGGTTGAGCAATTGGCACATCAGGTATTCCCCTGCCCCATTTCCGCCGTTTGGTAGTTCTCGAAGTCCAAAGGCCGCTTCCGTTGACCCATGCGAAGCCGCTGAAACCGGGTAGTCAGCCGAAACGCCAATCGCGATCACACAGGCCGATCGAATCACAAGTAATTTCCGCCAAATGACTTACCGCACCCTACTTGTGCGTCTCGCAACGGGTTTTGGTTGGCACCGGAAACCGCGCCCGGGTCTTGGGACCCGGGTTTCGGTGGTAGCGATCACCCAGTGATTCGGTAGCGAACGGGCAGCGAGCCGCCTCTCGATGTCCAGTCGGCGTACCGTCGGTTGTCGGGCGGTTCCGGTCTTCCGCGTTGCTCGCGGAGTCAGCGGGCGTTGCTCCGGACACCACAACTCCCTTTGCCACACGGTTTCGTGACCGCCCGCGAAGCGAGCGGACCATACGGAAGACCGGAACCGTCCGACAACCGCCCTAAAACTCGGTCCGAAGTCTTGTCGCTACTCGGCTGATGGCACGGCCGGTTCTGGCGGGCTCAGTTCGCTCGCCGCGGTCCCCCGAGCGGGCAGACCGTCACTGTAGCGCAGGGCGACCGACGGTTTACCCGTTTTGCGGAACGCGAGTATTTCGGGGTGCTCCTCCGCGTAAGCCGCGAGCTTGTCACTGTCCCAGGTCACTGGCGGGGAGCGGTACGTCACTTTGATCGCTCCCGCGCCGACGCTCCGGCCGAGCGAGAGCACCAGCTCGCGCAGCTCCTGCTCCGCCTGCGCGGCCTCGGCACTGGCGGCCTGGATCTGCTCCGCGAACGCGGCGTCCACCTCGTCGAGTTGGTCGCGGATGGTGGCCAGCACGGCGGTCCGGGCGTCGCGGTACTCGGCGTCGAGCAGCAGCGACTTCGCCCGGGCCGCCTGGAGCGCGTGCAGCCGGTCCGACACGAGCGCGGCAACGTCCCGCTCCCGCATCACCTTGACCCACGCCCGCTCGAAGTCGCTGGCCGGGTCGCCCTCGCCCCGGGCGACCCGGACGAACTGCTCCTGGCTCGGCGTGGTGGGCCGAATCGCACCCGAAACAAGTGCCTCCATCCACCGGCCGTACTTGGTGAGCAGTTCGCGCTCCGCGGGGGTGAACGACTCCCCCGGCGGGACGAAGAAGTCGTGACGGGCGAGGTACGCGGCGTGGTCTTCGGGGTGCAGCATGGTTCCGGTCCCGTGAACGGTCGGCGATTCCGCCGGCACCGTAGCACATCGGGTTTGCGACCACAACGACCGCGGGCGCTACAATAAGCCCCGTCTGCCCTACGGAGCCGCACGTGATTTTGAGCAGCCTCCGCGCCCGCGCCCGCATCCCGGAGCTGATGGACGATCCCGCCATCGACCCCGCCGAACACCGGCACGCGCTGGAGGGGTTACGTCGGCTGAACCGGGCCAGCGACAGCGCCGGCGTGTTGTGGCCCGCCATCGCGGAACTGTCCGCCCGGCTCGGGCGACCGGTGAATGTGCTGGACGTGGCGACCGGAAGCGGCGACGTGCCCCGCGGGTTGCTCCGGCGCGCGGAGCGAGCGGGCGTGGGACTCGAAATGGCCGGGTGCGACATCAGCCCCACGGCGCTCGACGAAGCCGCCCGACAGGCGCCCGGCGTCCGGTTCTTCCGGCACGATGCGTTACACACCCGGCTGCCGACGGGCTTCGACGTGGTGACATGCTCGCTGTTCCTCCACCACCTGAGCGAGGACGAAGCGATCGCCTTACTGGCGAACATGGAAAACGTCGCCGAACACCTAGTGCTGGTGAACGATCTCGCGCGCTCGCGGTTCAACTACTGCGGGGTGTGGCTCGCGTGCCACCTGCTGACCCGGTCGCGGGTGGTGCGGTTCGACGGGCCGGCGTCGGTGCGGTCGGCCTTCACGCCCGCTGAGGCGCTCGTTCTGGCCCGCCGCGCCGGGCTGAGCGGCGTGACTGTGCGGGGCCGGTTCCCCGCCCGGTTCCTTCTGTCATGGAGCCGCCAGTGACTTACGACGCCGTTGTCATCGGGGCCGGTCCCGCCGGGGCAGTCGCGGCGCGCGAACTGGCCCGGCGCGGCTGCTCCGTGCGGCTCGTCGATAAGGCACACTTCCCGCGGCCGAAGGTGTGCGGGTGCTGTCTCAACGGGTCCGCGGTCGGCACGCTCCGGCGGCTCGGGTTAGGGGACGTTCTGGGCCGCGGGGTGCCGCTCCGAAACGTGCGCATCGGGGCCGACCGACGCGCCGCGGTCGTGAACCTGCCCGGCGGGGTGGCACTGTCGCGCGAGGTTCTGGATGTCGCCCTGATTCGCGAGGCCGAGAAGGCTGGCGCGCGGCTGTCAGAAGGCGTTACCGCGAAACCCGGCGCCGCGGGCGAAGTGTACCTCGGGGCCGAGAGCGTCGGCGCAAAGGTCACGATCGTTGCCTCGGGGCTGACGGGTAGCGACGCGCGCCCCGAACCGGGGGCGCGCGTCGGTGCCGGAGTGGTCGTGCCCGCGGAGGCGGCCCCGGCGTTCTTCACCCCCGGCACCATCTTCATGGCCACGGGAAGCGGCGGGTACGTCGGGCTGGTGCGCGTCGAGGACGGGCGACTCGACGTGGCCGCGGCGTTCGACGTGTCGTTCGTGAAGTCGCAGGGCGGACTCGGCCCCGCAGCCGCGGCGGTGCTGGGCGCGGTCGGGTGGCCGGTCCCGCCCGGGCTGGTGGAACTTCCGTGGAAGGGCACCCCGGCGCTCACCCGCCGCCCGGAGCGATTGGCGGGCGAGCGGTGGTTCGCCATCGGCGACGCCGCCGGCTACGTGGAGCCGTTCACCGGTGAAGGCATGGCTTGGGCGGTCGCGTCCGCGGCGGCGGTCGCTCCCATCGCGGCACGCGGCGTGCTGCATTGGTCCCCTTCCCTGGTCCGCGAATGGGAAGCCGCGCACCGGCGTGCCGTCGGGCGCCGGCAGCACACCTGTCGAATCGTGTCGCAGGTGCTGCGCTCGCCCGCACTGACGACGGCCGCCGTCCGCGTGTTGCGGGCGTTCCCGTTTCTGTCCCGCCCGGTCGTAAGCGGTTTGAACCGCCCTGCCCCGTGCCCTCACGGTACACCCGCATGAGCTTTGCGATTCACGGCCTCGGCACCGCGCACCCGCCCGACCCGGTGACCGCGGACCAGGGGCTCGGGCTCGCACGCGCCCTCGCGGGGCCGGACGTGCGCACCTCGACGTGGCTCGGCCCGATCTACGCGAACTCCGGGGTGACGCAGCGCTTCCAGGTGATCGGCGGGCCGGTGGTGCGCGACGTGCTGAACGGCACCACGCACACGAACTCGCCCTTTCTCCCCACCACCGCCAACGACGGCGTCGGACCGACTACCGGTCAGCGGATGGCAATCTACGCCCGCGAGGCCGGGCCACTCGCCCTACGCGCGTCCCAGCGCGCACTGGCGGAGTCGGGCTTCGCGCCGGAATCGATCACGCACCTGGTGACGGTGTCGTGTACCGGCTTCGTCGCGCCAGGGGTCGATTTCGCGCTCATGACCGGGCTGGGGCTGAAGCCAACGGTGGCGCGAACGCACGTCGGCTTCATGGGGTGCCACGGGGCGCTGAATGGGCTGCGCGTGGCGAACGCCTTCGCGACCGCCGACCCCGCCGCCCGCGTGCTCGTGTGCGCGGTGGAACTGAGCAGCCTGCATTACTACTACGGCAGCGCCGCGGACAAGCTGATTGCGAACGCGATCTTCGCGGACGGCGCGGCGGCGGTGGTCGGAGGGAGCGTGGGGGGAAGCCCTTTCCCACTGACGCTCGTCGCGTCGGGTTCTTGCCTGATCCCGGACTCGGCCGCCGATATGGGCTGGACGGTTGGCGATCACGGGTTCGAGATGTCCCTGTCGCGGCGCGTCCCGGGGCAGATTGCGGCGCACCTGCGGCCGTGGCTCGAAGCGTGGCTGGCCGACAACGGGCTCGCGCTCGCGGATGTCGGGAGTTGGGCGGTCCACCCGGGCGGGCCGAAGATCGTCAGCGCCGTCGGCGAGTGCCTGGGGCTGTCGGCCGAGGCGCTGGCGCCGTCGCTCGGCGTGTTCGCGTCGAACGGCAACATGTCCAGCCCGACCGTGCTATTCATCCTCGAAAAGCTGCGCGCGGCCGGCGCCCCGCGGCCCTGCGTCGCGCTCGGGTTCGGCCCCGGGCTGGTAGCCGAGGCGGCGCTGTTCATGTAGCAGTGCCTGACCGGACCGACCGGATGAAAGAACGCACTACCGGCGTCTGAAATCTCCAGACCGCGCCGCGGTATGAAGCCTTCTCGGGGGACGTTGCCCGCCCAGGGCGAGGGCCATGCGGCGCTTAATCGCGATGGGCGAAGGCAGTTTTGACAGGATCGACAGGATAAACAGGATTTAAAACCGATCTGTCTTCATCCTGTTTATCCTGTCGATCCTGTCAAAATACACGTGATCGGTGGTCGTGTCGCATTTCTTGACGAGCCGCGGCCGCTCGGGAGCAGGGTACAAACGCGCGATGGGGATGCGAAGGCCGTTTTTGACAGGATCGACAGGATAAACAGGATTTAAAATTGATCTGTCTTCATCCTGTTTATCCTGTCGATCCTGTCAAAAACGGCCTTCATATACGAGGCGTGCATCCCATGTCGTTACGATCCGCCTGAAAAGCGCGGACGGGTCTCGGCATCAGCCCGCGTACCCGATCGCGCGCAGCAACTCGGCGCTCAGCACGAACGGGCGCTTCGGGATCGTTTCCAGCCGGAACCGCGCAATCAAATCGCGCGCGCGCACCGGTTCCGGCCGATCGAGCCAGCCGCACGACCAACCCAGCAACCCGAGCAGAGCGTCCGGTTTAACGCCGGCGGAACGCAGCGCCGCGAGCCGCGTGTCGCCGTGGCGCTTGGCGAGCCGTCGTCCGTCCGCACCCACCACCAGCGGGACGTGGGCGAACGCCGGCGGGGCCAGCCCCAGCGCGCGGTACAGCAGGAGTTGCCGCGGTGTGGACGGGATGAGGTCGTCGCCGCGCACCACTTCCGTCACGCCCATCGCGGCGTCGTCCACCACGACCGCGAGCTGATAAGCCGGCGTGCCGGCGCTTTTCCACACCACGAAATCGCCGCCCGCGTGCTTCAGGTCGATGTGCTGTTCGCCCGCAAACAGGTCGGTGAACGCCGGGCTGTCGGCGACACGAAACCGCCACGCGAACGGTTTGCCGTCGCGTTGGAGTACGACCGCGTCCATCGCAGAACGGTGCGCACACGTCCCGGGGTAGGTGACCTCTTCTCCGGCGTGTGGGGCACTGGCCGCCGACGCGATGTCGGACCGCGTGCAGGTACACGGGTAAACCCGTTCGGCCTGCTTCAGGGTTTCGAGCGCGGCTTCGTAGAGCGGGAGTCGCGTCGTCTGGGTGACAACTTCACCATCCCAGTGGAGCCCGAGCCAGCGGAGGTCGTCGAGCGCCTGCTCCGCCGCGCCGGGCTTGACCCGCGGCGAGTCGATGTCCTCGATGCGGACCCGAACGGTTCCGCCGCCGGCCCGCGCCGCGAGCCACGCGACCAGGTACGTGCGGGCGTTCCCGACGTGCTGCGCGCCGGTCGGCGAGGGGGCCAGTCGGCCGGTGAGTGCGGTTGACATGCGCTCATCATAGCCGCCGTTGGGGTTGTGCGTTCGGTCCCGCAACGGCATGATCCGGCGCGGTTCGCCACTTCCCCCAGGAGGCGTCCATGTCGGGTCGAAGAACGTCCACGCTCACACTCGCGGTCGCGCTGCTCGTCGGAGCGGCCGGCGGCGCGGCGGCCCAAGAGCCGTTTCAAACGCCCCTCAACAGCGGGACCACGAACGGCGAGGGCACTGTCGTGCGCGCCGGAGACGGTGGCGTTTACCAGAGCGGTGATTACGCCTTCATCATTCAGGCACGGGCGATCACTCCGGCTTGCAAGGACCTGTCGCGGGTCACAACCGGCGGTTTCGGCTCATACTGCGCGAGCCAGTTTCAAGTGAAACAGGAGGACGGACCGCCGAAGGGGGTGGTGCCGGCTCCCGAGAACGCTCCAAGCACACGCGCCCCCAGGGGGTTGCAGTTCGGCCCGTCGCCCCGCGTGACCGCTGAGCGCGGCCAACCCAAGTTCCGGCACGTGGGCAGCTTGGTCGCTGGCGCCATTGCGGAGCGGGAGCAATGGGTGCCGCACGAAGACGCGGCTCAGAAATGGGGCGCCCGGCTTTCGATCGGCTGGGGCGGAACAACCGTATTCTCCGCCGCAGCGCCCCTGGACGACATCGCGCAGGTGATCCAACCGGTCGTCCCAAGCCTCGCGCAAATCACGACCGGCGGGTTCGGCTCGTACTGTGCGTGTCTCCTCCCGCCCCTCGACCGTGAACTCGAACCTGAAGACGTGCTCGGCGCGTTTGGTTCGTGGAGCGAGTTCCTGACCCGGGCCGCGACCTGCGGCACGGGCAACTTGCCCCGGGCCACGAAAGGCGGTTTCGGTTCGTACTGTGCGGTCTTGCTTCCGCGGTCCGTTGTTACTGGCCCACAGCGCGTGCTGTTGGTCCACGACGCGGGGGGGCGGGTCCACCTCGCGCCGGCCGAAGACGTGCTGGTGTTCTCAGATCCGGGAATACAGGCCCCGCCGCCGCCGACAAACCCGTATGATCACCGGCAACTGTTCGGCTGCCATCTGGGACTGTTCGGCAGCCAGAGGGACGCAACTCCGTCAGAAAAAACGTGTGATAAGGCGGCCTCCGTTCCGGCCGAAGTGGTGCCCACGTTCCGGCCGCTTCCGCCGGCGCCGCCCGGCGTGATTCGCACCGTTGCGGCCGTCGAAGACGCGGTGATGACGCCGCCGACGTGCCCCCCGTGCCCGCTGCCGAAGATCGCCCCGAACCCGCTCCTGGGAACGTGGTACCGCGACGTGCCCGCCGCGGGTTTGCAAGTGGTCGCGACCTTCGCACCCGACGAGTTGAAGTTGCGTGCAACCCAGACCGTGGACGGGCACACGGTCACGGTCACCGCCACCGTACACTACACGCTCACGCCGGATGGGTTGGTGTTCGGTGTCGTCACCAGCGCCGATGTGAGTACGAAGAGCGGCACGAAAGCCGGTTCACCCGACGCCGACTTTGCCGAACTGGCGCTGACCGTTCAAGGGCTCGCGGACATGCCCTTCTCGTGCCGCACCAAGATAACGTCCGCTGGACTGATGGTGAGCGGCTTGAAATACGGGCTATTGATGGCTCGGCGCGAGTCCGAGGAGTTCCAGGTCGCGTTCGGCGGGCTGTTCAAGTCCGCGAAGGACGGCAAGGTGCCCCCGCTCGCAAAGCTGAAGCCGAAGGCCGACAAGGCTCGCGGGGAACCGATTTTGGGGGCGGCCATTGGCGCCCTGATAGGTCGGCCGACGGGTGCCGCGCTCGGAAATCCGCCGTCGCTGGAACCGGGCGAGCGCGTCGGGGTCGATTTCAGCGCCGCCCCGCCGGCGAAGGCGCCCCCCGCCCCTCCGGCGTGCCCCACGCCGACTGACGCTGCGTCGTTCGGGCCGCCGTTCCTGACGAAGATCAAGGGCCTGGACCCGTACAGTCCGCAAGCGGTTCCGGCCGTTCCGCCTCCCGCGCCGGCGCGCCAGCCGGGGGTCTCGGAAGACAGCACCAAGCAGATGGCGCTGGAGGCTTTCGGCCAACTACTCCAACAGAGCGGCGTGGTGTGCCCAACCGGTGGGATGGTCACGGGCACGGGCGGGGTGACGGTGCCCTCGGGACGGTGTGAACCTTGCCCGCAGAACACCGTCCCCTGCGACTCCGTCGCCACACAGGCCACGGTCGCCCCGCTGGCGGCACCGAAGACCGGGCCGGTCGGGACGTGGTACCGCGACATCGCGGGTAAGCAGTGCGTAGTGAAGGTGACCCCGGACCACCTCACCCTCACCGTCCACGACGCGCAAGAGGTGGACGGCAAGGTTTCGACCGCCAGCCTCGTCATCACGGCCGATTACCACCTCACCCGCGACGGGATCACCGCGCTGGGGCTCA
Source organism: Gemmata algarum (assembly GCF_034097035.1). Classification (NCBI taxonomy): domain Bacteria; kingdom Pseudomonadati; phylum Planctomycetota; class Planctomycetia; order Gemmatales; family Gemmataceae; genus Gemmata; species Gemmata algarum. Next base: position 49,804 of record NZ_JAXBLV010000189.1, read on the forward strand.
TCACGAGCGTGGACGTGAACTTCGAGGGCGACTTCCCGGCCGACGACTCGAAGCCGTTCTTCGAGATGCTCGGCGACCTGCAAAAGTCCCTCGAAGACAAGCCTCTCGCGCTGACGTTCCGCACCTACGGCGACTCGCTGGTGATCGGGAACGTGCGGATGCCGTCGGCGTCGGACCGGTTGGACGCGCAACCGGCCGGGTACATGGCCGGACGGTACAAGGCCGCCGGGGACAAGTTGCCGAAACCGAAACCGACCAAGATGCCGGCGGAGCCGAGGGCGTTCGTGCCGAACGGCCCGCCGCCGGGGTTGCCGGTCGGGGGCAACCCGGGTTCCTCGCTCGGGCAACCGCTCGCCGCCCCCGGAGGGTTCTTACCGCCCCCGGGAAGCGCGTACCCGGCCACCGGACCCGCGTTCCCCCCACCGCTCCCGTCGTCGAACAGCGACCTGCTCCCACCGCAGCAGATCCCGTCGGCCCCGCCCGCGCGGGTGATCCCGTCGAGCGGTGAGGACTCGTGGGTGCCCCCGATGGCCCCGCCAGCCAAACCCGGGCCGGTACGGCCGGTGATCGAGGGCGAAGAATCGAGAACAAAGGGGACGTTTAACCCGAATACTAGCGGGCTGTTGTTCCGGTCGGAAAGTGGTGACCTCCACCAGATCCAGAACGAGTGGCGCCGGTTCTGGTTCGACGACCGGCCGAGCGAGCCGACGCCGGAGCGAATTCACGGCCGCATCTACTGATCAGCGTTCAGAGTGTGATTTTGCCGGTACGCGTGCGGGGGCGGTGAGGGGCAACAAGTACCTTCACCGCCCCGCACGTGTACCGGGGCCTGCTGGGCATGGTTGATGACAGATGAAGATTCTGTGAGAGGCTGCTCCCCTACTGCAATTCCGTCCGAATCGCACGCATATTAAACTGACTTCCACCTTCCGGAGGACGGCCTCATGCTGAACTGGATCAGGCGGCGGCTCGCCAAGTCCGCTGCGTCCGCCGTCTTGACCGATCCGGCACCGGTGGACATTCCGCACGACAAGATCGCGGCCCGCGCGGCGGAAATCTGGGACCGGAAGGGACGCCCACACGGTCAGGACGTACAGAACTGGATGGAGGCCGAGGCCGAACTGCGGACCGAGTTCGCCGCCCGCCCGCACCCTGAACCGTCGCCGCGAAAGCCCCGATGACGCTCGCGTTCCGCCACCGTCCGGTCCCACCCTCCCCGCTGAGCCGGTGGGATGGCCGGTGGAAGCTCGCCGCCGTCCTGCTCACCGTGGCCGCAATCGCCGCGCTCGACCGGCTGGCTCCCGCAGCCGCAGCGCTGGGGCTGGGGTTGGGGTTGCTCGCACTGGCCCGGCTCCCGGGCTCCTGGGTCCGCCCCCGGTTGCTCGTTTTCGCGGCCTCGGCCCTCCCCTTCCTCCTCGTGCTGCCGTTCACCCTGGACGGCGCCGGCTGGGATGTCGGCCCGGTCCACGTCTCCGAGCGCGGGCTGCTCGTCGGGCTCGCGGTGCTGTGCCGGGGGCTCGCGATCGGCAGCCTCGCACTTCTCCTGGTGGGCACCGCGCCGCTCCACCACACGCTCGCCGCGGCGCACAAGCTCAAGATGCCGGGGCTGCTGGTTCAACTCACGGTCCTGGCCTACCGCTACACCTTCTTGCTGGCGGACGAGTTGCGCCGGCTCCGGGTCGCCATGCGCACCCGCGGGTTCCGCGTGAGCGCCGACCGCCACGGCTACCGCGCGCTCGGGCACGCGACCGGGGCGCTGCTCGTGCGCGGGGCCGATCGCGCCGACCACGTGGCCGCCGCGATGCGGTGCCGCGGGTTCGACGGCACATTTCACACACTTTTAGGATTTCGTACTACCGCCAGCGATATCATCTCCTTTGCGGCCCTCGTCGCCGCGGCCGTCGCCCTTGTGCTGTGGGACCGCGCTTAATGCGGAACGCGGAACTCGCTACCCGTACCGAAACGATCGAACGCCCCGCCGGCTTGGCTCCTCGCGCTCTGCCCCCCGCACTCCGCGCGTCCGTACTGTCACACCGATACGCGGACGGCCGCCCGGCACTCGAAGGCGTCTCGTTCGATCTGGAGCCCGGGGCGTGCGTCGCCATCGTCGGGCCGAACGGCGCCGGCAAAACGACGCTGTTCCTGCGGCTGTGCGGCGTGCTGAACGGCAAACCGGGGCAGGCGTCCGTCAGCGGGCTCGACCCCGCGATCCCGGAACACCGGAAAAAGTTGCCGGAGGTGGTCGGGGTGGTGTTCCAGAACCCCGACGATCAGCTCTTCAGCCCCACCGTCGCCGAAGACGTGGCGTTCGGCCCGCTGAACATGGGCCACCCGCCCGAGGAAGTGCGGGCGCGGGTGGCGGACGCGCTCGGCGCGGTCGGGCTGTCCGGGGCCGGTGAGCGGGTGCCGTTCCAGCTCTCCGGAGGGGAGAAGCGCCGGGCCGCGCTCGCCGGTGTGCTCGCGATGCGGCCCGCCGTGCTGCTGCTCGACGAGCCGAGCATGTTCCTCGACCCGCGCAGCCGGCGCGAGCTGATCGGGCTGGTGCGTGACCTCCCCGGGACGAAGCTCATCGCCACCCACGACCTCGACCTCGTTCTGGACACTTGCCCGCGGGTGCTGGTGCTGGACGCCGGCCGGATCGCGGCCGACGGCCACGCCGAAAAGCTCCTGGCGGACCCGGAATTGATGGAGCGCCACGGGCTGGAGGTGCCGTACCGGCTCCGCTGAGCGGCCCGGATTTCGGGAATCTGGCGACCGGTTCTGCATCATATATTGAACGGACCGTCGGTTCCGCCATTCACCCCGTGCGCCACACCATGCCTTCCACCCTGCTCGCCGAACCGCCGCTGAACCCCGTTCACGAGGTCTTTCACGTCGATCGCGTCCTGCGGCCGAGCGAAACCGGGCCGCAGCGCAAGCACAAGATCATTGCGGTGCTGCCCGCCTACAACGCCGAACAGACGCTCGCGGCCACGATCGCCGATTTCCCGGCGGGGTGCGTCGACGAAATCCTGCTCGTGGACGACGGGAGCAAGGACAACACCGTCGCCATCGCCCGCGAGATGGGGCTGACGGTCATCGTCCACGAGAAGAACACGGGCTACGGCGGCAACCAGAAGACGTGCTACAAGTACTGCCTGGACAACGGCGCCGACGTGGTGGTGATGATCCACCCGGACTACCAGTACGACGCCCGGGTGATCCCGCACGCCGTCGGGATGATCGAGCTGGGCATATGCGACGTGATCCTCGGGAACCGCGTCCGCAGCCGGGCCGAGGCGCTGAAGTGCGGGATGCCGTGGTGGAAGTACGTCAGCAACCGCGGGCTGACCGCGTTCGAGAACCTGTTCCTGGGGCAGAACCTGGGCGAGTTCCACTCGGGCTTCCGGGTGTACCGCCGCAGCGTGCTGGAAACGATCCCGTTCGAGCGGAACAGTAACGACTTCGTGTTCGACACGCAGTTCCTGGTTCAGGCGGTCCACTTCGGGTTCCGCCTCGGCGACATCCCCGTTCCCGTCCGCTACTTCGACGAGGCGAGCCAGATCAACTTCCGGCGCAGCACCAAGTACGGCCTCCAGACGCTCACCGCCGTGGGCCGCTACTGGCTCAACAAGTTCGGCTGGAAGAGCGACCTGTTCCGGCCGAAGGGCCCGCCCGCGCGCGACACGTGAGCACACGGACCGAACAGGCTCGCCCTCCGTCTGATTACATGCACCTGCCGCGTGCAACCGGTAAGAATGCCTCACATCGAAGTGCCCGCGCCCATCCTCCTTCAAATCCCCGGGGCCGAATGGAGCCCCCATCGGCCCGGCCGTGAGTACGCCCCGCGGCGCGAGGCGCAGTGCGGTTAGGCGTCACTTGAAGGCGAGTATTATCGCGATGGTTCCCCAAAGCAGGACGGCCAGACTGCTCAGGATCAGACCGAACAGCGCGCGGAGGTTGCTCGTGACGCCCCCGTAGGTGTCCGTTTTCTTCCACCGGCGGACGGCGACGACGCCGCAGACGAGCGCCGGGACGGCGAACACCAGTCCGACGATCGGGAGGCACAGCCCGATCAGCCCCGCGTACAGTGAGATGATGGCGTACGCGCTGCCGCCCGGGATGATCAGTTCGGTCGCTTCGAATTCGTCCGCCGGCGGTCGCCGGCGCGGGCGGCGACCGCCACGGCGGTCGTCGTCACGGCGCCGCTCCCGCGGGCGGTAGCGGTCTTCATCGTCGTCCTCCGGCCCATCGTTCATTATCACACCCTTGTTTGTCCCGCCGTCCTAAAAGCCCGTCGCCGAACCGGCATTTCCCGCGACCCGTCTCCGGTCGCGGTTCGGCCCCACACAGGATTTGTCGGCACGTCACCACACGCTATCGTGACCTCTGGACCACGTCCCATTTTCCAGAGGACCGGCCATGAGACCGCTGTCACTCACGTTACTCGCTCTCGTGGCGCCCACCGCCGCCGGGGCCGACCTGCCTCGAAGTGCCCCCGAAGCCCAGGGCGTCTCGTCACCGGCGGTTCTAGCGTTCGTCGAAGCGGCCGACAAGGACATCGACGCGCTGCACAGCTTCATGCTCGTGCGCCACGGCCGCGTCGTCGCCGAGGGCTGGTGGGCGCCGTACACCGCCGGGGCGCCGCACATGCTGTTCTCGCTCAGCAAGAGCTTCACCTCCACGGCGGTGGGTCTGGCCGCGGCCGAGGGGAAGCTGAGCGTCGATGACCCGGTGCTCCAGTTCTTCCCGAACGACGCTCCGGCGGACCCGTCGGCCCACCTGAAGGCGATGCGCCTGAGCGACCTGCTCCGCATGTCGACCGGGCAACAGGCCGAGCCGGCACGCAAGCCGACCGAGCCGTGGGCCAAAACGTTCCTGGCGCAGCAGGTGCCGTTCAAGCCGGGCACCCACTTCCTGTACAACACCTCGGCCACCTACATGCTCTCGGCCGCGGTGCAGAAGGCGACCGGGCAGACCACCCTCGACTACCTCAAGCCGCGCCTGTTCGAGCCGCTCGGGATCGCGAACCCCACCTGGGAGCTCAGCCCGCAGGGGATCTCGACCGGCGGGTACGGGCTCAGCGTCCGGACCGAAGACATCGCCAAGTTCGGCCAGTTGTACCTACAGAAGGGGAAGTGGAACGGGAAGCAACTCGTGCCCGAAGCGTGGGTCTCGGCCGCGACCGCCCGGCAAACGTCCAACGGGAGCAACCCCAAGAGCGACTGGGACCAAGGGTACGGCTACCAGTTCTGGCGCTGCCGGCACGGCGCGTACCGCGGGGACGGCGCGTTCGGCCAGTACTGCATCGTGCTGCCCGAACAGGACGCGGTCGTCGCCATCACGGCCGGCGTGCGCGACATGCAGGCCGTGCTGAACCTGGTGTGGGACAAGCTCCTCCCGGCCTTGAAAGACGCTCCGCTCGCGGCCGACGAAGGGGCCGCCCAGAAACTCGCGGGCGCCCTGAAAGCCCTCTCGGTCCGGCGGCCCGAGGGCAAGGGACCGGGTCCCAAGGTGACGGGCAAGAAGTACATGTTCCCGGCCAACGACGGCAAGCTCGCGGCGCTGACGCTCGAACGCGGAGCAGGCGACGAGGTGACGCTGGTGGCTCAGGTTGCGGGCGCCGAGCGGCGAATCGAGTGCGCGAGCACGGGGTGGAAGTCGGGGCGCGTGGCCTGGGGCCGGCAGCCCGAACAACCGGCGGCTGCGGCCGGGGCGTGGACCGCAGACGACACGTTTACGGCGAAGGTGTGCTTCACCGAGACCCCGTTCGTCCTGACCCTCCGGTTGAAGTTCACCGGGGCCGAGGTGCGGGTCGAACCGGAGTGGAACGTGGGTTTCGGCCCCACGAAAGAGCCCGCGCTCGTCGGGAAGCAATGACCGCACCCGGAAATCCGGGGCACGTTCCAGACGCGCGCCGGTTCGCGGCCCCGAATCGGCGAATCGCGCAGCCCGCGACGCTGAGCCCAAGTGCCGGTGCGTGAGCGCAGGCATCGCCCCGGGTTGAGTCATCAGCCACCGCCGCCGGTCCGATTGTTCCGCAAGATTGGAACCCGGTGGCCGAATCGGCGGCTCCGTTTCGGCCTACGCGGACCGTGTGTTACAGCGATCGATTTTGACAGGATCGACAGGGCCTCAAATTGATATATCTTAACATGTCAAAACTTATTAACATATCCGTCGCACAATAGATTCCGAGTTCATCGGATGGGTGCGTGAGCTACATGAACAGCCTACGACAGATGCCGGACATGTTCCGTCAACTGACCGGGATTATCACCACTCCTGGCACATTCGCGATAACACCAAGCGCGTCGCGTGCATCCTGTGTGGTGGCCGCCATCGCGCGCTAATACCACTCCGTTAGGGGGAGGGAATCGACCAAGTCATTCACGGCACCAACACAAGTAATTGTTAGGCAACCACTTGCGAACCTAGCGATCGCTCGATATTGGTAGATATTTGCGCGGTACCTGACTTGGCCCTCAATCAGGAATTCTCAATTTCCCGAGGATTCTTCACCTTGAGCCTCCTAAACATACGAACACTATCGTGAATGACCTGGAAGGAATCGCCTCAAGAGATTCGGAGCTATAACGTTGCATCAAGGCCGACGCACCAACTCTCGGTTCTGCGGTCTTTGATCGTCTCTGTGGCCCGCGCCCCTGTCCGCGAACGAGCTCCCCAGCGCAAGTCGCCCCTCTGCGCTTGAACCTACCTCCAGGAGTTTCTGCTCGAAGGAGAGCGCAAGTCTGTCGCACCGCTCTTCCGCCACATCGCACGGCCGGAGGGGCTCACCAGTACCGATCACGAGCAAGCCCTCCACCAGTTCGTCTATCAGGGTCCCTGGATGCAAAGGCCGTCCGCACGCGATACGGACTCACCTCGTCCAGACGTTCGCCAGCCTGGAGGGCCTCTCTTCGATAACGTTTCCTTACCCAAGCAGGGTAACTCACTCCGTCGGCGTTCCGCGGCAGTGCGGCGGACCTCTGGGCAAGAAGGCGAACTATCCGGTCGCAGTCTCCGTCCATTGGAGTCGATGCACAAGTACCCGTAATTCTTGCCATATCTGACTTAACGATCGAAAAGCCACAGCAGCAAATCCGCCGTAAATTCATTTTTACAGCAACTTGCGTCGAATCTACGCCACCGTGCAGCGAATCTATTAGTTAGCTTGCGGTCTGAGGCTGAGTAGGGCCGGCACTTCGTTTTGTGAAGAACGCAGCCGCCCTGTTGACGTTCCTTCACCGGGCTTTTATAAAAACTCAGTCAGCATCGGGCAGTTAGCTCAGTTGGTAGAGCGAGCGACTGAAAATCGCTAGGTCCCCGGTTCAACCCCGGGACTGCCCACTCGATCGAAACCCTTTAGCCGAAGAATTTTACGCTTACCCCCAGCCTTCACTGGGTGCGGCTCCAAACCGAGTGGTGCGTGGAATCGTTTCACACATCGCGGAGAGGAACCGCAGGATGAGCGTCCGACGCAAACCCACCCCTTCATTTCTCTTTCACAAAAAATCCGGACGGGCACGTGCCTAACAAGCCGCTCCGACGCGGCCAACTTGAACGTGCGCCGGAGGCGGTTCACCCGAGCGTTGACGACGGACCGGCACCAACCGGTCGCCACCATTCTTGTGCGAACCGCCTTTAACGCGAGCGGGCCGAACTCGGCGGTCTGGGTACGGGCCGTACAACTCGTGAAGCGGCCACAGCGCGTACTTGTACTCAACGACCTCGTTCGTTTGGGTACCGTCCGGCCGGCGGCAACGCTGCTGCACCCATTCCCAGAATGCCAGCATCACTTGGTCAACGGTCTGACCGGCCGCGGGCACCGCCCCAGCAGAAAGCTGACCGGTAGCCAACTCGGCGATGATTCGGGCGTACTCGGCACGGCTTTCGGGCGAGTTGTGGACGCCCAAATACACGTCACGCCACCCGTCAGGTGTACGAATCGTGACGACAACTTGGCCGGTGTTTTTGTGGAGTCGATACGAAGGAACGGCTCGGGAACGCGACATGCGAAAACCCTTGTGCGGTAGACTACCGCAGTTGCAGGCTTTCGGACCGCGCTCCGGAACCGTCCGGAGGTAAACTCTAAAGGTTTGGACCGATAGTACTTAAGTCGAGTAGCGGGGGTGGGAATTGAACCCACGACTCCTCGCTTATGAAGCGAGTGCTCTAACCTCTGAGCTACCCCGCCGGGGGTTTATTCACTTTACTCACCAGCGGCCCTCTGGCAAGACAGTGTTGAGCGGTTCGAGGTTCACTGCCACCCCGAACTTGGCACGCGGGTCACAAAAGCAGAATTGAATTCAAGGATTGTGCCGGGCGTGTCGATAAATGGGGTACGACTCACCGGAAGGCCGTCGGCGTGGGGGACGCGCGACACCGCCGGCGGGCACGGAACACCGGCGCACGGAGGCACGGGGATGGTCCGCAAACTCGCATTCCGCAAATTGTTGCTGGCCCTGATCGCCGCCGTCGCGCTGACGGCGAACAGCGGGTGCCTACTGAACCAGTACTCCAGCGACCCGAACGTGCGGATGCAGCAACTGCTGTACCAATCGGAAGACCTGCGCCAGATCCAAAACGAGTGGCGCCGGTTCTGGTTCAACGACCAGCCCAGCCACCTGACGCCCGAGCGCATCCACGGCGGCATCTACTGACCCGGTTCCGGGCTCCGAGTTCCGAGACGCGACCGCGTCGCCGACTTGGAACCCGGAGCGAGAGCGCTGGAGGCCGGTTACCGACCGCCGGTTGTGGGCGCGTCGGGCTTGGACGCGGTGCGCAACCCGTCGCCGGCCACGCGGATGCTCAGTACCGCGGGCTTGCCTCCGTTGGCCACCTTCACCAGAACCGCGTTCCAGCCCTTCACGAGTTCGACCTCCGTGGTCGCCGCGGGTTGGGCGGTTGAGCCGTTCACCCACGCCCGCCACGGGTTCTCGCTCTCGACGGTCACGGCCGCCTTTTGCTTCGCGGGGGCGAAGACATAAGCGCGGACCAGGACCGCGGGGGCGTTCGGCCCGGCGAACGTGCCCTTCAGGTCGAACTGGCCGTTCGGCCCGGCGGTCACATCCGCCCACGCACCGGTCGTAACCGGCTCGGGCTTCGTGGAGGTCATGTCCGTGGTCGCCACCGGTACGACCGCGGCGTCCACCACCAGCCCGCGCAGCGACTCCTGCTGCCCCTTGCTCTTCAAAAACGCCAGCAGGTCGATGAACTGGTCGTAGGTGAGTTGCGACGCCACGTTGTCCGGCATCAGCGACAGCTTGCTCGCCGTCAGCGATTCGACCTCGTCCTTGGCCACGCGAATGTCGCGCCCGGTGGCGTCGCGGAGGATCACCTCTTTCGCGTCGTCCTTGATCTTCAGCCCCGTGTACACCTTGCTGTCGGCCGTCGTGAGCCGGTACGTCTGGAAGCCCTCCTTGATTTCCTTACTCGGGTCCACGATCGCTTCGAGGATCTTCTCGACGCTGTGGGTGTCCCACACGCGGGTCAGGTCCGGGCCGACCGCCCCGCCCACCCCCTCGAGCCGGTGGCACGTCGCGCACGCCAGCACCTTCGTGTTCAGGTACAGTTCTTTGCCCTTCTTCGGGTCGCCCTTGGCGCTCACCAGGGCACGGATCTTGTCCACCTGACCGGGTTCGAGCGACAGCAGCAGCCCGCCGCGCAGCACGTCTGTGCGGAGCTTCGCGAGTGCCGGGTCCGCGACCGCCCGGCCCATCCGCGGGAAGAACAGGTGATCGAAGCCGACCACCGCCGGCACCGTCTCGTCGGGGAACTTGCCGAGCGCGTCGTTAACCTGCGGGAAGAACTCGCGGGGCAGCTTCTTCGCGGCGTACCGCTCGGCGATCAGTTTCGTCCCGGCCCGCGTCGCCGACAGCACCGCGACCGCCTCGGTCAGGAGCGTCGGGTCCGCCTGATCGAGCAGTGGCTCGGCCTCCTTGCGCGCGGCCGCGGCGTCGAACGCCGCCAGCGTGCGCAGCGCCTCGGCCTTCAGCAGGGCCGGGTGCTGCCCCTTCAGGAGCGCCTTCACCGGCTCGACCGCCCGCCGGTCACCGAGCACGCGGAGCGCGCGAACCGCCGCCCCCCGCTCCAACTGTGTCCGGGTCGTGTCGCCGAGGAACTCGATCAGCTTCGGCGCCGCGGGCTGAATCCGGGCCGTCTCGACGGCCACGATCGCCGACAGGCGGGTCATTTCGTCCGGGCGGCCGAGCAGGTTCAGCACCAGTTGTACGGCCCGAGGGGACAGGGCCTCACCGCTCGCGCCGAACACCTCGACCGCAGCCAGCACGACGCTCGCGGGTTCGTTCGGTCGCCGCGCGAGGTAGTCCGCGAGCGGGGCCAGCGAGATCGGCGGGTCGGTCTGGTAGTTCGTGTACGACAGCACCAGCGCCTCGCGCTGGGCCACATCCAGGTGCGGGTTCAGGAGCAGTTCCGGCAGCGCGTCGGCCGCGGCCCGGGCGCGCAGCCCGAGGAACACGTCTGCCGCGAGGTCCGCCCCCTTGTCGCTCGTCTGGGCCAGCACCAGCAGCGCGTCGATGCCGGGCTTGCCGAGCCGCTCGATCCCGCGGACGTAGGCGTCCTTCAGGTACGCATCCGCCTCGGCGTCCTGGCGCAGCGCGCTCACGAGCACGTCCCCGGCGCCGTCGGCGCCGAGCCGCCCTAGCCCGAGCGCCGCCGCCCGGCGCACCGCCGGCGAGTGGTCGCCGAGCGCCCGCGCGAGTGTCTCATGGACCCGCTGGTCCTTCGGGCGCGCGTGGTACGCCAGCGCTTCGACAGCGAGCCGGCGCACGTCGGCGGAATCGTCCTTGACGAGCAGCCGGAACAGGTCTTCCACCTCCGGCGCCCAGTGGGCCTGAAGCACCCCCAGGGCGACCAACCGGGCATCGCCATCCAGCGAGCCGGAGACGAACTTGCTGAGCACCAGGTCACGGGCCTTGGGGCCGCGGCGCACGAGTTCCTTGCGGGCCTCGACCCGGTCCGTCAGGTCCGACGCGCCCAGCGTCTTGAGCAGTTCGGCGTCGGTCTGCTTCTGGATCTTGGCCCAACTGTCCATCCCGCGCCGCGGCAGCGCGGGCGAATCCTTCGTGCCGGCCCAGGTGATGCGGTAGATGCGGCCGTTGACGCCGTCGCCGGACAGCTTCCCGGCGCCGCCAGAGTTGGTCCGCCAGTCGCACACGTAGATCGCGCCGTCCGGCCCGGTGACCATCTGGCACGGGCGGAACAGCCCGTCCGCCGCGCCGCCCGACTTGGCCGGCTTCATGAACTCGAACTCGTTCGTGATCTTGAACGTGCTGCCGTCCGGGGCCGCCTTGTAGGCGCGAACCAGTTGCCGGTACACGTCCGGGTAGAACATCAGCCCGCGGTACTGTTCGGGCAGGCGCGTGTCGTTGTAGATCAGGAGCCCGGCGGGCGAGCCGCGCCCGGTCTTGATCATCGGGGCCACCTTCCCGGGCCGCTCGCCCGCGACCGCCCCGCGCACGAAGTCCGTGCGGCAGCACCGCGCGCCCGGCTGGAGCCGCCAGCCGAAGTCGGTGCCCTCCGCGACGTGGACGATGCGGCACCCCTGGAACTTGCTCCCGTCCTCCTGGTCGTTGTCGGTGTGGAACAGGTTGAACTTGTCGTCGTAGGCGATGTCGCGGTACGGGTTGCGGTACCCGATCGAGAACGTCTCCATCTTGGAGCCGTCCGGGCGGCAGCGGAACACCGCCCCGGTGCGGAGAACCGTAGCCCGGCTCCCGTCGGCCCCCTCCACGAAGTTGTCGTCGTCGCCGCTGGTCAGGTACAACAGGCCGTCGTTACCGATGGTGAGGCCGGACACCTGGTGGTGGTGGAACCCGCAAAACCCCTGCGCGATCGTCTCGCGCACGTCCCACGGACCGTTCGGCTTCGACTGCGTCCACCGCCGCACGGTGCCCCGCCCGGTGACGTACAGGTAGCCCTCGTGGTACAGAATGCTCGACGGCAGCTCTTCCGAGATGATCGGCTGCGGCTTGCCGAACCGCCCGGTGGCCGGGTCGTACTTGAACTGCTTGATGAGGTCGGTGGTGAACTTCTTCATCGTGGCGACCTGCCGGGTCGTCCCGTCCCGGTAGCGGAACGTTTCTTTCACCTCGAACCACCGGTCGCCGGTGACCGCGTCGGGGCGCCACTCCATCACGTAAAGGTTGCCCGCCGGGTCGAACGTCATGCCGACCGGGTTAATGGTGTCGGGCGCGTCGATGACGATCTCGGCCTTAAACCCGTCGGGCAGCGAAAGGCCCTGAAGTCGCGGGTCGAACCGGCCCTGATCGACGAGCGTAATCGGGAACGGTTCCGGTTTGGCCGGTGTTTGGTTCGGTGCGAACTCTGGCGGCGCGGCCGGGACCGGCGGGGCGGCGTGGACGGTCGGCGGGGGCGGTAGCAGGTTCGCGATTACGAGTAGCAGCAACGAGGTAGGCAGGAAGGTGCGCATAGTGGAGACGGTCTCCGCGGGAGAGCTGAGCGCGAGAAGGCAGGTAGGATAGAAAGAGGATACCGCGCAGAGGGGCCGTGAAGAAAGAGGCATTTCGGGTGAACGACAGACGAGGCCGGCCGGAGAGTGCGGTTGCACAGCGCAAACGCCTTACGCAGGTGGTGGGAGCGCACAAACCCACCAAATGACGGCCGCGACGATGACACAGTTGCTGTCCGCACATCGGGCGTTTCCTTTCTGCCAACAGGAGTTCGGCCACAGCAGATTCCGAGCGAGATCCCGTTGACGTACTGTCTTAGTCGTCATCGCCATCAAAAGCCGAATCTCCTTCAGGTCACGGGAAACAAGCGGTGTCGATTTCGTCCCGTACACCGGAAGGCAATTCGAACCGCTGCGTCGTGTGCGGCCAGCGCTGCAAGATTGAGCCTTCGAATCCGTCGCTGGATGCCCCGTGCCCGTCGTGCGGCCATTTGCTCTGGTTCCCGACGAAAGGCCGTAAGCCGAAGAGTGAGATCGCTTCCGCGCCCCGGGCCAAGCGCGTCCAGAATCCGCCAACTTTTCGCGCCCCACAGGTGCAAGCCGAGCGGTTGATCGCGCGGCTCATCAGGCGTGCCGTCGGACGGCTGGGCTCTCCAGACAGAACGACTGCCGCGGTACTCGCCGAGGTACGAGTTCCCCGGCACGCTGAACGACTACTGTCGCTGCTACACACAGCCAGTTCATGGGGCGCGTTGACAGCAGCGTGGCGGGCTGAGCAAAAGTATGCAGAACCCGGCGCCTCACCGGACACAGCCATGTGATTTTGGAACGCATCGCCCATCCGGTGGAGAGCAACGCACCGGCGGGTTTGTCGTTCGCGAACCCGTGTCGCGCGGCATTCGTACCGAGCGTAGCGGCCTTTGCGGAACGGCCATCACAACAGAGCATTCGCCGCAAGTTATTTCGCAAAATCATGTTACACACCCCTCCCTGAACGCCGCATGTCAACTCCGAGCGGCCCGAGCCCGCCGCCAGAGGGTTTCCAAGCAGGCGATTCGTCGGTAGCAAGCACCCAGCGAATGACCAGTCGGACGGTAGCACTTGTCCAGTCGATGCCCCATCAACCGCGGGTGCGAGTGACCGCTGTTCCAGCGGAAGCCAGCAAGTCACCCGAACCGGTTTCGGCCACAACTCACCGCGAAGTCGCTAGTCCGCGGTGCCGGGACGAGACGGCGGTTGGCGCTCTGTTGTGCGCACCGTCTCCGCACGTGAACGGGCACTCGCCGGGACGCGCGTGGTCCGGTCAATCGGGGTCGCGGGTTCGCCCCCTACAGGACTGATGGCACGGACGGGGTGCGGGCGCTCGCGCCAGATGCGGTGTCACGGCCCCGGAGCGCCGGACCACTTGGACCATGCAGCGTGAACGTAAAAATCGCTGGAGCTGTGATAAGGCGAGCGCCGATGTGCTGACCGCAAACGCCTCCGCCCGTTCGCACAGGCGGGGGACCGAGAGCCGGAAGCGAACCGGCGTCACTTCTTGAGCCGGTCGATCAGGTACGCCTGCGAGGTGGGGAGCTTCGCGTTCGGTTCGGCGGCTGAGTGGTACACGACATCAACGCCGGTGGCCTTGAGCTTCTCGGCCAGCTTGATGCCCAGGGTCGGGGAGTGGGTCGGGTCCGCGTCCTTCTCGCCCGGTTTCGGCTCCTTCGGGCCGGCGTAGTACAGCCCGATGGGCGGATCGTCCTTCGTCACGTGCTCGATGGGCGAATACTCCTTGATCCACCCCGCGAGCTGGTCACGGTTCTTCTCCACCTCGTCCAGGTTTTTCATCCCGAAGGCGTGGGCGCCGTAGGTGTAGTTCGGAATCCACTCGCGCACCACCTTCGGGTCCAGCGACACCTGGGCGCCGTTCACCGCGGCGCAGTAGAGGCGGGTGGACTCGCGCGCCACGGGGTCGGCGCTCTTGGGGTCCGCCATGTCGTCATGGAACGCGAGCCACAGCGACGAGCACGCGCCCGCGGAGCCGCCGGTCGCGCCGATCTTCTTCTTGTCGATGTTCCAGTCGCCCGCCTTCGACCGCACGAACTGGAGGGCGCGGGCCGCGTCCTCGAGCGGGGCCTTCACCGGCGGGGTGACCTTTTGCGCGTTCGCCTGGGCCATCAGCCGGTAGTTGATGGTGGCCACCGAGATCCCCTTATCGAGGTACCCCTTCACGCTGCCGTAGTAGCTGCTCTTGTCGCCGTTGACCCAGCCGCCGCCGTGGATGCAGAGCACCAGCGGCGTAGGGGCGTCGGACTTGGCCTGCCAGAAGTCGAGCACGTTGCGCTCGTCCGGGCCGTACTTCACCCCCGCCGCGGTGGGCGGGATCGCGGGGGCGGGGAGCTTCTTCTCTTGCTTCTTCGTGTCCTTCTTCTTCTCGTCCTTCGCGTCCTGGGCCTGCCCGCTCGCGAGGGCGAGCAGACTGGCCGAGGCGAGCGCGAGCAGCGGGCAGAGGAGCCGGCGCGGCAGCATCGGGAACTCCGACGGGGTGGGAGGGCGGGCGACCGGCCCCGACCGTACCACAGCGGGGCCGCACAAGTCAAAAGGCAAAAGGCCCTGCCTTTTTGCCTTTTGACTTGTTCCGTCACCGCTTGGCGGCTTCCGCGCGCCACACTTTGATGTCGTCGAAGTACCCGTCTTTGCCCGCAACGCCCAACTCGATCTTCGACTTGGTGGCGTGGCCGATGCCGGACGACTTCAGGTACCCGGCCGGCTTCCCGTCGATCGTCGCGCGCATCTCGTCGCCGACCGTTTCCACCACCAGCGTGTACCACCGGCCGCGTTCGAGTTTCGCCGGAAACGTGGCGCTCCGCCCGGCGAGCAGCTTCGCGACCTCGGCCTTCTTGGCGGGGTCCTTCTTCATCTCGTAGATGTCGCTCTTCATGCCGCCGTCGCGCTCGTCGATCAGCGTGACGCCGGTGAGCCGCACCTGCGCGCGGCAAATGTGCCCGTAATGCGACCCGGTGTACTTGCGGTCGTCGAACTCGACGTCAATCATTGTTGCGCCGTCGAACTTGATCCGCACCTCCACAACGCTGTCTCTGGTCGGCACCTCCAACCCGTGGACCGCGGCGTGCGCCTTGACGACGCCCTTGCCGTCGGCGGCGGGCACGTCCTTATCCCGGGTCTGGGTGCCCTTGAGCGCTCCCTGCTCGAACGCGAACGTCGGGACGACTTTGTGCCACTGCTTGGCCGGCGCGGCGGCCTCGAAGTCGTCGGAGAACAACAGCTCCTTCTTCACCGCGAGCGGCTTGTCGGGAACCGCGACCGGGTCGGCGGCCGTTGCACCGGCGACCGCGGCGAGCGAGAGGAAAAGCACAACGGGTTTCATGATGAGGGCTCTCGGTTGGTGGGTGCGGGGGGCGTCACCATGCTACCCGCTCTGGCCCCGCACCGCCATCACCGGCACGCGGCCCGCGTACCACCCGCGCGACCCGAACCACCCGACCGGAAAAGTTCGCCCGACCGCACGGTGCCGGTTGGCGCGGTCGCGGGAGCGGTACACAATATTCCATCTCGCCTCTATAACGCCACGGACCGGCACACAACGGAGCAGCCGCCGTGTCCACGCAAGCGCCATCGATCTACACTGTTGCCCGCGAACTGTTGACCGGGAACATGGACCTCTCGACCGACGACATCCTCGCCCGGGTGAAGGCTCTGGGCGTGACCAAGTCGGATGCGGACATCCGCCACGCGGTGAACAACACCCGGAGCGAGTTGCGCAGACGAGCCAAGAGCAAGGGCAAGAGCACGCCGGCCGCGTCCAAGTCCCCGTACTCGATCACCCGCGAGCTGCTGACCGCGGACCCGACGCTCTCGAGCGACGACCTCCTTGCCAAGGTCAAGGCGCGGGGGGTGACGAAGAGCGACGCCGCCATCCGCGAAGCGATCCGGACCACCCGCCGCGACGTACTCGGCGCGAAGCCCGTGCCGACCGCGGCCCGCACGACGGCCGGGCCGAAGCCCGCCGACCAGACCGATGAGGCCGTCCTGTTCAGCGCGATCGGGCAGGTGAACAAGACGGCTCAACTGTGCGGCGGGGTGTCGAAGGCGCGGGCCATCGCCGACGCCATCCGAGCGTGTGGCGGGATCGATGTGTTCCTCCGGCGCCTGGACGTTGTGGCCGAAATCCTCGGGTCCGAAACCGAACAGTAAACCGCGCCCCGCCGCGTGCCAAGCGCCGAGCGGTCGCACTCACCTGCTGACGCCCGAACCGAACGTGCCCGGTGGTCGTGTCGCTGTTCTTGACGAGCCGCGACGGCCCGGGAGCGGGGCACGAACGCGCGAGGGGATGCGAAGGCCGTTTCTGACAGGATCGACAGGATGAACCGGATTTAAAATCGGTCGGTCTTTATCCTGTTCATCCTGTCGATCCTGTCAGAAATTGCCTTTAAAAGCGTGCGGGCCGCAAAAAGCTACCCGCGCTCGTCCACGTGAACCGTGGTCACGGCTCGCAAGAATAGCGACGCCGCGGATGGGTTCTGTATCAGTCATCAGCTCACCGTCGGTCCCATCAAGTCCAGTGACCTGGAATCGGCCGCGCCCCGGCACGCGGGTTGCCCTTCACCTCTTCCGCCGCTTTCCGGACGCGGGGAACCGGCCGCACTGCGCACACGAGTGCCCGGGTGCGAGACCGCCCGTGCCCCGCGCCTTTAACCGACAGCCCCAACTGATGCGCACACTCTCAACACTGATCGCCGTAGCCGCACTCACGGCCGCGACCGCCCGCGCCGCCGACCCGACTCCGCCCCAACTGCCGCCGCCGTTCGAGACGAAGTCGGTCACGAAGCACCCGAAGGTGATCGACTGGCCGGCCGGGAAAACGCCGACCGCCCCGCCGGGGTTCACCGTGACCCTCTACGCCGACGGGTTCGACAGCCCGCGGTGGCTGTACGCCCTGCCGAACGGAGACCTCCTGGTCGCGGAGGCGCGGACGCTGCCGAAACCGAACCCCAAGCCCGAAGAAAAGGAGGGGATGAAGAAGTCGAAGACGGTCACGGGCACTTCGGCCAACCGCGTCACGCTGCTCCGCGACGCCGACAAGGACGGTAAGCCCGAGAAACGCGAGACGTTTCTCACCGAACTCAACCAGCCGCTCGGCATGGCACTGATCGGCGAGACGCTGTTCGTCGCGAACACGGACGGGGTGGTGAAGTTCCCGTACAAGCCGGGCGAAACCAAGATCGAGGCGAAGGGGACGCCGATCCTGCACCTGCCGCTCGGCGGGTACAACAACCACTGGACGCGGAACCTGCTCGCGAACGCGGACGGCTCGAAGCTGTACGTGTCGGTGGGGTCGGCGTCGAACGTGGGCGAGAAGGGGATGAAGGAGGAGGCGCTCCGCGCCAACATCCTCGAAGTGAACCCCGACGGCACCGGGCTGCGCGTCTTCGCGGCCGGTCTGCGGAACCCGGTGGGCATGGCATGGGAGCCGCGGACGAAGGCCCTGTGGACCGCTGTCAACGAGCGCGACGAATTGGGTGACGAACTGGTCCCGGATTACATCACGTCCGTGAAGGACGGCGGGTTCTACGGCTGGCCGTACAGCTACTACGGCAAGACCGAAGACCCGCGGCGCAAGGGCGAGCGCCCGGACCTCGTCGCGAAAGCGGTGGCACCGGATGTGGCGGTCGGCTCGCACACGGCCTCCCTGGGGCTGTGCTTCTACACCGGTGCCGCGTTCCCCGACAAGTACCGCGGCGGCGCGTTCGTGGGCCAGCGCGGGTCGTGGAACCGGTCGAAGTTCGCGGGGTACAAGGTGGGGTTCGTGCCGTTCAAGGACGGCAAGCCCGCGGGCGAGTTGGAAGACTTCTTGACCGGGTTCATCGCCAACGACGACGAGGTGTACGGCCGCCCGGTGTGCGTGTGCGTGGCGCCGGACGGCGCGCTGCTTGTCACCGACGACGTGACCAACAAGATCTGGCGCGTCGCCCCGGAGAAGAAGTGACGCGCTGCTGTTCTGGAGCGCGGGCCTCTGGCCCGCTCCGCTTCGCGCGTAATGCCGGTCAGGAATTGATCGCAACGCGGCACCACGTGCGAAGCCGCGCGGGCCGGAGGCCCGCGCTCCAGGGGGACAAACGCTCCGCGTTTACGCTGGTCGAGTTGCAAAGCCGAGCGGGCCAGAGGCCCGCGCTCCAGGGGAGCGAACGTTCCGCGTTTACGCTGATCGAGTTGCTGGTGGTGATCGCCATCATCGCGATCCTGATCGGCCTGCTGCTGCCCGCCGTGCAAAAGGTGCGCGAGGCGGCGGCCCGCATGAGCTGTCAAAACAACCTCAAGCAAATCGGGCTCGCGCTCCACAACTACCACGGCACCGCCGGGCGCCTCCCGGCCGGGCGCGGCGTGCCCACCCCGCGGGTGTTCTCGCCACACGCCTACCTGCTTCCGCACCTGGAGCAGGACAACCTGCGCGACCTCATCGATTTCGCCAGCCCGCCGACCACGTTCACCGTCCCGCCGTCCACGGTGTACGACGGGGGGCGCAACTACCCAGCCGCCACCACCCTCGTGCGCGTCTTCGTGTGCCCCTCGGAGCCGGTTGTGGGGCGCGTTCCGGGATCGGCCTACGGCGGAACCACTTACGCGGCGTGCGCGGGCAGCGGGGCGAACTCCGGTTCGCTCACCGGCGCAGACGGGGTGTTCTTCCTGGGCTCCGCGGTGCGTCTGGAAGACATCGCCGACGGCACGTCGAGCACCGCGGCGTTCTCGGAGCGTTTCCTGGGCGACGGCGCACCGGGCGCAAACGATCCGCGAAAGGTGATGCTGGAACTCCCCGGCTCGGGCGACACGACCGCGGCCACGTGTCAACCGTCGGGGGGCACGTGGAACACCGAGCGCGGCGCGAAGTGGATCTTGGGCAACTACGGCAACACATTGTACAACCACGCGGCCCCGCCGAACCCCGCCGGGTTCGACTGCCTGAACGCGACCCAACAGAAAGGCCGCATGGCGGCCCGGAGCGGTCACGGCGGCGGGGTGAACGTGCTCTTCTGCGACGGCGGCATTCGGTTCGCGCGTGACGCCGTCGCGCCGGAAACGTGGCAAGCACTGGCGACCCGTTCCGGCGGCGAGGTGGTCGGGGAATGACACCAACTCACGATGGCTCAGGGCCGTACTCGGCGCCTGCCTGCCCTGGGACCGCGGACGTCCCGTCCGCTGCTTCGGGGATGGAGTCGCTCACCGGACGTTCGTCACGCGACCACACGTGCTAACCGGCGGACGGGACGTCCGCGGTCCCAGGGCAGGCAGGCTCGGCAGCATCACGCGCTTTCGCAGCACTCGAAACGACCGGTTCGGTCCGCTAGGCCGACGGAAACTCGGTGAAGTCGTGGTAGCCGAACAGATCGATCTCGGCGGAGTGGTCGCGGGCGAGACGCCGCAGGTGAGCTAAACTTTCGATCCGCCGGACGTTGTCGTCTGCCCGCTGAGCGGTCAGCGCCGACACCGGGTGATCGTCGCGTTCTAGTTCGACGCGAAGGTAGTACGCATCCCCGACGTGTAGCACCCACCGCGTGCCCTGTCGTACCGCAACTCCGCAGTGCCCAACGGTGTGTCCGAACAGGGGTACTAGCAGCACTTCTGAAGCGAACCCGGGCGAGACGGGCCGTGCGTCCAACCCAAACCAATTCATCCCGGGAGCCGAGTGCAGTTTCCAGTCGACACCGTGCGCGAAGTGAGCCGGAACGTAACGGCAGTAGGCGTTGGCAACTGCCGCGTGCTCTTCGACCGAGATATGGACCTGGGCGTGCGGGAAATCGGCGAGACCGCCGGTGTGGTCCGGGTCGGCGTGTGTGAGAACGATGTGATTCACGTCGGCGGCGCGGAACCCGAGCGATTCGATCCGCCGCGCCGCCGTCTGGTCCTCGTGAAACTGGAACCCGGCGGCGTCAATGAGCACCTGCCCGACGCGTCCCAGTGGATCGCGCACGTCGTGCAGGCCAATCCCGGTGTCCACGAGCGCAAGGCCGTTCGCGTCTTCCAGTAGCAAGCAGTGACAGGACGCGGCCGGGTTCGGCGGCGCGTGCAACGTGCCACAGTTCAGATGATGAATTCGCGTCATGGAGCCCGCCCGGTTCCGAAAGTCGCGCGCGTTCGCCCGGCACATCCTACGGCCGACGGGCCGAAGTGCGCGCCCCGGAACCGCGCAACAAGCTACGCGATGATTTCTTTCACCACGTTGCCGTGAACGTCGGTGAGCCGGAAGTCGCGGCCGGCGTGCTTGTACGTGAGCTTCTCGTGGTTCAGCCCGAGCAGGTGCAGGATCGTCGCGTGCAAATCGTGGATGTGGACCTTGTCCTCGGTCGCGTAGTAGCCGTACTCGTCGGTCGCGCCGAGCGAGAACCCGGCCTTCACCCCGCCGCCGGCCAGGAAGATGGTGAACGCGTGCGGGTTGTGGTCCCGGCCGTCCTTACCCTGGGCCACCGGGGTGCGGCCGAACTCGCCGGCCCAGATCACCAGCGTGTCCTTCAACAGCCCCCGCGCCTTCAGGTCCGTGAGCAGCCCCGCGATCGGCTTGTCCACCTCGCGGGCGTTGCTCGTGTGGTCCTTCTTCAGGTTCTCGTGCTGGTCCCACTTGTAGCTGTGGCTGCACTGCACGAACCGCACCCCGGCCTCCGAGTACCGGCGGGCCATCAGGCACTGCCGGCCGAAGCTCTCCGTCACCTTGTCGTCGATGCCGTAAAGCTTCAGCGTTTCGGCCGACTCCTTCGACAGGTCCTGCACCGCCGGCGCGGTGTTCTGCATCCGGAAGGCCATCTCGAACGACTGGAGCCGGCCGTCGGTCGCGGCGTCGGACCCGCCCGCGCGCTCGCTCTCGAGGCCCGCGAGCAGGTCGAGCTCCAGCCGCTGCTGGGCCGCGGGCGTGGTCCCCTTCACGAAGGGCACGCTCACCTGGCTGATCGGCGCGCCCGCGCTGCCCAGCGGCGTCGCCTGGTACGCGGCCGGCAGGAACGCCGACGAGTAGTTGTTCACGCCGCCGTGCGACAGCGTGGGGCAGATGGTGAGGTACCCCGGCAGGTCGCGGTTCTCCGTGCCCAGCCCGTAGGTGACCCACGACCCCATGCTCGGGCGCACGAACGTGTCGGACCCGGTGTGCAGTTCGAGCAGCGCCCCGCCGTGCCGCGAGTTCGACCCGTGCATGGACTTGATGAAGCACAGCTCGTCGGCTTTGCTCCCGATGTGCGGGAACAGCTCGGACACCCACGCGCCGCTCTGCCCGTACTGCTTGAACGCGAACGGCGACTTCAGCAGGTTGCCCGTCGGCCCCGACACCACCCGCGGCTTGGCGAACGGGAGCGGCTTGCCGTCGTGCTCGGCCAGCTTGGGCTTGTAATCGAACGTGTCGACCTGGCTCGGGCCGCCGTGCATGAACAGGAAGATGACCCGCTTCGCCTTCGGCTCGAAGTGCGGCTTCTTCAGCGCCAGCGGGTCCGGGCGCCCGGACCGACCGGTTTCCGCGGCGCGGCTTTCAGTCGCGAGCAGGTCGGCGAGGGCGAGCCAGCCGAACCCCAGCGCGGTGGAGCGGAGCATCTCGCGCCGGGTGGCGAGCGCGGTCAGGTTCGGACGCATGGTCGGTTCCTCGCGGAAGGTGGGATCTTCGTCGTCATTCCACGAATACGAACTCGTTGGACGCGAGCAGCACGCGGCACAGCCCGCGCCACGCCCGGAGCGTGCGCGCGTCGGGCGCCAGCTTCGCGTCGGCGGCGTCGAGCGACTTCTGGAGGTAGGCCTGCACTTTTTCCACTTCCGCGGTGGTGGGGGCGCGACCATAAACGCGCTGGTACGCCTCGCACACCCGGGCCGCGTCGTCGCCCGAAACCGCCAGCGCGGCCTTCGCCAGCGCCTCCGCGGTCTGGTCCGCGAGCGCGCCGTTCAGCATGAACAGCGCCTGTGTCGGGATGGTGGTCGCGACGCGCTGGCCGCTCGGGACCGACGGGTCCGGGAAGTCGAGTGTCTGGAGCACGTCGTACACGCCGCTGCGGATCACCGGTAAGTAGACCGAGCGGCGGGGTTGCGCGTACCCGTTGTAGGCGCCGGGGGCGGTGCTGTTGATGTACTGCCGCGGGTTCGCCTTCAGCAGCGAGCCGCCCGCGGTGCGGTCCAGGAGCCCCGCCGCGGCGAGCATCCCGTCGCGCACCTCTTCGGCGTCCAGCCGCCGCCGGCTGAAGTGCGACAGCAGCTTGTTGTCCGGGTCTTTCACCGCCACCGCCGGGTCGGGCCGGGTGCTCATCCGGTAGGCGGTCGACGTCACGATGAGCCGGTGCATGTGCTTCACCGACCACTTCGCGCCGGTGAACTCGCTGGCGAGCCAGTCGAGCAGTTCCGGGTGCGTGGGGCGGTCGCCGAGCCGGCCGAAGTTGTCGGTGCTGCGGACGAGGCCGGCGCCGAAGTGCCCGGCCCAGATGCGGTTCACCATCACGCGGGCGGTGAGCGGGTGCTCCGGGCGCGCGAGCCACTCGGCGAGCTCCAGCCGGCCGCTGCGGGCCGCCCCCAGGTCGAGCGGCGTGTCCCCGCCGAGGACGCGCGGGAACCGCCTCGGGGCCTCGGCCCCGAGCGTGGTGTGGTTGCCGCGGAGGTGGACGCGGAGGTTCTCGCCCTTCGCGTCCTCCACCGCCATCGCCTCCGGGACCGCGGGCTTCGCCTTCTCCACGGCCGCGACCTTCGCGCGGAGCTGGCGCACCAGCGCCGGCCCCGCGAACCCGCCGACCGCCGTGAACCCGCCCTTCTGCGCGCCCGCGAGTTGGGCGCGGGCGGCGGCCACCGCGCGCTCGTGCTCAGTCAGCAGCGCGGTGGCTTCCGGCGACGCCAGGGACCGCTCGTTCCACGCGGCCACGACGGTGTGGTTCTTCATCGTCTTGGTCGAGTAGAACATGCCCCCGAGCGCGTAGTAGTCCGCGGCCGTGATCGGGTCGAACTTGTGGTCGTGGCACCGGGCGCAGCCGAGCGTGAGACCCATGAACGCTTGGCCGAGGGTGTCGAGCTGCTCGTCGAGGATGTCCATCCGCATCTTCATCGGGTCGTCTTCGGCGAGCATCTTGGGGCCGATGACCAGGAACCCGGTGGCGGTGAGGCGGTCGGCGCGCTCGGCCTCAGACCCGCCCGGCATCAGGTCGCCGGCGATCTGCTCCTTCACGAACTGGTCGTAAGGCTTGTCCGCGTTGACGCTCCGGATCACGTAATCGCGGTAGCGCCAGGCGTTCACGTAGGCGAGGTTCTCGTCCATCCCGTTGCTGTCGGCGTAGCGGGCCACGTCGAGCCACCGGCGGCCCCACTTCTCCCCGTACGCTGGCGACGCGAGGAGCCGGTCCACCACCTTCTCGTAAGCGTCCGGGGCGCCGTCGGCGAGGAAGGCGGCGATCTCGGACGCGGTGGGCGGGAGGCCGGTCAGGTCGAACGTGATGCGCCGCAGCAGCGTGCGCCGGTCGGCGGGCGGCGCGAACGACAGCCCCTCCCGCTCGAGCCGCGCGAGCAGGAACCGGTCGATGTCGTTCCGGACCTCGGCCTTCGGGTTCCGGACCGGTGGCGCGGCGGGCCGTTCGACCGGTTGGAACGCCCAGAACGCCTTCTCTTCGGCGGTGATGACGCGCTCACCGCCCTTCGCGGGCGCCGCGGGGGCGGACGGGGAGTCGGGCCACGGCGCGCCGGCCTGCACCCACTCCTTGAGCGCCGCGATCTCGGGCGCGGGGAGCTTGTTCTTCGGCGGCATCTTCAGCTCGCCGTCGTGCGCGAGCACGCGCGTCAGCAGGCTCTCGTTCGGCTTCCCGGGCACGAGCGACGGCCCGCTGTCGCCGCCCTGGAGCAGTGCGGCGCGCGAGTCCACGCGCAGCCCGCCCTTCTGCTTTTCGGGGCCGTGGCACGACACGCACTTCTCGACCAGCACCGGGCGCACCTTCTTCTCGAAGTGCGCGGCGTCGTCGGGCGGCGCGGCCGCCACAACGGCGGGCGCGAACAGCAGCCCGCCCCAAACCAGTAGCGCGGCCGCAGAAATCGGAGCGGTGTGCATGAGCGGTGTGTGGGTTCGGCGGAGAGGCGCGGTTGGCGGAGTGATTAGCGTACCACGTGCGGGCAGGCGAATCCAGAGCCCAGTTAATGTGGTCAGGACCGTCAGCAAGGAGCACGAGTTTCACGGCGCGCCCGTGAGTCCACGATCGGCACGGCCGTGACGCCATTCATGCTCAAGCGGCAGGCAATGGTAAAGGTGTGTGTGCCTCACCGCACGCGCCCCCAAAAGCGGGGTGAAAAGCCGATCGTTCTCGTCCTTCTGCTTGGCACTGTTTGCGGTGATGTCCGCCCGCCCCTTCCTAACCGGAAGCTCACTTGCTGACGGCCCCCGCGTTTGGTGTAATAATTACACAACGGGGATCGGCAACGGACAGCCGCCGGTGGGTAACCGACCCACCAACCAACGAGGAGAACCCGTGGGTCCCAATTCATCGTCGGGCACGGGCACCCGGGACTTTCCGCCAGGGCGCTCCCGAACCACCGTCCAACACGCCCAAAGTTCCGACCACGCGCCCGACGACTCGTCCGTCGTCATGAGCCCATACGACCTGCCGGCGGTCCCCGGGTACACCGTCCGGCGCTGGTTGGGCGGCGGGGGAATGGGCGTCGTGTACGAGGCCGTGGCGGTCGATCTCAAACGCCCCGTCGCGCTCAAGTTGCTTCGTGAAGAGTTGCTCGCTCGTCCGGACGCACGGAACCGGTTCCGGGACGAGGCCGAGGCGATCGCCCGGCTGTCGCACCCGAACGTGGTCCAGATCTATGAGGTCGGGGTTCACGGCGGGCGGCCGTTCCTCGCGATGGAGTTCGTCCCGGGCGGCAGCCTGGCGGACCGGCTCGGTGCCGGCCCGCTGCCGGTGCCGGCGGCCGTCGATCTCGTTCGGGCGCTCGCCCGTGGGGTTCAGCACGCCCACGACCGCGGCGTCATCCACCGCGACCTCAAGCCGGCCAACGTGCTGCTGAGCGCCGGGGCGCTCGACGCCCCCAAGCTGACCGACTTCGGCATCGCCAAACTGCTGGACCGGAACGCGAACCGGACCCGCACCGGGGTGCTGCTCGGCACGCCGGCTTACATGGCCCCGGAAGTCGTCGTGAACGGCCCCGCCGCCGGCGGCCCCGCCGCCGACGTGTACGGGCTCGGGGCCATCCTGTACGAGTGCCTGACCGGCCGCCCGCCGGCCGACGGCGCGAACACCTGGGCGACGCTCTGGCAGGTGATCCAGGCCGCCCCGACGCCGCCGGGGCGCTTGCGGCGGAACGTGGCGCGGGACCTCGACGCGGTGTGCATGAAGGCCCTGGCAAAAGATCCGGCGGAGCGGTACCCGTCGGCCTGCGCCCTGGCCGAGGAACTCGACCGGCTGGCCGACGGGCGGGCGGTACTCGCACCCCGCCGCCCGCGCGTTCGATGGGGGGCCGTGGGCCGAACGGCTCGGAGCGCGATGGCGGTCTTCGCGGTCGCCCTGCTCCTGTTCGGAGCGTTCGAGTACCGGGCGCGGTGGCGCGACGGGACCGCGGCGGAACAACTGGGCCGCGACCTGCTCGCCCGCGGTGCGCACGACGAAGCCGAGCGGGTGCTGACGCTCGGGCGCGCCCGGATCGAACCGTTGCCCGGCACCGCCCGGCTCGTCCGCGATCTGGACCGCGGGGTGCGGGAGAGCCGGCGCGGGCGACAAGCCGCCGAACTGCACGAGCTGGTGGACCGGCTCCGGTTCGGCTACGACCCCGGCGCGTTGGCCGGGCCGGACCTCAAAACGCTCACCGACGCCTGCGACGCCCTGTGGCTCGCCCGGCCGGCGCTCGTCCCGCCCGCGGGGGCGGAACTGAGCCCCGAAGCCGAGCGCCGGCTCCGCTCCGACCTCCTCGACCTGGCGCTTCTGTCCGCCGACATCCGGGCACGAGATGAGAACGGACGGGCGGAGGCCGCGCGCCGCCTCGACGAGGCCGAGGGGCTCTTGGGTCCCGACCCGGCACTGGCGCGGCTTCGGGCCCACTACCGCGGCGAACCGGGCTGGGACCGGTTCGACCCGGCCGACCCGACCGTGACGGCGTGGGAGCTGTACGCCGTGGGCCGCGCGCGCCTGAGCGCCGGCGCCCTCGAAGGGGCGGCCGAGTTGCTCCGCCGGGCCGTCGAGCGCGAGCCGCAGGGCTTCTGGCCGCACTTCCACCTCGCCGCCTGCGCCCTGCGGCGGGGCCGGGCCGAGGAGGCGGTCGCGGGGTTCTCCGCCTGTCTGTCGCTGGCCCAGCACCGCCGCGGGCTGTGCCACTATCACCGCGGGCTCGCCTACGCGGCCATTCGTAAGGAAGATGCGAACGAGAACGCGGTCCGGGATTTTAACCGGGCGCTGGAACTCGAACCGGCGCTCGCCGCCGCGGCCCTGCACCGCGGGCTGCTCCACCGCAACGCGGGGCGGTTGCCGGAGGCCGTTGCGGACCTGGAACTGGCCCGGCGCAACGGGTACCCGCCGGCGGCCGTGGAGTACCACCTCGCGGGGGTGTCCCTGGCGTCCGGCGACCGGCCCGCGGCCCTGGCGCACGCCGAACGGGCGCACGCGGCCGACCCGGCCAACGACATGGCCCTGGCCCTGCTGAACCGGCTCCGGAGCGGCCACTGAGCCCGAAACCGTGGGTCTCAAGGAAGAGGCACCGAAGATGTTCCACTGGCTCGGCTCGCTGTTCTCCTCGTCCGAACCGCCGGACCGTTTTTGCCCGGCACTCGAGCCGCTGGGCGGCCGAGTCGTGCCCGCGGCGACCGCCGCGGACGTCGGCCGCGCGTCCGGCGCGGACGCGCCGGCGGCGGTCTTCACGGACCTCGACGGGGCGACCGCGACCTCAACGGGGGCCGTACTGATCCGCCTCGCGGAATCGGCGACGGCGGCCCCGCCGGGCGGGAGCGAAACGCGGGTGAAGTTCAGCGGCCCGGCCCAGCTCGTGGACGACATCGCCCGGATCGCCGAGTCGCTCGGCACCGTAAATGTGGGCACACCGGTCGCTGAGCGGGAGCCGTTCAGCGGGGCGAAACTGGCACTGGCGGGCGATCTGGTCGTCGAGATCCGGGAAGCGCTGCGCGCGGCCCCGGGGGAGCACACCTGGGCCGCCCTTCAGCGGCTCTGGCTGGAAGGGCACCTGTTCGGGTTCGACCCGGAGGGTCTGGAGCAGCCCTTCGGCCCGCCGTCCCAATCGACACAACCGGCCGGCACACCTCGCGGCACGGAGGCGCCACACCCGACCGCCACGGCGCCGCCCGGACCGGTGACCGACGCGGCGCCCGCGACCGCTCCGAGGGCGCACTACGACTGGTGGCCGATCGTCGTCCTCGACGCTAACGAGCCGTCCGGGCCGTCACCCGATCTGGCACCGCTGCCGCCGCCGGCGCCGAACACGTCCGAAGGGGCACCGCGGGCCACACCGAGCCCCAGCCCGGCCCCGGCGGCCACCGGAGCCGGGGAACCCGCGGCGGCGGCGGACATCATCGCCCGGTTCCTTCCGTTCGATACAGCCGACCTACGAAAAGGGGTGGACGATTTCCTCTACGGCCTCGAGCCGGCCATCCGGGCGGTGCCGCCCGAACTGTTCGACGAATGGGAGCTGGGCGCGGTTCTGGTGGCCGGCGCCGGTGCGGCACTGGTGGCCGGAAAGTTGTCCGCGCGAACGCGCAGGGCCGCGCCGCGCGGGCGAACCTTCACCGACGCCGATCACGAACGCGCGACCGTTCTCGGGGAGTAAGAATGATCGGCCCACCAAGTGGGCGCTCGCGGCTTCGTTTCGGCCGCGCGGGTCTGGCACTCGCGAAGGGAGATTTTGACAGGATCAACAGGATTTACTGGACGAAGACAGGCCGATTTTCCTGCCCCAACTCTTCCGGGCACCTCGATCGAGCGTTGGTGCCACGCGCCATCACCTCGGGCCGGTTGCGCCCCCCAAGCGGAATTCACTCCGCCACACGTTCTCAACGCCGCTGGGGCGGGCACTTCGTGTGCCCGCCCCAGCGGCGATCGCAGAGCGATTAGAAAGCGACAACAGCCCGGCGCCGCAGGGTTACCCCGGTGCCGGGCCTTCCGATCAATAGCGGTAGTGGTCGGACTTGTAGGGGCCTTCCTTCGGAACGTGGATGTAGGCGGCCTGCTCCGCCGTCAGCTCCGTGAGCTGAACGTTCAGCTTCTTGAGCTGCAACCGGGCGACGTGCTCGTCCAGCTTCTTGGGCAGCACGTACACGCCGACCGGGTACTTGTCGTTGTGCTGCCAGAGCTCGATCTGCGCGAGGGTCTGGTTGGCGAACGACGAGCTCATCACGTACGACGGGTGACCGGTGCCGCAGCCCAGGTTCACCAGCCGGCCCTTGGCCAGCAGGATGATCCGCTTGCCGTCCGGGAAGATCACGTGATCGACCTGCGGCTTGATCTCCTCCCACCGGTAGTCTTCCAGCGACGACACGTCGATCTCGTTGTCGAAGTGGCCGATGTTGCAGACGATGGCCTGGTTCTTCATCGCCTTCATGTGGTCGTGCGTGATGACCCGGAAGTTGCCGGTGGTCGTCACGAAGATGTCGGCCTTGTCGGCGGCGTACTCCATCGTCACCACGCGGTAACCTTCCATCGCGGCCTGGAGCGCGCAGATGGGGTCGATCTCGGTCACCCACACCTGGGCGGAGAGGGCGCGCAGGGCCTGCGCCGACCCCTTGCCCACGTCGCCGTACCCGCACACCACGGCGATCTTGCCCGCGATCATCACGTCGGTGGCGCGCTTGATGCCGTCCACCAGCGACTCGCGGCAGCCGTACAGGTTGTCGAACTTGCTCTTGGTGACCGAGTCGTTCACGTTGATGGCCGGGAACTTCAGCTCCCCGCGCTTGTGCATCTGGTACAACCGGTGGACGCCGGTCGTGGTCTCTTCCGTCACGCCCTTCACCGCCGCCAGGCGCTCGGAGTACCAGCCCGGCTGCGCCGCGACCCGCTTCTTGATCGCGGCGAACAAGATGCGCTCTTCTTCGCTGCCGGGCTTATCGAGGACGGAAATGTCCTTCTCGGCGCGGGCGCCGAGGTGCAGCAGCAGCGTCGCGTCCCCGCCGTCGTCCAAAATCATGTTCGTGAGGCCGCCGTCGGCCCACTCGAAGATCCGGTGGGTGTAGTCCCAGTACTCGGCGAGGGTCTCGCCCTTGTAGGCGAAGACGGGGATGCCGGCGGCGGCGATGGCGGCGGCGGCGTGGTCCTGGGTCGAGAAGATGTTGCACGACGCCCAGCGGATCTCGGCCCCGAGCGCCTTCAGCGTCTCGATCAGGACCGCCGTCTGGATGGTCATGTGGAGCGAGCCGGTGATCCGCGCGCCCTTGAGCGGCTGCTTCGCGGCGTACTCCTCGCGGATCGCCATGAGGCCCGGCATCTCGGTCTCGGCGATGGCGATCTCGCGGCGGCCCCAGCCGGCCAGCGCGATGTCGGCGACGTGGTAGTCGGTAAAGGTCGCGGGCTTTTGCGCAACGGTGGACACGTTCAAAGTCTCCTGACAAATGAACGGGCGCCGTTGCACGTTAGTAACTCACCCCCGCGAGCCTGGCAAGTACGCCCAATGCGTCCCGTTGCAGCGCCCCTCGCGGAGGTGGTGTTCGCTTACCGGCCCCAGATCCGGAGCCGCTCATAAATTATCGACACAACGACGCCCGTCGTCCACCTCGGGGCGGCAGCCGCTTCCCGGCTCTCGGGTCGGCCGAACGCCGTCGCATCCGATGTCTGTCGTAACGAGTATAGAGCACAACATTACCGGCGCGGAGCAGGCTGCGAGATCCGGGCGACATAATCGTAATATCCGTCGAGGTCGAACTTGCGGGCGGTGTTCTCGCTCGACATGTACCGGAGCGAGCCGAACACCGGGCGCTCCGGCGGCCACGGGCGGTCGAACAGCCCGAAGCACCAGTGGATGCCCGTGTACGAGTTCGGGTCGCGGCCGTCGAGCGCGTACTTGTTGTTCAGGTGCTCCAGCGTGCGGTACGCGTCCGCGGGCGTGGCGCTCCATTCGAGCACCTTCTTGGCCCAGAGCATCCGCAGGTAGTTGTGGATGCGCCCGGTGCGCACGAGTTCGGTCTGGGCCGCGTTCCAGAGCGGGTCGTGCGTCCGGGCGCCCTCGAACTCGCCGAGCGAGTAAATGTGTTCGCGCGGGTCGCTGGCGTGCTTCTTCAAGCTGGCACGCGCCCACTCCGGCAGAACCACGTCCAGGGTGAGTTCGCCACCGGGGGAGAAGTCCATCGTCTCGAAATTGAACTGTGGCACGGCAGAACTTGAAGCCCCACCCCAACTCACGTCCTTCAATTCCGCGTTCCGAATTTCGCACTCCGCATTTCTCCGGAAGTGCCAGTGGTACCCGACATCGCGCCAGGTGATCGCCTCGTCGAGGAAGTCGTTGACGTTCGGGTCGCGGCAGAAGAAATCGTCTTTGTTGCGGGTCTTCGGGTTGATCTCCTGTTCGCTCCACGAGTCGCCGAGGACGGCCTGCGTCACCTGCTCGATTGAAATGTGCCCGTAGTGCAGATACGCACTGAGCGCGCTGGCCGCGCTGCGGGCCGGATCGTCGGGCGCGTTGCGCTCTTCGGAGTAGCGTGGGAGCTTGTCGGTCACGAAGGCTTCAAGAGCGGCGGTTCCGGCCACCGCACCGCCCGCCGCTCCGGCGACCGCGGGGACGCTCTGGTCGATCGGCAGCCCGGCAACGAACTTGGCGATGTCTTGGGTGGCGTCCCACGGCTCGAACGGCGGCGCGAGTGCGCTCCGGGCGACCTTCGGTACCTCAGGAACGTGTTTCGCCCGGTGCCGCCACGCCTCGGCGAAGAACTTGTGAATCCGCGGGCGCAGGTGCGCGGCAGCGGCGACCGGGGCGCCCAGGCGCGACAGCGGCACCACGCTGTTGCCGTCCACCAGGACCAGCGGCACGTCGATCTTGTCGGCGAGCGCCCGGTTGTGCGCGGGCACGATGTACGCCGGGTAGTCGTCGGTCACGACGCACACGGCGTCCTTCGCCAGCCGCGCCACCAGCCCCCGCCCGGGGTCACCGGGCGTCTCCACGAACGGCCAGTACGCCAGCCCGAGTTTCTGCGCCGCGCGGGCGTTGTCGCGCATCCCCTGGAGAATGAACGTGTGATGCCGCGCGCTGGCCCACGGGTAGTTCAGCTTCAGCCCCTCGTACACCACCAGCGGCTTCTTGTGCTCGGCCGCCAGTTTCAGGGCGTGGTCGAGGGCGTGGTTCGAGTGCAACCGGCGGAACATCTGCGGCCAGTACAGCACGTACCGGCCGTTCGGGTTCGGGCGGGCGGCGTTCGCGAAGCGGATGCGGTCGTCGGTCATGATCGGTCTCGCGGCGGGGGCGCGGTCACTCTGCCGGCCCGGCCCGATGGAACCGCGAAGCGAGTGCCGCACATAACCGGGGCGCCCTACGATAGGCATCATGGGCGAACCGGTGCTCGAAATCGCGAACCTGCGCAAGCGGTACGGTGACCTGGTCGCGCTCGACGGCGTTTCGCTGACCGTTCGCAAGGGCGAGGTGTTCGGGCTCCTCGGCCCGAACGGGGCCGGGAAAACCACCCTGCTCTCGATCGCGGCCGGGCTGGCCCGTTCCGACTCGGGCCGGGTGGAACTGTTCGGCAGCGTGTTTACACACGATTCGCGCGACCTTAGACACCTCGTCGGGATCGGCACACAAGACCTGGCGATTTACCCGGACCTCACGGCGCGCGAGAACCTGCGCTTCTTCGGAAAGCTGTACGGGCTGGCGGGCCGGCACCTGACGGCGCGGGTGGACACAGTTTTGGCGGCGGTGGGCCTCACCGACCGCGCGGGCGACCGCGCCGGCACCTTCTCCGGCGGCATGAAGCGGCGGCTGAACCTCGCGGTCGCGGTGGTCCACGACCCGAAGCTTCTGATCCTCGACGAGCCGACCACGGGCGTGGACCCGCAGAGCCGGAACCACATCTTCGAGCAGGTGAAGGCGCTCAACGCCGCCGGGCTCACGGTGATCTACACCAGCCACTACATGGAAGAAGTGCAGGCGCTGTGTAACCGCATCGCGATCATCGACGCCGGGCGCCTGCGGGCCAGCGACACCCTCCCGAACCTGCTCAAGCGCCTGGACGCCACGATCCATATGACCGTGGCGGGTGCCGCAGCCGATTTCGCGCAGGTGCTGGGCGCGATCCCGGGTGTGAAACGGGTGGGGGAAGGCGCCCCGCCCACCTCCCCTAAGAAGGGAGCGGAAGGCAACCCACCCCCCGGCCCCCTCCCTGAAGGGAGGGGGAGTTCGCTTGATTCGCTCAGCGAACTCGATTCGCAAAGCGGTTCTGAAGGGTCTCTGCTCCCCCTCCCTTCAGGGAGGGGGCCGGGGGGTGGGTTGCCTTCCGCCCCCTTACCCACCGTGGGGAATGGTTCCACCTTTGTTCTCGTGGTGGACGAAATCGGCCCGGTGCTGGCGCGGGTCGCGTCCGAGTGCGCAGCCCGTGGGGCGGCGCTCCTCAGCGCAGCCACCACCGAACCGACCCTGGAGCGCGTCTTCCTGCACCTCACCGGCCGCGGGCTGAGAGATTAGCCGATGCCCATTCTGACGATTGCGGCCAAAGACCTGCGGCTGCTCCTGCGCGACGCGCGGAGCGCGGTCATCCTGTTCGCCACCCCGCTGCTGCTCATCCTCGTTCTGGGGCTGGCGCTCGGCGAGGGGTTCGGCGAGAAGCCCGACGAGCGGCTGCGCGTCTCGATCGTCAACCTCGATCGCGGGCTCCCCGAGCAGGTGCCCTTCCCCGAAAAGCCGTGGTCGGAGGTGGTGATCGACGACCTCAGCGCCACCCAGGACATCCGGCTCGAACTCATCTCCGACCGCGCCGCGGCCGAGAACCTGATCGCGAAGAACCGGCGGGCGGCGGTGCTGGTGTTCGAGGAAGACTTCAGCGCCCGGATGCACCGCTGCTCGTTCCTGAACCAGGGCGGGGCGGTGAACCCGTTCGGCCGCGACGGGGTGCGCATGGACAAGCTCGGCGCCGCCCTCCTGCGCGACCCGACGCAGCCGGTGTCGGCGTCCGTCATCGAGCAGGTCACGCAGGTCACGCTGCTCCGCGTGGTGATCCCGTGGATGATCGGGAAGGCGTTCCAGCGGGTCGGCGATCAGAAGTTCATGGAGCTGGTCGCCGAGCGGCTGAGCACGAGCACCGTGCCGCCCAAGGTGATTGAGGAGCTCGACCCGGTGGTGCTCGACGTGCTCGACGCGCTGATCGCGGACGAGAAGTTTCAGAAGCTCATGACGGACAAGTTCGGGCGCCTGCCGGCCCAGGTGATCAAGGGCCAGATGCCCGGCTTCCGCGCGGTCGTCGACGGCGCGCTCAAAGACCCTGAAATCGCCAGCCGGGTCGGGAAGAAGGTGCTGTTCGGTAAGGTGCTCACCCCGGCCGTCCGCAAGGAGATCGGGCCGACCGTGAAGACGGGCGTGGGCGACCTGTTCTCCGATTACAACTTCGAGGCCTCGCGCTGGACCGATCTGGTCAAGAGCGAGGCCCGCGAGGGCAACACGGCGAACCGCGACGAGTACCGCGACGCGGCCGGGAGCGGCCCGCTGAGCCGCGGCGCGCTGCGGTACCAGTTCCTGGTGCCGTCCTACACGGTGATGTTCGCGTTCTTCCTGGTACTGAGCGTGGGCTGGCTGTTCGTCGCGGAGCGGAAGCACGGGACGCTGGTGCGGCTGCGGGCGGCGCCGCTCACGCGCGGTGAGATCTTGCTCGGGAAACTGCTCCCGTGCCTCGTCGTGTCGCTGTTGCAGGGCGCGTTTTTGCTGATCGCGGGGCGGGTCATTTTCGGGATGACGTGGGGGCACCGGCCCGAGTTGCTGCTGCCACTGGTGGCGAGCACGTCGTTCGCGGCGGTCGGTCTGGCGGTGCTCGTGGCGAGCGTCGCGCGGACCGAAACGCAGGTGGCCGTGTACGGGACGTTACTCGTGCTGGTTCTGGGCGGGGTGAGCGGCTCGCTGATGCCGCGCGAGCTGATGCCCGAACAGATGAAGACCGCGAGCCTCGTCACCCCGCACGCGTGGGCGCTCGACGCCTACAACCAGCTCCTCACCGTCCCGGAACCGAACATCACCGTCGTGCTGACCGCGTGCGGGGTGCTGTGCGCGTTCGGCGCCGCGTTCACGGCGCTCGCGTGGTGGCGCATGGACCTGGAGTGAGCGTGCGGGGCGGCTGATCGGTCCCCACTGCCCTTCCCTTCTGCGGTGGCCTTGGAGTGTGGCCCGCTCACTCCGTGAGCGGGCGCTCGGCGCATCGGATGCGTGTTGCGCACAACGACGGGACTGGCAAGCCCGCGAAGCGGGTCTGATGCGCCGAGCGACCGCTCACGGAGTGAGCGGGCCACACTCCCTTTTGTGGTGGCCTGTGAGTGTGGTCCGCTCACTCCGTGAGCGGGCGCTTCGGGTATCGGATGCGTGTTGCGCACAACGACGAGGCCGGCAAGCCCGCGGGGCGGGTCTGATGCGCCAAGCGACCGCTCACGGAGTGAGCGGACCACGCTCACCTCTTCAGTCCCCGCTCAGCGTGAGCGCCACGCGGCCGAGCGTCCCGAAATCGGCTTCGAGGTGGTCACCCGGTTCGGCCAGGTAAACGGCCGTCGTGAGGCCGGTGGTGATGCGGTCGCCGCGGCTCAGTTTGCGGCCGAACTTGGGCAACTCGTTCGCCAGCCACGCCACCACGTTCAACGGGTTCCCCAGCACCGCCGCCCCCGAACCTGGGAACACCGTCGTTCCGTTCACGATCAGCGCCGTGGCGTGCGCGGCGAGGTCGAGGTCGCGCCACTCGTCCCGGACCGGCTCGCCGAACACCCACGCCCCGTGAATGGCGTTGTCCGCGAGCAGCGACGCCGCGTCCACGGTTTTCCAGTCGTGATAACGGTGATCGACGATCTCCAGCGAAGGGAGCACCGCGCCGACGAACGGCTTCACGCTCTCGGCGGTATACGCCACGCCGCCGGGCACATCCGCGGCCATCTCGAACCCGAACTCGGCCTCCGCACAACGAACGGTGAACTCCGCCCCGGGGCGGGTGGCCGGTGACGGGTGCGACGAGTGCGTCAGCATCACCCCAAAGAACGGCGCGTCCACCGCCAGCGCCTGCTGCGCGAGCGGACTGGTACATGCGATCTTGTACCCGATGGGCCGGCTGCCGAATCGGTCCATCAGCTTCCGCACGAGTACGTCCTGAACCGCGTACCCCTCGGCGAGCGTGCGCGGGGCGATCTCCGGCGGCAGCGCCGGGACCCGGCGCCGGTGCTCGCGCAACTCGAACAGGTACTCGGCCGCCGCTTCGATGCGATCCATGATCCCACCCGGTGTTGGAAGCCGCGCTGTAACGGGGGGTACAGCGCCGGGGCACAGTCCCACAAATTCCGCGACACATTCCCGGCCCCCGGCGCAAATAGGATAGCGTCGGCCCGAGCCAACGCGAGTGCGGTGGCGGGCTCGCGCGAACCGGAAGCCCCGCGGACACCCGGCTTTATGGACGAACACCTCGCGCGCGAGGTCGCCCGCGGTCTCCGCGACGGGCGGCCGGACGCCTGGCGGGCGCTGTACGACGCGTTCGCGGAGCGCGTCTGGTGCTTCGTCGCGCGGCTCGTCGGCCCCTCCTCGGCCGATGTCGCCGACGTGGTCCAGGAGACCATGCTCGCCGCCGCACGCTCGGCCCGGACCTACGACCCGGCGTGCGGGCCGCTCTGGAACTGGTTGTGCGGCATCGCCCGACTTCAGGTGGCGTTGCACTTCCGCAAGCTGAAGCGCCAGGACCGGTTCAAAAGCGCCGACGGGTGGCTCGCGCCGCACCGCGACCGCCTCGCCCGCTGGCTCGACGGATCCGAAGACCCGCCCCCGGATCTGCTCGAAACCGGCGAAACGATCGCCCTCGTCCGGCTCGTACTCGCGGAACTCCCAGACGAGTACGGGACGCTCCTGACCGACAAGTACCTCGACGGGGTGGCCGTCGAACAGCTCGCCGCCCGCAACCAGACGACCGAAACGGCCGTGCGCTCGAAGCTGGCCCGCGCGCGGGAGGCGTTCCGAACCGCCTTCCTCCGCCTCTCCCACAGCTCGACCGACGCCGAACCGCAACGCGGAGGCGTACCGTGAACGAACCCGAACCCCGGCCGACCGACGACCCGCTCGCCGAACTGCTCGGCGCGACCGCAAAGGACGCACCCGAAGTGGACTACGCGTTCCTGGACCGACTGCGCGCGCTCTCGTGCGCCGCGTTCGAGGCGGCCGCACCAGCCGCCCGCGCAATCCCCCCACAACCAAAGCCCAAAACCATGTTCTCCCTTCGCTGGATCGCCACCGCGGCGGCGGCGCTGCTGGTCGCCGGCCTGGTCACCGCGTACTGGATCGCAACCCAGAAGCCCGCGCCCGAACCGCCGCCCCGGGAACAGAAGTTCGTTTTTGAGGACAAGCTCACCGACGACGGACGCATCGGCAAGGTGTCCGACGCCCAGGGCGTCGTCGCGGTTAAGCCGGTGCAGGCCGAGCGCTGGTCGCCGGTTCAGGCGGGCCTGGTGCTCAAACCCGGCGACTGGGTCCGCACCGACGCGCGCGGCGCCAACGCCGCAGCGGTGAAGTTGCTGAAGTCGGCGCAACTGGTCGTCGGCCCGCACTCGCTCGTCGAACTCGTCACGGCCGACAGAGTTCACCTGCTCGACGGCGAACTGGAGGTCACCGCGACCGAGGCGGCGCCGGTGGAGCTGACCGGCCCCGACAAGCAAACGGTCACTGTGAAGTCCCGGCAATTCTTCCGGATCGAAAAGGAGAAGCTCGTTCGCACCGAGCACGAGCCGCGCTGGGTGCAGGGCTTCAAGGGGACCGCGACGACCGAATCCGTCGGCTCGCTGATCGCCAAGGTCGATGGCCGCAACGTGCCGCTCACGGTCGGATACCACCACGTCACCGTGGACGTTCGCGACCAGATCGCCCGGACGACCATCGAGGAATCGTTCGTCAACACCACCCCGGACGTGCTGGAGGGCGTGTTCCACTTCCCGCTGCCGCAGGACGCCTCGATCTCGGGGTTCGGCATGTGGATCGGGGACAAGCTCGTCGAGGCCGATGTGGTGGAGAAGCAGCGGGCGCGCGAGATCTACGAAGAGATCCTCCGCGAGAAGCGCGACCCGGGCCTGTTGGAGTGGGCCGGCGGCAACATCTTCAAGGCGCGCGTGTACCCCATCCCGGGCCGCTCCGAGAAGCGCATCAAGATCACCTACACACAGGTACTCCCGCTCCAGGGGAACCGCTACCGGTACAGCTACGCCCTTCAGAGCGAGTTGCTGAAGCAGCACCCGCTGCGCGAACTCAAAATCGACGTGACGGTTAACTCCGCCGCCGCGCTCAAGGGCGTGAGTTCGCCAACTCACCCGGCCCGCGTCCGCACAACCGAGCACTCGGGCCGCGTCGAATTCGCTGCCCAGGAGTACACCCCGGCCCGTGACTTCGAGGCGGTGGTGGAAGTCGAGCCGGGGCGCCCCGACGTGGTCGTGGTGCCGCACCGCCGCGGCGACGACGGGTACTTCATGGTGCAGCTCACGCCGCCGGGCGCCGCGGCCGACTGGGAGCGGCCCCTCGTTCCCGGAGGCGCGCCGATCCGGTTGCTGGTCGTCGCGGACACCTCGGCGTCGATGGACAAGTCCCAGCGCGCGAACCAGACTGCCGTCTTAAATGCCCTGCTGGGCGCGCTGACACCGAAAGACACCTTCAACGTTGCCGCGTGCGACGTGGGCTGCGAGTGGCTGTTCGAAAAGCCGGTGCCGGCCGCACCCGCGAACGTCGCCGCGGTGCAGCAATTTTTGGAGAAGCGGTCGGCGCTCGGGTGGACCGACCTCGATCAAGCGTTCGCGTCGGCGCTCAAGATGACCGAGCCCGGGACGCACGTCGTTTACCTGGGCGACGCGGTCCCCACGACCGGCAACGCGGACCCGGTCGCGTTCGCCCAGCGGCTACGGCGCCTCTACGAGGGCAAAACCGGCACCTTCCACGCGGTCGCACTCAGCAGCTCTTACGAGCCCGCGGCGCTGAAGGCGATCGGCAGCCTGGGCGGCGGATCGGTGCGGCGTGTGTCCGCGGACCGGCCCCCGCAGGCCACCGCGCTCGACCTGCTCACGGAGATCGCGGCCCCGTCGCTGCGCGATCTGAAGGTCGAGTTCCGCGGGTTGCAAACCGCTCGCGTCTACCCCGAGGTGCTGCCTAACGTCCCCGCCGGGACGCAACAAATCCTGCTCGGCCGCTACCTGCCCGAGGGCAAGGACCAGAGCGGCGAAATCGTCGTGACCGGCACGCTCGGCGGGAAGCCGGTGCGGTACACGTCGAAGGTGGCGCTCAAGGACGCCGAACAGGGCAACTCGTTCGTCCCGCGCCTCTGGGCGCGGATGCACCTCGACACGCTGCTCGAGCAGGGGCGCACGGAGAACGTGAAGCAGGACGTGATCGCGCTGAGCGAAGAGTTCAACATCATCACGCCGTACACGTCGCTGCTGGTGCTGGAAACCGGCGCCGACCGCGAGCGGTTCGCGGTGAAGCGCCGGTTCCAGATGCGGGACGGCGAGAAGTTCTTCGCCGCGGGGCGCGACAACGCCGCGTTCGAGCTGCGACAGAAGCAAATGCGGCTCGCGGCCGAGTACCGCACCGCGTTGCGCCGCCGCGTGCTGTCGGAACTCGAATCACTGGGACGAAACGCGCACGCGTTCCGCCGCCCGCGGCCGGACCTACGCGCCTTCGCCCAGTACGACGTGGCGGGCCTGGGGGCGCAGGTCTACGACACACCAACCGGCCAAATCATGTTCGGCGGAGCGGTCAACTCATACGCCGGCCTCGGGGTGGATGTTTATGATCTCGCGGCCGACGGAAGTCGACTCGCAGAATCCGGAAAAGCGGACAGGGAGCGTTTCTTTCGAGAGGGGACCAATGACCGTGAACGTTCTGATTTCCGGGATCTGACCGCCGCCGAAGCTAACTCACTCGGTTACCTGCCCACACATTTACGAACCTCGTCGCCACGAAGTGAGTCCCAGTTGTGGAGTCTCAACGCGCCGGCCATTGACGGGCTCCAGCGGTCGCACGGCACCGCGTTCGAGTTCGACGATCCCCTTGATGTACTGGAGGATAAATCCGCCCATTTGTCCACGGATTACCTGTTGAGTGGTACCGTTTACGAAAGGGACCTCACGCTGGGCTTCCGGGGCAAGCCGTACTATGCGAACCCGTACTCTCGCGACGAGCGCCGCGTCCGGCCGACGCCGCTTTCGTGGGTCGGCACGCTCTTCCCGCCGCTCACGAGCGTTCCGCACACGCCGAAGGAGCCGAAAACGCTCTGGCCGGTGCCCGCCGTCGCTCTGTCCCGGAGCCTGCTCCGGGCCGACAAGCTGAACCAGTTGAAGGGCGGGATCGTCGTCACCCGCCAGAGCGACACGTTCGACTCCCGCGGCGAGTTGAGCGGGCGGCGCAGCGCGACGGAACTCGTCTCGCCCGGCGCATGGCTCGCCCGCACCGCGCCGGAGGGCGGTCCGGTTACGGTCGAGTGGTGCACCGCGAAGGAGCGCAGCGTGTACGTCACCGGGTTCCAGCTCGGCAGCGTCCGCCCCGCGCACCCGAACGATCTGAAGCGCCCGTCACTCGGGCTGGCCGATCACTCGCTCTCCGCGCTGCACATCGTTTACGCGCACATGGTCCCCACGGTGGAGACCATCGCGAAGGACCGGGCGCTTCTGGTTCTGAATGACCCGGAACACCCGGATCACGAAACCCGCGTGCTGATCGACACCGAGCGCCGGGTGGTGCTCAGCGTCGAATCGCGGCACAAGAACGAAGTGACGGGCCAGACCCGCTTCAGCGATTTCGTCGAGGCCGGCGGGCAGTGGTGGGCGCGGCGGGTCGAGACGCTCAACGCCGACGAGCGCCGCACCGCCCTGACGACGCAAACGGTGACCGCGTTTCCAGACGCCGACTTCGCCCGCACGCTCGCCCGGGAACTGGAAGGGCGGGCCAAGGTCCAGTTCCTCCGCGCGCCGCTGCCGTCGGTCACCGATGCGAAAAACCGGGCCGCGGAAGGGAAAGCGACCTTCGACGACCGGGCCGTACTCACGCTCCACTTCGCGGCCACGCAGCAGTGGGACCGTGCAGCGCCCCACCTGCACGAGTTGGAGAAGCTCGCACCCGGAAAAGTCGGCGTGCGGTGGCTCAAGGACGCATTCCTGCTCGCCTCCCGCCGGCACGAAGAACTCCGCCAGCGGCTCCTCGCCGAGGCCGCGGCGCTCGTCGCGACCGACGACCCGGACACCCGGGCCAACGACTACGCCCTGGCCGAACACCTCATCAGCACCGCGGTGCAGATGCTCCAGGCCGACGAGCGGCTCGCGCTCAACGATCGGCTTCTCAAGGTCTACGGGCGCCAACCCGCGCACCTGGTGGCGGTGAAGAGCTGGCGCAACCGGCGCCTCGGGCTACTCGAAGAGACCCGCCAAGCCGATCAGGCGCGCGTGCTCGCAAAGGAGATCGCGACCGATTACCCGCGCGACCACTCCGCGCAGTACCGGTACGTTCAGATGCTGGCCGGCAGCGGCGACTACGCCGCCGCGTATGCGTGGCTCGATCGCGTGCTGGCCCCGGAAGTCAAGTGGGACCACCCGCAGTACGAGTACACGCTGCGCCAGCAGTACGCGGACCTGCTCCGGCAGCAGGGGCGGTACCGCGACCTCGCCGAGTACCTGGGCGCCTGGGTCGAACGGTCCCCCGAAAGCGAGAGCCCTTACGCCCGGTACCTGTCGGCGCTGGTGTGGAGCAGCCGGTCCGAACGGTCGGAAGCCCTGACCGCGCAATGGATGCGTGAGGCGCAGAAGGAGGGCGAGTTGCCGCCCGCGGTAGCGGCCCGGCTCGGTGCGGCGGTCAACTTCGCACTCGGGCGCGGCCACGAACTGTCCACAAACCGGCCGGACGAACGGTGGAACGCCCCGCTCGCCGAAGCGGCCACGTTCTTCGTTCGCCGCGACGACCAACTCGCCCTCGTCGCGAACATCCTGAACTCGTCGCGGTTCGGCTCCACCGATACGGGCCGGGCACTGCGTAAGCAGTTCGCGGAGGAACTCGTCAAGAGCATCGACGCCCTCTCGCTCGCGCGGGTCTCTTTCCTGCTCGATTACCTCTTGCCCCACGCCGACACCGACGGGGCCACGTGGCAAGCCGTCGCCGCGGCGCTGCGCAAGCGGTGGGAGGCCGAGAAGGAACCGCACCGCAAGCACCAGATCGGGCAACAGGTCGCGCGGGCGCTGACGGCCCTCGAAGGGGGCGGGCTGCTGGACTTCCGGCGCCGCCAGCTCGAAACCGCTTCGGAGGGGTACCGCTCCCGGTACGCCCAGCAACTGTTCGACGCCCTCCTTGAACGCGACTGGACGCAGGCCGCCGAAGACGCACTGTTCTCCCTGCTCGACAAATTGTCCGACGACGACGAACCGGCGGGCATGCTGTTAGCCAAGGTCGCGGCGCTGCACCGGCTCACGGATGCGCTCACGGAACACCGCTTCCGGGCGCTCATGAAGGCGGTGGAGAAGCCCGAACAACTGCCCCACACGGAGCTACTCAAGAAGCAGGAAGAGGCGCGGAAGGCCGCGCGAACGGGCCTCGCGGACCGGCTCCGCAAGGAAGCCGCCAAGCAGCCGAAGCCGTTCGCGGACTGGGTCACCGCCGAGCGCGTGTGGCTGGACGTGCAACTCGACCGCGACCTCAAGTCCGCGGCCGATGACTGCTGGGCGATTGTGGCCCGGCCCGTGACGAAACGCACCTCGGACCCGACCGAGGGCAACAACCTCGCGGCGACGCTCGACGAAGTGCTGCACGCGCGTGCGGTCGTGACGCTGGAACACCTCGCGGCCCGCAAGGGTGCCGACCCGGCGCTCGTCGAGCGGCTCGTGAAGTACGTCGACCGGCAGACCGCGGACGGCCCGGACGCGCCGCGGTGGCGCGGTGAGAAGTACCGGCTGCTCATCGCCCTCGACCGCACGAAGGAACTGGAAGCCGAACTCGTCCGCTGGACCGCCGGCCCGGAGTCCGAGAACCGCTGGCGCCTCGCGCTCGGCTACCTGCTCGCCGAACGCGGGAAAGTTGCGGACGCGATCCGACAACTGGAAGCGGTGGAGCGCGCCGACGAACTCCCCGCCTCCGCCCACCGGAGCCTGATCGAGTGGTACACCGCCGAGAACCGCCGCGCCGACGCCGACCGGGCGCGGACCGCGGTCTACCAAACGACTGACGAGTACCAGCTCAGCGGCCTGCTCAACGCCCACCTTGGTCCGTGGCGCGTTTCGGGCGGCCCGCTCCCTGCGACGCTGGCTCCCGACGTGCTGGAAATATTCAAGATCCTGTTCACAAAATCATCCACGTCGCAGAACTATCTTTCACATTTGCAGCAGTTCTACGGCGCGTCGCGCGATTTCCGGCTGCTCCGGGAGCTCCCCGACGCCGTCGTCGGGCACACCGCGGAGCGCGTGTACCCGTTCCTTCAGGGGATGAGTGGCGTGCTGAGCGAGGTGCGCGACGAGGCCGTCGCCGACGAACTGATCGCACGCCTCGGCGAGGTGCGCAAAAGCGCCAAAACGCCGGTCGATCAGCGCGCCCTCGACCTCCTGGAACTGAGCGTCGAGCGCCGGGCCGCGGAGCTGCACAACCAGCCCGGACCGCACACCGAGAAGGCGCTCGCGGCGCTTCAGCGGGCGTTCAAGCGCGAGTGGGCGGCGGGTGAGCCGCGGCTCATGGCCGACTTCCTCGCGCACCTCGGCGCGGTCCCACAGCCCGCCCTCGCGGCCGAACAACTGCGACAGCTCGAAGCGCTCCACCGCGACGCCCCGAAGGGTTCCTACGACCGGTTCCACATCGCGACCCGGTACGCCGGTGTGCTCAGCGCGCACGCACGCACGTCGGGCGCAACCGACGTTCTTTCCGCGGCGCTCGACGAGTTCGCGGGGGCCAACGCCGGTTTGCTGCCGACCACGGCGAACGACGCGATCGGGACGCTGGTGCGGCTGCACGCCGATGCCAAGCACTACGACCGGGCCGAAGGCGTCCTCCGCGCCCGACTGAAGCGCCCGGTTCATTTGGAACAGCAGCGCTGGCTCACCAACCAGTTGTTCGACCTGTACCAGACCGCCCTGAGTAACCGCGGGACCGTCTCGCTCGGTGAAGGCGCGACGCTGTATCGGGCGCTGGAAACCAAGCTGCTCGCGGAACTGACCGAACCGGATCAGAACCACCGGTCCGGCACGATCGGGCGACTGATGCAGCTCTACCGCACCGCGCACAACCTCCAGATCGATCAGGCGAGCGACGACCTGCGGACGAGCGCGTTCACCCGGCTACCGAAGCTGTTCCGCGAGCAGGTCACGAACCACTATTCGGCGCTCGGGAGCATCGCCGGCACGCTCGGCGACGTGATCGGTCCGCGCGAGGCGCT
This sequence comes from Gemmata algarum, assembly GCF_034097035.1. NCBI lineage: Bacteria > Pseudomonadati > Planctomycetota > Planctomycetia > Gemmatales > Gemmataceae > Gemmata > Gemmata algarum. The sequence continues at coordinate 93,726 of NZ_JAXBLV010000189.1, forward strand.
CCGGTTCGTTCTGGACCGCGCCGACGAGGAGCCCGAATGGGCACGGTACACGGACCAGGACACCTGGAGCCAGTTCCCCGACGCGCTCGCGCGGTGGCGGGAGCAGGCGAAGCCGCTCGGCGATCTCGAACCGCGCCTCCTCAAATTGGTGCTGGCCGAACTGCGGCGCGACCTGCGTTCGCGCGCGGTCCGCAGCCGTACCGGGTACGACAAACGGTACAGCTACTTCTGGACCGACAAGGGCGACGAGTTCGCACGGATCGCGGAGGAGGTGCTCGCGGAGCAAAAGGGCTCCGGCGCCGCGGCCGAGTACGTCGCCGAGTACCTCTTCTGGGGCCTGCCGCATGAGGCGAAGGCCGTCGCGGTGCTGCTCGCGGCTTACGAACAAAAGCTGTTAAGCGAGTCCGGGCGCTCGCTGCTGGCGGACTACCTGCACCGCCGGGAGCGGTTCGCGGAGTCGGTGCCGGTGCTGGTCGCGCTGGTCGCGGACCACCCCGACCAGATCGGGTACCGCACCCGGCTGATGCGCGCGTACTTCCGCACCGGGCGCCACGCCGAACTGCACGCGCTGCTCAAGGCCACCGACGCGCACTTCCACGAGAAGGACCGGTGGACCGAGAGCGCGCTCGCGGCGGTCGCGTACAATTGCCTGGAGAACCGGCTCTTCGAGCAGGCGGTCACCTACTACCAGGAACTGATCCCGAAGCGCCAGGGCGGCACCGCCCGCCGCGGCACCGGGGACTCCGAGTTGTCGCGGTACTACACCGAGGCGGCCCGCGCATATGCCGCGCTAGGCAAGACCCGCGAGGCCGTAGACATGGCGAGCGGAGCGGTGATGACGTGGGGGCCGCGCCACGAGCAGCGGGAGCGGGCACTGGCCGCGGTGGTGGAGGTGCTGGCCGGCGCGCCGGACTTGGCCGGCTACCTCGCGTGGCTCGACCGGGAGCCGCTCCAGAGCGCCGTGATCCGTAAGGCCGTGGGCCGGGCGTTCATCCAGAAGAACGACCACGCGCGAGCGGTCCCGCACCTGCGCCTCGCGGCCGAGCTACAGCCCGACTCGAGCACGTACGAGTTGCTCCTCGCGTGCCTCGACAAGATCGGGCTCCAGACCGAGGCCGTGCAACTGCTGCTCGACGCGGTCGAGGTGTCGCGCCGGGATGTGAAGCTGTACGAGCAACTCGGCCGCCGGTACGCGCAACTGGACCGCCCCGCCGAGGCCGAGCGGGCGTACACGTCGATCGTGGAGGCTCTACCGAACGAGTCCGAGGGGCACGCGCTGCTGGCCGAGGTGCGTGAGCGGCAGGGGCGCTGGGCGGACGCCGTCGCGCACTGGGAGCGGGTCGCCGAACTGCGTGCGCTCGAGCCGACCGGGCTGCTGAGGTTGGGGGCGGCGCAGGTGGAAGCCAAAGCGTTCGCCGCCGCCACGGGAACACTCAAGAAGCTCCGCAGCCGCACCTGGCCGCAGCGGTTCAACGAGGTCGATAAACAGATCCGCGAGCTACAGCAGAAGCTCGACGCGCGATCGCAGAAGTAAATGCGTGCCGAATTCCGATGTCAAGGTGTTGCGGAATGAACTCCGCTCGGGGTCGCGCGGCCGGCCCGCGGCGAAAGCCTGGGTCACCAACGCTCGACGAGAGACCAAGCAGCTTTTGACAGGATCGACAGGATCAACAGGATGAAGGCAGATCTGTCTTCATCCTGTTGATCCTGTCAAAAGCTGTCTTCTTGAACACGCGGCCGGCATGGGGCGAAACGAAACCGCGACTACCCCGCCAGTCGCTCAAACCGAATACCAGTTCCGCCGGCACTCAGCTCCATCGTTCCCTTCACAAGCCGTCGCGTGAACCGCGGTAACGGAACAGGGCGGCCCGCACGAGTTCGTGCGGGCCGCCCTGTTCCGTTACCCCGAACGACGGCTTAGGCCGTCGTAACAGATCGTCGGGCGAACCGGGCGCGGCCGACAAGGGCCAGCACCCCGATCCCCGCGAGCAGCGCCGCCGGCGGCGCCGGGACGGGCTTGGGCCGCAGGATGATCTGGTCTTGTATGGGGTCCTGGGGCTTCGTCGGCTCGGATGTGGCCGGGGCCAGTAGCGCCACCAGTTCGTACCCGCCGAGGTTCTTGTCGAACGCGTTGCTCCCGTTGAGGCTGTTCAGCATGTTCTGGGCGGTCGTCGTGTAGGACCCCAGACCACCCGCCTGGAAGGCGCCGGCGCTCAAGTTCTTACCGCCAGCACCGTCGTAAACCAGTTCCCACAGGGCCAGTTGGAACGCCGCCGACTCGACGGAGCCGTGGAACGTGTTCTTGTCGTTCCAGGCGAAGTCGTAGTACCGGCCGTACAGTTCGGCGATGGCCGCGATTTTCAGCGGGTCGTTGCCGATGGTCGGCGAGGCGTTCGGCGACACCACATCGAACACCACGTTCGAGCCGAGCGGCGGCAGAAGCTGCGAGGCCGACAGCTCGATACAGAACGTGGCGATCGGCGGCGGGAAGTTCGCGTTCGGTGGAGACTGGTTCTGGCTCCAGTAGAACGGGCCGGGCGGGGTGTGCGAGAACGATTGGCCGTTGACGCTCACCGCCAGTGTCGGGTTACCGGGGTTGGTCGTCTGACCCTGGTAGTTCAGCGTGAGCAGTTCAGCGGATGCGCGCGGCGACAGGTTCGTAAACCCGGCGACCACAAGTACCGCCACCAATAGGCGGAGTTTCATGGGGCGTCTCAACAGGAGGGACGGAACCGATACCTTCATCGTCAGTATCGGCAAATTGGGTGCGTCTTCTGCACCCGTTTTAGTTGTACCTACCCATTGAACCGGTGTAAACGGCAGAAGCCGCCCACTCTAGCACAGAATGCGGAAGAGAAAATACAAGATAGGGAGATTGTAGCGATTAAATAGCTCAGGGTGTCGGGAATTCAAGCGCGCCGCCACGACTTCGCGCCCCAGCACAAGTTCAAATTCGCCCGGCGGCGGTTCGGGCGGTATACTGAGACGCGCCTCCGCACTGCGAGACCCACGCATGTCCGCGATCACTCGCCAGATGCTGCGCGACTACATGCACGACGCGCTCCCCGACGCCGAACTGGCGGCGGTCGAGAAGGCGCTGCGCGAGTCGGCGGATCTGCGCGCCCTTTACAAGGAAGTGATCGAGCACGAGGACCGGGGCGAGCACACGGTCGGCGCGATCTGGCGCCGCGAGCGGATCAGTTGCGTCTCGCGCGAGCAACTGGGGGGCTACCTGCTCGGCGCGGGCGACCCGGAGATGCTCGACTACATCACCTTCCACCTCACCACCGTCGGCTGCCCGTACTGCCAGGCGAACCTCGACGACCTGCGTAAGCCGGCCAAGTCGGCGAAGAAGTGAGCCCGTTCCCCGCGCCGCCCGCCCGACCAGGCGCTCGGCACAACGGCCGGCACGCGAGCATTTCGCCCAGCAACACCGGTTCCCGGGAACACAGCCAAGTCGCTACACTTCTGGTTAACCCTTCTTAACCCCGTCACGAGGGAGCCTCTCCAGATGGCCGAACAGCTTCGTTGCGTCAGCCCGCGCGCGATCATCGTCGGGTACGACTTCAGCACCGGCGGCGTAAAGGCGCTCGCGTTCACTGTGGGCGGTCAGACCTGTGCGGCGGTCCGCCTGACCACGGACCTCTGGACCGAAGGCGGCGTCTCCGAATTGAACCTGATGCAGCTCGAAGGGCAGGCCCGCGCCGCCACTCGCGCGCTCACGAAGGCTTTGGACGGCAGCGGGGACAACGGTGCCATCGCCGCGTGCGGCATCTCCGCCACGCACCACACAGCCGGGCGAATCGATTGGATCGGCAACCAGGTTCGCCGGGCGATCTGCTGGAACGACCAGACGCTCGGCAAGTATCACGCCGAAGGGCTCGCGCGGCTCGGGGGGCAGGAGCGCGCGAAGGAACTGACCGGCGGCCCGTGGGCCGTGCGGTACTCGCTCTCGCACCTCGTGAAGGACGAAGCGGCGCTGAGCGAAGCGGACTGGAAGCGAACCGACCTGATTCTGCCGCACGGGCCGCTCGCGGCCGGCTACCTCACCGGCCGCTTCAACGCGACCAGCGTTTCGTCCGCGGCGTCCACCGGCATGATGGACCTGCGCACGAACCAGTGGCGGCGTGAAATGCTCGACGCCCTCGCGAAGCCCGAGCTGCGCGAACTGGCGTGGGACACCCTGCCCGACATTATCGACATGAACGAACCGGTCGGGCCGCTCTCGGAGTCGGTCGCGCTGGACGCGGGGTTGCTGCCCGGCGTGCGGCCCCTCGTGTTCCCGACGCTCGACGACCAGGCCGCCGGGCTCATCGGCGGCGGCGCGGTCGAAGCCGGGCAGGTGGCAATTATTCTCGGCAACTCTGCGGTGGTGAACTCGTCATCCGCCCGGCTCCCGCAATCGGGCACGCTCGACGCCATGAAACTCAACTGGGGGCCGTACCTCTGGATGCGGTGCTACTCCAACGGGGCGCTGTTCCTCGACGAGGTCGCGGGCAAGGACTGGTTCAAGGTCGAAGAAGCGGCGAGTGTGCCGCCGCTGTGCAACGGCACGAGCGTCCTGCCGTTCCTGCTCTCCGAACCGTCGGTGGGCGTGGACGCGCCGCGAATCGAGTGGTCCCCAAGCGTACCTGAGAACCGCGCGGTGAAGGTGCGGGCGTGCGTGGAGGCCCTGGCGTTCCTCCTCGCCCGGGCGGTGAAGGAACACGAGTCGGCCGGCCAAGTGGTGACGCGCATCACGGTGTCTGGTGGGATGGCGAAGAGCCAGTTGATGTGCGAGGTGCTCGCGAGCGTGCTGAACCGACCGCTCGAACGACTGGTTTCCGACGAAGGGCCGGCACTCGGGGCCGCGGTCGCCGCGCTCGCGGGATTGGAGAGCCATTTGCGGGTGCAACGGGGCATCGCCGAACCGTACACCGCGGCCGACGCGGTCGCCGCGATGGTGAAGTTCCGCGACCGCGTCCACCCGCGGCCGGAGTGGGCCGCGGCATACGCCGGCGGGTTGGAGACCTTCGAGCGCTGGCTCGAAGGCCGGCGCCCGCACTGAACGCTCCGGAGTACGCCGTCGGTTTGCCGAGTGGAGCCGTTGGCCCGCTCAACAAACCGACGGCACGGTGCGGTCACTTCCGGTTCGTGAGCTTCGCGGTCACCTCGGTCTTCTTCAGCGACCAGAACACGACCTGCACCTCGACGTTCGCGGGCACGTCCACGGCGAACGTCTCGCTCTTGCCGGTCTTCGTCGCAAGGGCCTTACCCTTGTGCTTTTCAGGCTCATCCAGTGCGTCGGCGTCGCTCGTCTTGAACACGTAAACCGACACCTCGCTGGCGGACGATGTGTACTCCACAGTCACCTTCTGGGGCTTCTTCTGTACCGGCAATTCGAGGCTCTTGGCTACCCCGGCCTCAAGTGAGAGCGTCCGGGATTCATCGAGTTTCGCCGGACCGCATCCGGCGAACGCAAGGAAGCAGATCGCGCACAGGATAGAAGCGAAGCGAACCGACATAGGCGACCCTTTCGGAGACAGTGGCCCGGCTGATCGTGGCTGTGCCACAGATACAGGAAGCGAGCGGCTTCAGCCACTACGCGCGGCACGTACTCAAGGCCGGCCCCCCGATTCCACCGGTCGGACCGACCTCACGCGGGCGCGTTCGAGCCGCTCGGCTTGTACCGCACGACGACAACCGTTCCATCGAATTCGGTCCGCCGCAGTTCGTCCAGCATCCACGCTTGCACCCGATCGGACTTGCCGCCGCCCGATCCGGCACCGATGAGCGGAAGGGCGACGGATCGGTACCCGCGGTCCTTCGCCAGGGCCAGCGCGTTGCGCACCGACTCCCGGACGGACCACTCCGACGCGCGCCACAGCAGGTTGATCCCGGCGACGTGAATGATGGCCTTGAACGGCAGGTCGCCGGCCCCGGTCTCGACCGCCCCGCCGAGCGGGATCGCGCCCTTGCGGGCCACTTCGCGGAACGGCCCACGCCCGGCGCGCCGCTTGATGGCCCGCGACACCCCCTGCGGGATGAGCAGCCACCACGGGATCACGTTCCGGTTCCAGGCGTTAACGATCACCTCGACGGCTTGATCGAGCAGATCCCCCTCGACGACGCGCAGGTCCATCGCAGCCCCTCCCTTGCGGCCCGAATGGTACACGTGTGCCGCTTCGGTCGAAGACGCCCACACGGTCACTTCATTTCCTTCACCCGCCCGGTTTTCGCGTCGATGGTCAGGTTCAGTTTCTCGGTCGCATGTGTGTAGAAGAAGAAGCCGATCATCATCTCGTGGTGCGTTTGCGGGCCGTTGCGGACGGTCGCGCGGGGGTCCGGGTTGTACGGGTTGAACGCCGAGTTGTCGAAGTGCGCCACGCACTCCAACTTCGTCCCCGTTGCCAGCTTCATCTGGCCCGGTTCCCACCGGTACGGGATCTGCCACGAGAAGTTGTAATTCGGAATAACCAGGAGCGGCTCGCTCTTCCCGGCCGGCGGGTGCGCGGTGAAGGTCATGTCCTTCCCGCGGAGGTGCATGTGCGCGAACAGCCCGACCCCGACGGCCTCGGCTTCGAGGGTGCGGCTGGCGACAACCTTGTGCGCGGGCGCCCCCGGAGGGATGGCGAAGTCGCGGCGGGTGAGCTGCATGTTCCGCAACTGCTTGTCCACCACCCCGCGGGGGTATCGCAGCCCCACCGATACGCGGCACTTCTCCGGCTTGCCGGTGCTGACGAAGTGCATCTGGAGGACGAGCAGCGCCCCCTTCGGAATCCGACACCCCACGCCGGGGTCGAGGGTCATCGGTTCGCCGCCCGGCACCTGCCCGGTGATGAAGTTCTCTTCCTTGAACCCTTCCGTCAACGTGGCGAAGGCCATGTTGCAATGGTGCAGCGATTGCGGGTTGTCCGCCAGGATCTGAACGTCCTGCACCCACGTTTCGTCCCTGAAAATGTGCGGGAGAACGGCGTACTGGTACGGAATATCACCCTTCGCGGGCAGTTCGATGACGCCCGTCTCCAGCACGAGGTCGGGGGTGCCGATCTGCCATTTGCCGGTGAGCGGTTCCGGCGGCGCGGGCGCCTTGTCGGGATCGCCCGGTTCCGCGCCGGTCCGTGCCCAGTCGGCGAGGGTTTCGCGTTCGGCATCGCTGAGCGCGCGGCGGTTCGCGAACGGAACCGACTCGTGGCCAGCGAACCACGGCGGCATCCGCTGGGTGGCCACCGCCTCGGCTACCGATTTGGCCCGCGCCGCCGCTTGTTTGGCGGTGGTGAGCGCGAACGGGGCCGAGCCACCCGGCCGGTGGCACTCCCAGCAGTGCTTCTTCAGAATCGGCGCGACGTGTTCGGCGAAGTTCACGCTTTTCGCCTTCCGGGGAGCCGCGAACTCGATCGGGCAGCCATCGACCTCGGTTTCGGCGACATCAACCGGCTTGTTCGCGAGAACGGCTTCGATGGCGTCTTTCAGTTCTTGCTTGGTCGGCTCCTTCCGCGATCCGCCGAGCCGGAACTGGTCGTCGATCCGGCCGCGGTAACGAACCTTGTTCTCCGCATCCAGAACGACCGCTTCAGGAGTCCGCTTCACGCCGAGCGCCCGCGCCGCGTTCCCGCCGAAATCCTTGACGGTCGGGAACTCCACCTCGTACTTCACGGCGTGCGTCGCCGTCGCCAGAAGTGTGTCGTCCTCGGCGGCGTTAACCGCAACGAACGGCACGCCCTTGTCGCGGTACGCTTTCTCAAGCGACTTCACGGTCGGCAGGTACCGCTGGGCGAGCGGACAGGTGGTGTTCGTGAACACGAGAACGAGCGCCTTACGCTCTCCAAAATCGTCGAGCGTCCGGGGCAGCGCGCGGATGTCGGTGAGCGCGATTTTCCCGACCCGTTCACCGATCTTCGCGGCATCCTGGGCCGACGCGGTGAGCGAGAAAACAGTTGCAACGGACAGTACAAGCAGCAAGCGGTGAAACACGACAGGGCACCTCGTGTTGGTACCGATCGGTCCGGGTGGGTAAGTTCCACCAGAGAGAATAACCTGTTCGCCACTCGGGGTGTATCAACGAGCAGAAACTTGTCCGAGCCGGGATGAATGAAGAGCAGTTTACCTGTTCCTACCAGCAAAACGTTCCGCATCAGGTATCAGCGCAGGCGTTCCGCCGTGTTCGACCTGCCGGGTCGCGCGGCGCCAGCACCGGGCCGAGCCCTCGGCCGCGGCCAGCAGGAACGCCACGGCCGCGCCCCAACCGCACGGCCCGAAGCGCACTAACCACCCTGCCCCGCCGACCGCATGCGCGACGGTCACCAGCGCCGCCACCCACACACCCGCCGAACGCCACCCGCATACCACCGCCGCAACCACAGCCGCGTATACGAATCCGAAAGCGGCAAAGGTCACCGGGCCACGCATCAGAGCCGGACGCGCGAACGGGTTCGCCTCATGTGCCAGTTCGTACCGCCCCGACCAGTATCCGCTCGACTGCCCCGCGAGTGTCAGCCCGATGTCAACGGCGCACAATGTCACGGCCGGGAGGAGCAACCACAACCGCGAACGGATCGTCACACGCCCCTCCAGTCTCGGTGCTGCACTGCAAGCTCACGACCGGGCGCCACCGAGACTTGATGGGCAAGCCCAGAAGATTTTGACAGGATTCACAGGATGAACAGGATTTCGAGCCAAACAGTCTTCATCCGGTGAATCCTGTTCATCCTGTCAGACCTCTTTCTTTGTGAACGCGAGGGCCGTGTGGGTCGGAACGAAGTCACGCCCCGTCCGTTCCACCAGTAGCTCCAAGCCTTCGCTCACTGCGGGCCGCGGGCGAACTGCGCGTCCCACTCGGGCAACTTCTCGTGCAGCTCGGCGGCACTCGCCGCGCGTAACGTGACGTGCCCGACCTTCCGGCCCGGGCGCGGCCCCTTGCCGTACAGGTGCAGGTGCGCGTCCGGGTTCGCCAGCACCTGCTCCGTCGGCGGCACCGAGCCGATGAAGTTGTACATCACCGAACAGCCCACCGCGTCGGCGCGCCCCAGCGGCAGCCCGCACACCGCGCGGACGTGGTTCTCGAACTGGCTCGTCAGCGCCCCCTCGATCGTCCAGTGGCCGGAGTTGTGGACCCGCGGCGCCATCTCGTTCGCGAGCAGCCGCGCGCCCTCCTGGAACCACTCGATCGTCAGCACCCCGACGTAATTCAGTTCGGTCAGCACGCGCGCCGCGAACTCCGCGGCGCGCTCGCTCAGCTCCTCCCCCAGATCAGGTGCGGGCGCGACCGAGCGGTGCAGGATGCCGTCCTGGTGAACGTTCTCGATCAGCGGGTACGTCACGATCTGCCCGTCGCGGCCGCGCACCGCGACCAGCGACAGCTCGCGGTCGAACGGCACGAACCCTTCCAGGATCAGCGGCCGGCCGCCGAGCTTCTGCCACGCGGCGTCGGCGTCCTGCGGCGTGCGGATCACCGCTTGGCCCTTGCCGTCGTAGCCGAACCGGCGCGTCTTCAGCACCGCGGGCAGCCCGATCTCGGCGACCGCGGCGCGGAAGTCGGCCTCCGTCTCGATCGCCGCGAACGGCGGCGTCGGGATGCCGAGCCGCCGGAAGAACTGCTTCTCTGCGAGCCGCTCTTGCGACACCTCCAGCGCCCCGGGGGGCGGGTACACCGGCACGCGCTCCGCGAGCCACCGCGCCGCCTCCACCGGCACGTTCTCGAACTCGAACGTCACCACGTCGGACGCCTGCGCGAGCCGGTACAGCGCCTGGAGGTCGTCGAACTCGCCCGGGAGGTGGGCGCACACCTGCCCCGCGGACGAGTTCGCGCCGGGCTCCAGTACGGTCGCGCGCGCCCCGAGTGGGTAGCCGGCCAGTGCGATCATGCGGCCCAGTTGACCGCCGCCGAGAATGCCAAGGTTCATGGGTCCGGGGGTGTTGAGTCGCGCGTCAGGAGGCGGCCGGCTGCCGCGGGTTCGGGTGGTCGAGCACCTTCTGCGTTTGCACCTTGCGGAAGGTGCGCAGGGCCTCGCGAATCGCGGGGGTGTTAACCGCCAGGATCGAGGCCGCGAGCAGCGCCGCGTTGACCGCGCCGGCGGTGCCGATCGCCAGCGTCCCGACCGGCACGCCGGACGGCATCTGCACGATCGAGAGCAAAGAATCGACGCCCCGCAGGACCGCGGACTCGATCGGCACGCCGAGCACCGGGAGCACGGTCTTGGAGGCGCACATCCCGGGCAGGTGGGCCGCGCCCCCGGCCCCGGCGATGATCACCTCCAGCCCCCGCTCCTCGGCCCGCTCGGCGTAGCGGAACAGCAGGTCCGGGGTGCGGTGCGCGGACACCACCCGCTCCTCGTGCGGGATCTGTAGCTCCGTGAGCACGCGGGCCGCGTGCTGCATGGTGTTCCAGTCCGAGTGCGACCCCATGATGATGCCCACCCGCGGGGGCGGGTTGGCGGAGGACGGCGAGTTCGGGGTCGGGTGCTCGTCGGTCATGGGGTTCGGGTCCGTCGGAAGGTGCGAGCGCTCAGTCGGCGATTGTATCGCGAACGCGCCCCGCGGGAAGCGCTTGGGGTTGTGCCCGGGGGGCGGCGCGGTATAGCGGCGGCCTTCTCACACAAGCCAGGGGCGGGTCATGCGCGGGTTCACGCTTCGAGCGGTTCCGGTGTGCGTCGTGGTGTTCGCGTGCGGGTGCTTCCTCACCAAGCCGGTCACGCTGACCGAGACCACGAGCCGCACCCCGACGCACGCCTACTGGGGCCAGGTGAGCAACATCCTGGCCCAGAAGCCCGCGAGCCAGGACATACCGGCGTACGTGAGCCTGGTGCGCACCCAGACCGAGGCGCTGCGCGGGTTGAACCCCGAAGGCGTGGACGACGCGCTCGTCGCGGCCGTGCAGGACCTGATCCGGTGCGAGGCCGAAGTGCTCCGGCGGGCCGACATGGTGGACAGCGACCCCGCAATGCTGCGGGGGTCGAAGGAAATGGCCAACGCGTTCGCGACCTCGAACCGGGCCGCCGCGGAGTCGAAGAAACGGCTGCGGGCGCTCCAATCGGGGCTGAACGAGCGCCACGGCGGCGGCTTCGCCCCGATGGGCGGCTGAAAAGCGGCCGGGCGGCCAACCGTTCCAGGGTTCCAAGTTGGGAACTGAATTCAGCAGCTTCAAGTTCGCGCCGCGCAGTTGTGGCCGTTGAGTGTGGTCCGCTCACTCCGTGAGCGGTCGCCCCGCGCATTCGATTCGCTCCGCGGCTTGCCGCCCCCGTTATTGTGCGCAACGCCCATTCGACGCCCGCAGCCACCGCTCACGGAGTGAGCGGACCACACTCAACGGCCAAACCGCCGCGCGGCCACACCAACTTAAAAGACGGAACTTCCGCCTGCCGTCGGAAGTGACAAAGTTCAGAACGAGTCGGCGAGTTAACGACGCTGCCCCGCACCGACTCGTTACGAGAAGCAGCCCGCCGCCGTCAGCGCGATGCGATTCCGGTCGGGGGCTGGCGCCAGTTGAGCGGCGCGGAGGTGGCCCCGAGCCGGTCGTGGTCGATCTTGCCCTGCAGCTCGTTGTACACGTGCTTCACGCTGTCCTTGTTCATGTCGGTTTCGACCACGCCCACCCCGGTCCACTCCTTGTACCACGCGAAGTCCAGCCCCTTCGTGATGTCCTCGACGGACTTCTTCGCGTCGATGCCCTTCTTCACCGCGTCGCGCAGCTCGGTGAAGTAGCGCGTTTCCTTCGCGATCAGGTCCTTGCGGGCCGGCTTGCCGTGCCCGGGACAGATCAGGTCGATGTCGAGCTTGTCCATCGCCTCCAGGCACTTGATCCAGCTCGCCGAGTTCGAGTGCCCCATGTAGTTGAACGCCCCGTTCACGCACGCGTCCCCGGTGCAGAGGATCTTGTGCTTGGGCAGGTAGGCGCTCGCGTCGCCGGCGGTGTGCATGTGCCCGAAGTGCATGAACACGACGTGCTGCGTGTCGTCCTTCAGCTCGTACTTGTCGTCAAACGAGATGTCCACCTGCTTCAGCTCGCTGTCCTTGACGTCTTTGCGGTCTTTAGCGGCCTCCTCCCACTGCTTCGGGCCGTTGGTCTTCATCAGGCGGGCCGCGTTCGTGTGCGCGACGATCTTGGCCCCCTCCTTGGCCCACACCGCGTTGCCGTAGGCGTGGTCGCCGTGGTGGTGCGTGTCCAGCACGTACTTGATGGGCTTGTTGGTGGTCTTCTTGATGTCCGCGATCACGTCCGCGGCTTCCTTCGGAAAGTTCGCGTCGATCACCACCACGTAGTCCTTGAACACGACCCAGGTGTGGTTGCTGCCGCCGAACGGGATGTTCTTGTCGTTGGCCGAGATGGACGAGTAGCGGAAAAACACGCCCGGCGCGATCTCCTTAACATCGTTGAACTTCATCTCCGGCACGGGCAGTTGCTTGGCCCCTTCCGCCGGTTTGTCTGCGGCCGCGTACATGGCCAGCGCGAGCGCGCAGCCGACGACGGCGAGAAGGGCAAATCGCTTCAGCATAATGAGGCTTCCTGAAGTGAGCGGGGAGGTGAAGCCTAACCGAGGCGCGATCGACCCGCAAGGGTGGGGGCGCAGCAGACGTTAGACGGCGACGTGCGAAAGCGCCAGGGGCCGGCGCCTCGCCGACTACTCGCTCTCGACCGCTCGCGGTACCGGCGCTCCGGGCGAACGGGAATCTTTCCCGTTGGTCCCGCGAGTCGGTTTCCGCTCACACGTCGCGACCGTGGACTACACGGGCCGCGAAGCGCGGAGGAGATGGAGTAGCCAGTGAGCCGCCGGCCCCGGCTGATCGGAAACGTGTTCCTTCTTTCCCCTTCACTTGCGTCGGAAGGGGTGGGCGAACATACTACTTATCGAACGGCTTCCGGAATATTTTCGCGGCCCGCGTGACTTAGTAGCCGCCGCGACGGCCGCCGCCGCCGTAGCCACCACCGCCACCGCTGCGACCACCGCCGCCACCGCCGTAGCCACCACCGCCGCCGCCGTACCCGCCGCCGCCACCGCCGTAGCCACCACCACCGCCGCCGCTACGCGGACGCTCTTCGCGGGGCTTGGCTTCGTTCACGGTGAGGGTGCGGCCGGAGAGCTGGGCCCCGTTCAGGGCCGCAATCGCCTCTTCCGCGCCGTCGTGCATTTCAACGAACGCGAACCCGCGGCTGCGGCCGGTTTCGCGGTCCGCGACGATCTGGGCGCCCAGCACGGTGCCGTACTGGGAGAACGCCTGGACCAGGTCGTCGCTGGTGGTCTGGAACGAGATGTTACCGACGTACAACTTCTTCGCCATAGGTCTTCAAAACTCTGGGCGTGCTGCCCGCATAGGACACGCGCGGAACCCCCGCGCAAAGGACAGGAACGGACCGGGAACGATCACACCGCACGGCTTCACGCGCGGGGCCGCTCCACTACACACTCTGCGAGGCCGGCTTGACTGTCTTGGAGGCTGTGAGGGTAGCTCAGAGTCGAAGAACCAAGAAGTGTCGAAGCAGATAGCAGCAAAGCGATTCGTAGCTCCTGAGTAGGTGGCACCCGCCACCCGTCACAGAATAATACGCTACGCACCGAAAATAAAAAGCCCAATTCACCCCACCGACGAAAATATTACTCTTCGCCGCCGAACGTCGCCTTCAGCTCGCCCAGCGGGGCAGCCAGCGGCGGCGGGGGCGCGTCCCACAGGGTGATGTGCCCGTCGCCGGTGCCGGTGGCGATGCGGCGGCCGTCGGGCGCATACGCGACGTGCGTCACCGGGCCGGCGTGGACCAGCGGCGGCCCCAGCGGGAGCCCGGTGGCGGCGTCCCAGAACCGGGCCGTGTCGTCGCGGCTGGCGGTGACGAGTGTGGCCCCGTCCGGCGCGACGGCGACGCCCGTGATCGCGCCCTTGTGGGGCATGAGCGGCAGCACCCGCTCGCCGCTCCGGGCGTCGCGCAGCTCCGCCGCCCCGGCCCGCCGGCCGAGCAGGACCTTGGCCCCGTCCGGCGTGTACCGGGCGTCCAGCACCTCGTCCCCGATGGCCCACTCGCGGAGCGGCGCCAACGTGTCCCCCCGCAGAACGGCCGCGCTGTCCCCGAACGAAACGAACACCTCGCCCCCGTCCGGGCGCACCGCCAGCGCGGTCAGTTCCACGCCCGCCGGGATCTTGGCGGCCGGGCGCGCGACCGCCGCGCGCTTCAGCGTCGCGGGGTCGTACCGGGCGACCACGAGGGGGGACAGCGCGTACACGCCGCCCCCGCCCCGCGGGAAGTCGAGGCGCGAGGCCCGCCCCCCGGGCGAAGTGCCGCCGGCGCCGCGCGTGCCGCCGGGCAGGGCGAAGAGGTCGAGCCCGGCCCGCCCCCCGCGGAACACCCGCGGCCGTGCGGGGTCCGGGTCGAACCGGACCGTGAGGGCCTCGCCGTCGAACGCCAGCGCCCGGGCCTCGCGGGTGCGGAGGTCGATCACCCCGCACCCCCAATCGTCCGCCACCGCCAGCGCCCCGCCCCCCGGCGCGAAGTCCAGCCCCCGGGTCCGCACCCGGCGGCCGGCCCACACCAGCTCCCCGGCCGGGGCCGGGGCCGCGCACAGGTAGACCGAGTCGCCGGCCGGGACCGCGAACTCGGTCGAGCCCGGCCGGAACCGCATCCGCGTGACCTCGCCGTGGAACTGCCGCGCGAGCCCCATCGGCTGGCCCGTCTCGCGGTGCCAGCACCGCACGTTGCCGTCCCCGTCGGACGCCACCAGTTGCGGCCCCGCCGGGGCGAACGCGACCCCGTTCCCGTACGCCCCCGCCAGGCTCAGCTCGAGCACCCGCTTCTCCCCGCTCGGGTCGTCCTTCGGGTCGTCCGTGAGATCGAGAACCGACACGGTGCCCCCGGTGCCGACCGCGGCCAAGCGGGTGTTGTCGGGCGACACCGCCACGTCGGTGACCCACCCCCGCACGTGCCAGCTCCGCCGCTCGGCCCCGGTCGCGGCGTCCCACGCCCGCACCCGCCCGGCCCGGTCCCCGGTGTACAGCGCGCGCCCGTCCGGGGACGCGACCAGGATCTGGAGCGTCGAAGCGCTCGCCCCGCCCCCCGGCATGAACCGCTCGCTCGTCGGCCGCTTCGGGTCGGTCAGGTTCCACCGCCGCAGCCCGTTCGCGCCATCGTTGGTCCAGAGCGTGCGGGGGCCGGTGAACGCCAGGGTCCACAGGTTCACGTCCGGCACCTTCGGGTCGGGCAGTTTGAAGTGCGCGAGGGGAGCGGCCACCGCCGGCCCGCCCGGGTCCGCCTCCCACAGGGTCACGGCACCGTCGCTGCCGCCCGCGGCGACCAGCCGCCCGTCCGGGCTGACGCCCACGGTCCAGTAGACCGGCTTCTGGGGCAACAGGCCGACCGGGTCGAACGACGGCCGGTACGTCCGGACCCGCGCGCCGGTCCCCAGGTCCCAGAGGTACACCTCGCGGCCGCGCCCGGCGGACACCATGTGCTTGCCATCGGGGTGGAACGCCACCAGCCGCGGCTGCTCGGTGTGCCTGAACCGGCGCGGCGGCTTCGGCCGCTCCCGCCCCCACGCCGCGAGGTTGACCCGCGCGACCCGGGCGAGGGCGGCGTCGCCGGTGGCTTCGGCGAGGTCGACGGCCCGCACGAACAGTTCCAGCCCGTCCGCCACGCGCCCGTCCTCGCACCACTCGGCCCCGCGGGCGAACTCCAGTTGGGCCTCGTGCCGCTGCCGCTGCTCGACCTCGGCCACGGCGCGGGCGCGGGCCTCCTGGGCGAGCCGCTGCTCCTCCTGTGCCCGCGCGCCGGCCGCTTGCGCGAACTCCCGCAGCCCCGCCTCGGTCCGCGCCCGCTCCTCGGCCCGCGCCCACAGCACCGCGACCGCCACGAACCCGACGGTCAGCGTGGCCGCCAGCGCCGCCAGCAGCCCCGCGACCGCCGGGTTGCGCCGGGCCAAAAGCCACAGCCGCTCCAGGTTCGTGACCGGCCGCGCCTGGGTGGGGCGGCCGTCGAGGAACCGGCGCAGGTCGTCCGCGAGCGCCTCGGCCGAGGGGTACCGGCGCTCCGGCGCTTTCGCGAGGCACGTCGCCACGACCGCCGCCAGATCGCGGGGCACGTCCGGCCGCAGAGCGCGCACGTCCGGCGGCGGGTCGTTGAGCACCCGGAGCATGACGCTCATCGGCTCGGTGCCGACGAACGGGGGGCGCCCGGCGAGGCACTCGAACAGGATCGTGCCCAGGGCGTACACGTCCGCCGCGGGGCCGACCTGGCGCGCGCCGGCCGCCTGCTCGGGCGCCATGTACTGCGGGGTCCCGAGCACCTGCCCGGTCTGCGTCAGGTCCGCGCCGGAGTCCCGGGTGAACTTCGCGAGCCCGAAATCGGTGACTTTAGGACCGGACGAGTGAAGGGTAGAAGGCGTGGCCGAACCGGACGCGCTGTCCGCTTTCGCCCCCCCGGCGTCGCCCGCACTGAACAGAATGTTGCCCGGCTTGAGGTCGCGGTGAACGACGCCCTGGAGGTGCGCGGCGTGGACCGCCCGGGCGAGCCCGTCGAGCAGTTCGGCGGCGGCGCGCGGGCTGAACCGCTCGGCCGCCCCCTCGTGAACCGAGCGGAGCCGGCTCCCGAGCGACCCGCCCTCGAGCAGCTCCATCGCGAGGTACGGCACCGGGAGGCGGTTCGGCCCCTCGTAGGTGCCCACCTCGAACACGGTCACCACCTGCGGGTGCCGGACCCGGGCGAGCACCTCGCCCTCGAACAGGAACCGCTGCGTCGCGCGGCCGTCGGAGGTCCCCGAGAGGATCATCTTGAGGGCCACCAGCCGGTTGAGCCGGCGGTGCCGGGCCTTGAACACGATGCCCATGCCGCCGCGGCCGATCTCCCCGAGCACCTCGAACCCGGGCACCGGCGGCGGGCCGCCGAACACCGCGACCGCCGGCCGGGCGCCGACGATCTGCGTGTCCGCCTCCGCGGGCGGCGCGCCGTCCCCCGAGCGCGCGTCGGGCAGCTCCGTCACGGGCCGCTCGCGGTACCGGGCTACGGCCCCGCTGGTCTGCTCGGTGAGCCGGTCGAGCCGGGCCTGACACGCCGGGCACCCGTCCACGTGGCCCGACACGCACGCGCCCCGCTCCGCCCCGAGCGAATCGTTGAGGAACCCGGCCAGTTCGGTGTCGTCAGGGCAGTCGGGCATGGGAGAGGTGTCGGGTGGGGGTACGAAGGCAGGGGGGTGGCGTCGGTTTCAGCCCGACCGGTGGCGTCGCGTCTCGCGCCGCGGAAGCGGTCGCGCCTCACGAGCGGCGGGGCTCGTCCTCGCCGTCCGCCCCTTCGAGCGCCCGGATCTCTTCCTGAACGAGCTTCTGCACCCGGTGCTTCGCGAGGTACACCTGCGACACCCGGATGCCGACCTGGTCCGCCACCGTTTGCGGGGCCACGCCGTCGAGCGCCGACAGCTTGAACGCCAGCCAGGTGTTCTCGGCCACCCGCTCGCGGGCGCGCACCAGTGCCATTTCCAGCAGCTCCCGGTCGAACGTCGCTTCGACCCGGGCGGCGAGGTCCTCCCGCGCCTCGACCGACTGGAGCTGGTCGAGGACGCTGGTGTCGCCGCTCCCGCGGGTCCGGTACCCGGCCTCCGTGACGAAGTCGTGCCAGGCGTGGTGCGTCAGCGTCTTGAGCCACCCGCGGAAGCTCTTCGCCGGGTCGTACTTGAACTGCGGGAGCTTCTTCGTGAGCCGCATCAGGACGTTCTGCGCCACGTCCTGGGCATCGGCCTCCTGGAGCCCCCAGTGCAGCAGCCACCCGCGGATGGCGGGGCTGTAGGTGCGGAAGAACTCGCCCCACGAGAGCTGGTCCGCCGGGTTCTGGTGGAGCCGGTGGAGCAGCGTCACGCGCGTCGTGTCGGCGGAGTCGGCGCTCATACCAGCGCTCCCGGGCGATGAGTACACGCGAAAAGGCCCGAATCATTCTAACGACTCGCCCGCGCACCCGAAAGGGCCGCGGCCCGCGCCGGCTTCTTTCGGTCCGGCGTTCTCGCTACACTGGACTCACCCACCACCCCGCCCGCGCCGGTGCGCCGGAACCGTTCCCATGTACGACCCCGCAGAACCCGCGCCCGCGCTCGGCGGCGCCGCCCTCGACAAACTCGCCGCGACCCTCACGGCCGACGGCCCGGCCGCCGCGGCCGACGAGCTGATCGCCGCGCTGCGCGCCGCCGAGGACTTCCAGGGGCTGTTCTACGCGCTGCTGATGAAAGCGCGCATCGGGCTCGGCGTGTCCCCGTTCCCGACCGGCGCGGCGGGCGACCTCCCGGCGCACACCCACGCGCCCTACGAGGACGCCATCCGCGCCGCCGCGCGCCACGTGGGCGGGCTGCTCCTGGAGCGCAAGGAGTTCTCGAAGGCGTGGGCGTTCTTCCGCATGCTCGACGAGCCCGAGCCGGTGCGCGCGGCGCTGGCCGCCTACGCCCCCGGGCCGGACGACGACGTGTACCCGGTCATCGAGGTGGCGTGGCAGGGCGGGGTGCTGCCGAAGAAGGGGTTCGACCTCGTGCTCGACCGGCACGGCATCTGTTCGGCCATCACGATGGTGAGCGGGTCCGACCTGGGCGCGAACGCGGACCTGCGCGACTACTGCGTCGCGCGGCTGGCGACGGCGCTGCACGCCCAGCTCACCGAGCGCCTCACCAGCGACCTGACGGCGCGGGGCGTGGCGCTCGCCGAACCGCTCCCGGTGGCGCGGCTGGTCGAACTGCACCCGGACCTGTTCGCCGAGGACGCGTACCACATCGACACGTCGCACCTGTCGAGCGTGGTGCAGATGAGCACGCACCTCGCGCCCGGCCCGGCGCTCGACTGCGCCCGCGGGCTGTGCGCCTACGGGCGCAAGCTCGCGCCGAACCTTCAGGGGCACAACGACGCGCCGTTCGAGGAGAACTACGACGACTACCTCGCGTACCTCAACGTGATCGCGGGCGAGCAGGTGGAGGAGGGCCTGGCGCGGTTCGCGGCCAAGGCCGCGCGCGAGGCGGCCGAGGGGGCGACCTACGCGGCGCAGGTGTACGTGAACCTGCTCCTCAAAACGGGCCGCTCACGCGACGCGCTCGACGCCGCGAAACGGTTCCTGCTCGCGGAGGACGACCGCAACCTGATCTGCCCCGGGGTGAACGAGCTGGCGCGCCGGGCCGGCGATTACGGCGCGCTCGCGGACGCGGCGAAGGCCCGCGGCGACTCGGTCGGGTTCCTCGCGAGCCTGATCGCCGCAAGGGGGGCTTGAGAACGGGTAGCGGGTGGAATGGGCGGATGCGTGCGGCACCGTTTCAGCCCATGCGCGCCTCGTGCTCACGAAGACAAGTTTTGACAGGATCAAATAGACGGGATAAAGACAGATTGGTTTGAGGCCCTGTCTATCCTGTCAAAATCTTCTGGCCCCATATCGAGTGTTGGTGCTCCCCGCCTCGGGCAGCAGTGATATCCCATGCGGGGTCCATTCCGCCACACGTTCCAATACGCGATCCGGCGGCGTGTGCCTGTTTCTTGTGGCACAGACAGCAGCCAAAACAGGCACCCACCGCCGGACTGTGAACAGATCACTTGCCTGCGGGGCGCGGGGCCGGAGCCACCGGAAGCGAGGGCACCCCGGCGAGTTTGCGGACCGCGGACTCGCTCAGCACCTCCGCGAACACGCACACCTCATCGACCGCGAAGTTCAGCACGTCATCGAGAACGATAACGCTACCCGGCACAGGCGGGCCGCCCGGCCCGACGATCCCACCCGGTACGACGGGGCGTTTCACCGGTGGAATACCCAGGGCCAGCGGACAGAACGCCGCCGTCCGATCCGGTCCGCCGGCCCCGACGGACCGGCCCACCTGCTTGCCGTCCACGTAGAAGGTCGTTTGCTCGCCGCGCCGGGGCGCCGCGACCTCCTCGCGCGTGACCGCGACGTGGTGCCAGCGGCCGTCCGCGATCGAGGGCGCGGAGAGTTTGGCGAACCGCTCCGGCAGGTTATCGATCTCTTGCACATACGTCAGCGTCCCGGTAACGCGCACCGAGAGCGTGTCCCAGCGCACTTTACCCTGGCACCCGAACCGGAACACCTCAATGTCCGGGGCCGTGGTCTTCACCCACGCCGAAACGGTGAGCGCCGACCCGCGCGTGAGCGTCCCGACCGGTGGCAGCGCGATCAGATCCGCTCGGGTGCCGGGCGGCAGGTAGAGGGCGGTGCCGCTCGGCCCTTCGGCGAAGACGGCGCCGGCCGGCACGGGGAACCGCTTGCCGTCCGGCGCCGCGGTGACGCGCTGCTCGGCGGTGCCGTCGAACGTGAGCCGCAGCGCCGGCTCGGCGGGCAGTTCCGGCGGGCGCCCGGTGTACCGCCCCGGGCCGGACACGAACGTCGCGAACCGCCTCTCGCGCTCCCCGATCGCAAGGGCCGCCGCCGCGGCCCCTTCGGCCCCGGTCCGCACGGCCTTGAGGGTCTCGGTCGCAGCCCGCTGGGCCACCTCTCCCAGGTCGATGGTGGTTTCGGTACTCAGTTCGCCAGCGGCGCCGATGTCGCGCTGCCGACGAGCGGCGGCCTCGATCGCGCGGAACACCTCGCGCCGCTCGCCCTCGGCCGCGGCGAACGTTTCGCGCACCGCCGCCAAGCTCCCGTCCCGTGCCTCCTCCAGCTCACGCGCCCGGGCCGCGCGCTCGGCGGCGGCCACACGCGCCTGCTCGGCGTCGATCCGCTTCTGCCCCGCCGCTTTCAGCGCCGGGTCGGTGATCTCGAACGAGTCCAGGAACCGGCGCACGTTGGCGTTGCCCGGTTGAGTGAACTTGCCCCCGGCCACCAGCACGTACACCCGGCCCTCGGCGACGACGACGCGCACCCCGTAGTGCCCGCCGCCCTGGCCACTGAACTCCACCTCGCGGCCCGGGAACCCGTTCACCGTGATGTCTTTCTGGCTCACGATCGACCGCACCTCGCCGCTGGTCTTCATCGCCTGAACCGCCGCGTCGATGCGATCCTTGTCGCTCAGCAGTTGGCGCTCTTGCGGGGAGATGTTGCCGTAAACGATCGCGTACTCCTCGAGCGCCCGGAACAGGATGGTGCCCTCCGTGGTCATGTTCGGATCGGGGTTGTTCCCGGCGATCTGGTCCATGTCCTTGCGGGGCGCGGCCGGCAGTTCCACCTTGAACCCGCCGTTTTCGGACCGGTGGTCGCGCCACTTCGCCCCCGGGACCGCCACGTACAGCCCGCCGCAGCACAGGCAAACCAGTAACGCACCCAACCCGCCCACGAGGGCCAACCAGAACAGCGGGCCGCGCCCGGGCGGGGGCGGCGGCCGGCGCCGACGGCGCGGGCGGTCGGGGTCCCGATCCGGTTCACGGTCGCTGTCAGTACGAACGCGGGCGCGGGGGCGGGGGCGGGACACCGGCACAGCCGCCGCCAGCGGCGCCGGAGTGCCCCCGAACGGGTCGTCCGGACTCGGGGCCGCCGCAGAGGGCTCCGGGAACCCGTCCGCCGCCGCGTTCGCGGCTGCCGCGTCGGGCACCCGAAGCGTGGTCAAGCACTCGCCGCACCGGATCAACCGGCCGGCGGAGTCGTCGTCCACGCGCAGCGTACCGCTACAGGTCGGGCAGGCGAACTCGATCGACATCGATGGGACCTCGTGCGGTGGCGCGCGGACAGGTTACATCTTACCGTTTGGCACGGGCGACGGGCCACCGAATTGGGCCGGCTTCGCCGGGCGGGCACGGCCCCCGCCCCAACCCGCCGCCGCTGCGGCTTCGTTGTTGAGCGCCGGCGCGGCCGCGCGTACCATGAAGGTGTACGATCCACGGACGCGGGGCCGCGCATGTCACGCCTCACACTCGCTCTCGCCGTCGCGCTCGGTTCCCACGCCTTTGCACGGGGGGCCGAGGCCACGGGCACGCTGTCCGTGCCGGCGGACCCCGAGAAGACGCCGATCGCCGAGGGGTACCGCTTCCAGCAGCCGTACCAGGGCACGTTTCGGCTCTCCGACCGCTACCACCTCCGCCACAGCGGCGTCACCGTTTACGACCTCACGTTCCCGTCCCCCCTCCCGTCGGACGTGCCCGAGAACAACACCGTTTACGCGGAGTACTTCGTCCCCGCCGCGGCGGGCAAGTTCCCCGCGGTCGTGGTGCTCGACATCATGCAGGGGAACCAGCGCATCGCCCGCGGCGAGGCGATGTGGCTCGCCCAGAACGGCGTCGCGGCGCTCGTGGTCGTCCTCCCGCACTACAACCAGCGCCGCGCCCCCGACAGCAAGGCGAAGCTCGTATCGACCAACATCCCGCGCACGCTCACGGGCATCCGGCAGGGCGTGATGGACTGCCGGTGCGCGCTCGCGTGGCTCGCGGGGCGCGACGAGGTCGACGCCGACCGGCTCGGCATGGTGGGCACGAGCCTCGGCAGCTTCCTCACCGCGCTCACGTCGGCCAACGAGCCGCGGGTGAAGAACGTGTGCATGGTGCTGGGCGGCGGCGGGCTGGTGGACGCGTACTACGACCACCCGAAAGGCCAGGACGTGCGCAAGGCGCTCGACGCGGTCGGCGGGAAGGGCCTCGTGAAGCGGCTCATCGCCCCGGTCGATCCGCTCACCTACGCGCCCCGGCTGAAGGACAAGAACCTCCTCATGATCGCCGCAACGAACGATGACGTGGTCCCCGCGAAGGCCGCGACCGCGCTGTGGGAGGCGACCGGTAAACAGCGGATCGTGTGGCTCGAGGCCGGGCACGTCAGCGCCGGGCTGTACTCGATGTCGATCCTCCGCGAGCTGCGCGGTCACTTCCAGACCAAATAGCTCGACGGAGTGCGGGGCGCGTTCTGCGGACGAGGTGCGGGCGCGAGCAGGCGGTACCGCTCCGGAGAAAAAGCCATCGTTGATCGACTCTCACACGCCGAGCCGTCACTCGTTAACCGGATTTGAGTCGTTTCAAGTTCGCACCTCGGAACGGTGCGCTGGTTTTGAGTGTGGTCCGCTCACTCCGTGAGCGGTCGCTCGGCGCCTCGGAGGCGCGTTGCACACAACGACGGAGCCGATGATACCGGAGCGGATCGGGTACGCAGAGCAGCCGCTCACGGGGTGAGCGGACCACACTCAACGGCCAGAACGGTGGTGCGAGCTGGAAACCACTGGATTCGGTGTCACCCCAGCAGTTCCTTCACGACGTGCCCGTGAACGTCGGTGAGCCGGAAGTCGCGGCCGGCGTACTTGAAGGTCAGCTTCTCGTGGTTCAGCCCGAGCTGGTGCAGGATCGTCGCGTGCAGGTCGTGCATGTGGACCTTGTCGGTCACCGCCTGCGCGCCGAACTCGTCGGTCGCGCCGAACGAGAGCCCCGGCTTGAACCCGCCGCCGGCGAGCCACACCGTGAACCCGCCCGGGTTGTGGTCGCGACCCGTGCCGTTCTTCTCCGCGTAGGGCGTCCGCCCGAACTCCCCGCCCCACCACACGATCGTGTCTTCGAGTAGCCCCCGGCGCTTCAGGTCCGCGAGCAACCCCGCGATCGGTCGATCGACGGCGCGGGCGTGATCGCCGTGCTTCGGCAGGTTCGAGTGCTGATCCCACGCCGGGTTGGCCGAGTTGTCGCCGTAGGTCACCTGCACGAACCGGACCCCGGCCTCGCTCAGCCGCCGCGCCATCAGGCACTGCTTGCCGAAGTTGTCGGTCTCCTTCGCGCCGACCCCGTACAGCTTGTGCGTCTCCTTCGTTTCCTTGCTGATGTCCATCACGTCCGGGGCGTTCTTCTGCATCCGCCACGCCAGCTCGTAGGACGCGGCGACCGCCTCCAGTTCGGCGTCGCCGGGCCTCTGCTTCAGTTGTTCGGCGTTGAGTTCGCGGAGCAGGTTGAAGTGTTCTTCGGCCGCGGTCGGCGACAGCCCGGGCACCAGGTTGCGGATCGTCGCCTCGCTGGCGGGGGCGCCGGCCCGCCCCACCGGCGTGCCCTGGTAGATCGCGGGGATGAAGGCGTTGCCGTAGTTTCGCGCGCCGCCGTTGCCGGCGGACGGCGCGATGCTCACGAACCCCGGCAGGTTGGCGTTCTCGCTGCCCAGCCCGTACAGCACCCACGAGCCCATGCTCGGGCGCACGAAGTTCGTCGAGCCGCAGTGCAGGAACAGCGTCGCCGGCCCGTGCGCCACCCCCTCCGTGCGCATCGAGTGGACGAAGCACAGGTCGTCGATCACCTCGTTCACCGCGGGGAACAGGTCGGACGCCCACTTCCCGGTTCGGCCGCGCGGGGCGAACTTCCACAGCGGCTTCATCACCCGCTGCGTGCTGCCGCGCATCCCGGTGTTCGCGATCACCCGGGCGTCGTCGAACTTGATCTGCTTGCCGTCCTCCTTATCGAGGACCGGCTTGTAATCGTAGGAATCGACGTGCGACACCCCGCCCTGCATGAACAGGAAGATCACCCGCTTCGCCCGGGCCGGGTGGTGCCCGGCCTTCGGAGCCAGCGGGTTGATGACCGGGGCCGCGGCGCGGGACTCCTGGGCCGCGAGCCCGGCAAGGGCCATCGCGCCGAAGCCGCAGCCGGTGCGGCTCAGCCATTCGCGACGGGAGAAGGTCGGCAGCATCTCGGCTCTCACGCGGAGTGGGAATGGCAGCGGAAGTCAAAGAGTTTTTGACAGGATCAACAGGATAGACAGGATCGAATTCAACAATATCTTCCTTCTTATCCTGTCTATCCTGTTGATCCTGTCAAAAACTCTTCCTGCATTTTCAACAGGATCGAGTTCAACAATATATTTCTTATTACTCTATTGATTCTGTCAAAAACTCTTCCTGCATTAATTCACGTAGCGGAACTCGGCGGACGCAAACAGCGCGTGGAACACGGCGGCCCAGGCGTCCTTATCGGATTTGCCCTTGAGGAACCGCAGTGCAACATCGCGCTCGCCGTCGGTCGGGACGCGGCCGAGCGCGAGCCGGTACGCGCGGGTGGCACGGGCGGTGTCGTCCGCGTGTGATTCGCCGAGGAGCCGCGCCGCGGCGGCCTTCGACTGTTCCAGTACGAACGGGTGGTTCATCATGAACAGCGCTTGCGGGGCGACGGTCCCGGTGTTGCGCTGGCCCGTCACCGTACTCGGGTCGGCGGCGTCGAACGCTTCGAGCATCTCCGGAAACGCGTTGCGGAACTGCGGGAGGTACACGCTGCGGCGCAGCGAGTTCGCTTTGAATGCATAGTCGGCCGCCAGCGCAGCCGGGAACGTTTGCCCGCCGCGGGCCGGGTCGAGTTGGCCGCTCACCGCCAGAACGGTGTCCCGGATCGCTTCGGCTTCGAGTCGCCGCCGGTTCGCGCGACCGTACAGACGGTTCTCCGGGTCGGCTGCGGCGGTGGCGGCGTCACCGGTCGTACTCTGGCGGTACGTGCGGCTCAGCACGATGTATCGCACCAACTCCTTGACGCTCCACGTGCCCTGGAACTTGGCTGCGAGGTGGTCGAGCAGTTCCGGGTTCGACGGCACTTCCCCCGTCACGCCGAAGTTGTCCACGGTCCGCACGAGCCCCGCGCCGAACAGCCAGTGCCACGCCCGGTTCGTGTACACTCGCGCCGTGAGCGGGTTGTCCCTTGAGGCGATCCACTCCGCGAGTTCCTTGCGCCCGCTCTGGGCCTTGGGAACGACAGGCGGGGTGCCGTGCAGGGCCACCGAGAGGAACCCGCGCGGCGCCGGCTCGCCGAGGTTGTGGACGTTACCGCGAACGTGAACCTTTGTGTCCTCGATCGCCTTCTCTTCGATGACCGACATCGTCAGGTCGCGCTTCGGGCCACTGTCCTGAAGCTTCTTCAGTTCCGCCTCGAGCGCCTTCACGTCATCGGCAGGGCTCTTCGGGACCGGCTTATCGTCCTTCCCCTGCTCCTTCTTGTCGAGCGGCAGGAACACCACCGCGTCCGGGCAGACGTGCCCCTTCGTGTCCTCGTTCGACACGAGGACGTAGGCCAGTCCGCCCTTCTCGAACCGGAACTCGCCGAGCGAGACGTACCGGCCTTCGATCGGCGGCGCCTTCTTCATGTCCACGAACAGCTCTTTTTCGCCGTCCGCACTGTTGATGTGGACGGGCACCTTGTCGGCGCGGCTCGCGCCGCCGGAGTAGGCGAGCCGCACCTCATACTTGCCCGGCGGCAGGTTCTCGGGCTGGAAGGTCAGCGTCTTCTCGCCTTTGCCGGCGTTGCCGTCGTGAACGTATCCGGCACCGATGTAGGTCGCGTTGAACGTCGAAGCGGTCCACGCCCCGACCTTCTTCGCCTGCGCGTCGTCCACCACGACCCCGACCACGTCCTTGACCGCCAGCACGCCGCTCGCGACCTTCGGCCCGCCCTTCGCTTTTGCGGCGGCGATCTTGGTCTGGAGCGCGGCGACGGCGTTCTCGTGCCTCTTCAGCGCGGCTTCGGCTTCCGGCGTGGCGGGCAGCGGCACCTCCACCCACTTCGACACGTTAGCGTTCTCCAGCGCCTTCACGTTGCGGAGGATGCCGGCGAGGGCGTAGTAGTCCTTGGTGGGGATCGGGTCGAACTTGTGGTCGTGGCACCGCGCGCAGGTGACGGTCTGCGCCAGGAACCCCTTTGTGATAACGTCAAGCTGCTCGTCCACCACGTCCATTCGGAGTTGCTTCTTGTCCTGCTCTTCGAGGTTCGTGTTGCCGAGTTGCAGGAACGTCGTGGCGATCAGGTTGCGGGTCCGGTCGGCGCTGTCGGTGGCGGGAAGGAGGTCGCCCGCCAGTTGCTCGCGCACGAACCGGTCGAAGGGCTTATCGGCGTTGAAGCTGTCGATGACGTAGTCGCGGTAGCGCCAGGCCTCCTTGAACACGAGCCCGCGGAGGGTGACCGACTCGGCGTATCGCGCGATGTCGAGCCAGTGCCGGCCCCAGCGCTCGCCGAACTGCGGCGACGCGAGGAGCTTATCGACCAGCTTTTCGTAAGCGTCGGCGGTCTTCGCGTTGACGAACGCATCGACCT
Source organism: Gemmata algarum (assembly GCF_034097035.1). Taxonomy (NCBI): domain Bacteria; kingdom Pseudomonadati; phylum Planctomycetota; class Planctomycetia; order Gemmatales; family Gemmataceae; genus Gemmata; species Gemmata algarum. The sequence goes on from NZ_JAXBLV010000189.1 coordinate 120,597, forward strand.
CTTCGGGCGCCGGAGGCAGCCCGGTGAGGTCGTAGTACAGTCGGCGGGCGAGGGTCGCGCGGTCGGCTTCTTTGGCGGGCTTGAGCCCCTTCTTTTCGAGCGCCGCAAGCACGAAGTTGTCGATCTCGTTGCGGACCTCGGCCTTATCGGCCCGCACGTCCGGCACCGCGGCCGGAGCGGGGAGCTTGTAGGCCCAGAACTTGCGCCCCTCTTCGAGGCTCAGCCCGATCTGCTTCTTGGGTGCGTCGGAGGCGCCGCGCGGGTCCGGAGCGCCCATCGCGATCCACTTCTCGAAGTCCTTGATGACGGCGTCCGGCAGTTTGCCCTTGGGCGGCATCTGGAGGTCGCCGTCGTACCTCATCGTCTTGAGCAGCAGGCTCTCGCCCGGCTTGCCAGCAACGACCGACGGCCCGCTGTCGCCCCCTTTGAGCAACCCGTCGCGCGAATCGACAAACAGGCTCCCCTTGAGCTTCTTGTTCTTCTCGGCGTCGGCGGAGTGACAGCTCGCGCAGTGCTGGGCGAGGACCGGCCGGATCTTCTTCTCGAAGAACTCGGTTTCGGCCGGCGTGAGTGGTTTGGGCGGGTCGGACGCCGCGAGCGGCACGGCGGGAACCAGCGCCGCGAGCAGCACGACTGGAGAGAGAGCAGCGAATCGCATCGCGAACACCGTGCAGCGGGAGGTTCTGCTGGAAGCGAGAGCGCGAACCGGAGGTCACCTCAGTATCGCCGATCCGTCCCCCGAACGCATCAGGAATCCTTCGTTCTGAGTTCGGATTACGGGTGCGGGCCGGCGCCCCACGAACCACCGATCGAGTACGGTGCTTTTGAGGGCGTGGCACCGAACAACGTTCCGCGCGAATCACTCATATCGGGAACGGTTCAAGAATCCGACACAATTCTCCGGAAACCGACCCGCGGTGCCGGCGTCTCCATTTGGCCCCGCTCCCTTCTCGGCAACCGACGTTCCCTTCTCGACCGACGGGTGGCATCAAAGATGCCAGCACTGGCGCGCCCGACGTGGAACCTGATCGGCCTACCGATCGCATTCATAAATGTCAGGCGCGAATGGGCGAATTCCTGACAAGGGGAAAACCATGTGCGCGCGCCGGCGGCACGACTTGAGCCGTACATGCCGGTTGAAACGCCGCGCTTTCAAACGTCGGCCGGATTGCTCTCGAAGATGCTTACGAGAGCCATTCCCGTTGAGCGCGCCCCCGGCTAGTATTCAGGTCGGGTCGGAACCGATTCGGGGCAGGAGCCGCTGCGTCGCCGCCCAGAGACCCACAGACCAGTCATGACCGAAACCGTCTTCAACTTGCTAGACCAGATCGGCGCCTTGCCGACCTGGTCGAAAATGCTGATGCTGGCTGCGGTGATGCCCGCGGCCTTCACGCTGCTGGAGCGCCTGTTTCCGGCTCATCCGGCGCAACAGGTCCCGCGGCGCGCGCTGCTGCTGAACGTGACGTACTGGTTCATCAACCCGCTGGTGATCCAGATCGTCTCGAAGCTCGCGGTGTGTCTGATCGGGCTGGCCGCGTGCGCCGCCCTGGGCTGGCCGCTCGACGAAAGTGTCCTCGACGGGTTCGGACCGCTCGGGCGCCAGCCGCTGTGGCTCCAGACGATCGAGATCCTGGTGCTCGCCGACTTCGTGGACTACTGGACGCACCGCTGGTTCCACGTGTCGCGGGCGTGGCGGTTCCACGCGATCCACCACAGCCCGGAGCACATGAACTGGCTCGCGTCGGCCCGGATGCACCCGGTGAACGACTTCATCACCCGGCTGTGCCAAGTGGTGCCAGTGGTACTGGTCGGCCTGTCGGCCAAGGCGATCCTGATCGTGGTGCCGGTGCTGGTGTTCTTCGTGATCGTGCTGCACTCGAACCTGAACTGGGACTACGGGCCGTTCCGGTGGGTGATCGTCAGCCCGCGGTACCACCGCTGGCACCACACGCGGGACGAGGAGGGGCTGGACAAGAACTTCGCGGGCATGTTCCCGCTCTGGGACCTGCTGTTCGGTACCGCCCACTTCCCGAAACGTGAGCCGGTGCAGTTCGGGGTGAACCACGACCCGCCGCCCGAAACGCTCCTCGGCCAACTCGCGTACCCGTTCCGCCGGCTCAACACGCAGCACGAAGAGGCGACCGGGCACGAGGGTTCGCACCTACCGGGAACGGCGCCGCCCCCGCCGGCGTAGGGCTCCCGCGGCGGGGCGTCAGGAGCGGTTCTTCGGCCACCGCCACGACCATTGCCCGTTGGTGGTTCGGCCGGCACTCGCGCCACCGGGCACGTGAGGGTTCCGAACGCTACCCGGCGGGCGGCGGTTGTTCGAGGGCCGCCGCGATCCGCGCGCGGGCGGCATCGGATAACCCCGGCGTATCGGCCGGCACCTCTTCGGAGGCTGCGGCCGCGCACTCGGCGTGGAGCCGCGTCAACTGGCGCCGGAACCGGCGGCACGGGCCGCAGAAGAGCGTGTGGACCCAGAGGTCGAGCCGTTCCGGCGCGGGCAGCGGCTCGTCGAGCGCGCGGGAAATGGCTTCGGCGGCCTGTCGGCAGATCACGGTTCGTCTCCCTCTTGCGGCTCCTCGCCGAACCAGTTCTTGGACAGGCACCACCACATCCGCAGCCGCCCGCGGTGCAACAGCACCCACAGGTTCGAGGGCGTCAGCCCCAACTCGCGGCACACCTCGCCGGCGGCCGCCTCGTCGAGGTAGCGCAGGGCGAAGGCCGTGTGCATCCGCTCCGGGAGCTTGCCCAGGCACGCCCGGAACGTGGCCCAGAACTCCGCGCGGTCGAGCGGCTCGACCGCGCCCCACAGGCCGGGGGGCGTCTTCCACCCGCCGCGGCGGTCGAACAGGTCGTCGGCGAACCGGTCCGCGGCCCCGTCCGCCTCGCGGAGTTGTTCGCGCACCCGCTTGCGGAGCCAGTCGACCGCCTTGCGCTTCAGAATGGCCGTCAGCCAGGTGCGCTCCGACGACCGGCCGTCGAACTCGGCCCGGTTCCGCCACGCGGCCAGCAGCGCCTCCTGAACCAGATCTTCGGCCGCCTCGGCCCGCCGCACCCGGGCCAGCGCGAACCGGTACAGGTAGTCCCCGTACCGCTCGAACCACGTGCCCGGGTCCGCGCCCGGCAGGCGGTCCTCAGCGGTCGGGTCGGTCGTTGGGGTCATGCGCCGGTTCTCGTCGGGACAGCGGGCCGTCAGACGTGTGTCGTGCGCCGGCCCCGGACCTTACACCCGCGCCTTCGGCCGCCGAGAAATTTCCCCGCGGGCGGCGTAAGGGACCGCCGGGGCGAGCGACTGACCCCGCGAACGACCGGGTGCGACCGCCCGGTCCGCCGGTCGCCCGTGCGTTCGAAAGGACCTCTGATGATGAGCTGGCTCCGCACCCGCAGCGAAACGGTTCCCGCCCCCCGCCCCCGGCTCGGCCTGGAAGCGCTCGACGCGCGGGACGTTCCCGCCGCCCTCGGCTCCGGCGCGCTCGCCCACCCCGGCGGGACCGCCGCGGCGGTCGTTTACACCGAGACCAACAACCCGCAGGACGGCCAGAACGCGGTGCTGGCGTTCGCCCGGGACGCCCGCACCGGCGCGCTGACGCAGATCGGGACGTTCGCGACCGGGGGCACCGGGCAGTTGAACGTGCCCAAGCTCGTCGGCCCGGACGACGGCGACCAGCAGGTGCAAGCCACCGCCGACGGCCGGTTCCTGTTCGCGGTGAACCAGGGGAGCGACAGCGTAACCGCGTTCCGCGTTCTCGACAACGGCGGGCTGCACCGGGTCGGGACGTTCGCGTCCGGCGGCGACCAGCCCGACAGCATCGGCATCGCGGGGAACACGCTCTACGTCGCGAACCGCGGCGACGCCGGCCAGGGGCACCCCGGAACGACCGCCCCGAGCGTGGTCGCGTTCAACATCGGCCGCGACGGCGCGCTCGTCGCCATTCCGAACTCGACGGTCACCTTCCCGGTCGGGACGTTCGTCACGCAGGCCCTCGTCTCGCCGGACGGCCGGTTCCTCTTCGTCGAGGCCGCGACGCTGGCCGGCACGCCCGGCGGGAACACGGTGAACACGTTCCGGATCGGCGCCGACGGGCGCCTCACCGCCGCCCCCGGCGGCCCGGCGAGCGCCAGCGCGAACGCGCCCGTTCTGCTGGGCGCGGCGGCGCACCCGACCCGGAACATCGTCTACACCGGGTTCGCGTCGTCCGGCCAGGTCGGGGTGTTCACCTACGACGAGACCGGGCGCACGAACTTCGTCGGCCCGGCGGAGGGCAGCGGCGCGGCCCCGTGCTGGTGTACCATCAGCGCGGACGGCCGGGTGCTGTATGTGGCGAACACGGCCACCGACTCGGTGAGCGTGTTTTCGCTGGCCGACCCGTTGCACCCGGTCCAGATCCAGGAGCTGCCGCTCGGCGGCCCGCGCGGGGCCACCGCGGCCGGGCGCCCCGTTACCAACGCGTTCGAGATCGCGCTCGACCCGACCGGCCGGTTCCTGTACGCCGTCACCCAGTCCACCGACCCGGCGTTCCCGCAGGGGAATCAACTGCACACGCTGAGGGTCGCGCGCGACGGCACCCTGAGCGAACCGCTCGCGCCGGTGATCTTCGAGCTGAAAGACGTGCCGGCCAACGCCCACCCTCAAGGGGTGGAGGTGGTGCAGCTCCGCGGCGGCCGGTCGAACGAGCGCGACCACCGCGTGTACGTCCGCAGCGAGCCGTTCGACGGCGACGGGCTGGGGCACTTCGAGGACGCGCTGAAACGGTTCCGCGGCCGGTTCGGGCGCTGACCGCCCCAGCCGTTCCGGGCGGCGTCCCGACCCCGAAGACGCCGCGGGGCGCCTCGCCCTCGGCCCTCACCACAGTTTGCGATCGGTTCGCGTGTCGGCGATCAGCGCCGGGAAATTGACGCCCTCGCGCCGGTCGTTCGCGTGGACCGAATACACGCGGTGGACGCGGTACCCCGTCTGCCGCACGAACCCGATGAGCCGCTCGCAGGACTGTAGCCGCGCCGGCACCGGAACGCTTTCGTTGACGGTGCGGACCGTGTTCAGCTCCCAGTCGCCGGTACAGGCGGCGCCGCGGAACAGCACCACGGTATCGGTCCAACTGTGTTTCGGCGCGTGGACGAGGTGGAGCGGCTCGCCGCCGACCGACAGTTCGCACTCGTGGTCGAAGTACCGCACCCCGGGGCGACCGTCGGTCAACTTGTGGAACCCGCTCTGGAGCACCGGTTCGGCGCCCGGGAACCGCTGGCGCAGCGCGTCGAAGGTGCGGGTGCTGAAGTGGTCGGCGTGGGTGTGCGTGCAGAGCAGGAACCGCACACGCACGCCGAGTTGAGCCGCCGCGCGTTCGACATCAGCCGCCGGGTCCGGCCCGAACCCGATCCCGGCAATGTTGGTGGGCGGTTGTTCCAGAACCGCGGCCTCGCCGTTGTGGGCGAGCAGCCAGACGCCCGTTTGCAGCCAGTTGTACCGCCCGACCAAGTACACGCCGTCGAACCAGCGGTCCATACGCACCCTCCGTTCGCGCCCGCTGAACCATACCAAACGACGCGCGGGAGGCTTTCGCCCCCGCGCACCCAGTTCGATCGATCGGTAGTCGTGTCGGCGCCGGAGCGCGGGCCTCCGGCCCGCCGAGCGTCAACTTCGAGAGCGCGTCACGGAGCAGTCGCAAAGCTGGAGTGAACGACCTATCTCAAGCGGGCCAGAGGCCCGCGCTCCGGCGCCGGCTTCTGGCCCGCTTGAGTTTTCTGCGGCACCGGAGTGCTCAGCCGACGGTCTTCTCGATCACCTTGCCTTCACGGAAGAGCTGCATGGGGCGGCCAGTCGCGGTTTGCAGTTCGGTCGCCGGATCGACGCCGAGGTTGCGGAAGATGGTCGCGGCGACATCGTCCGGAGTGACCGGCTCGGTCGCCGGGGCCATGCCGCTGGCGTCGGTGCTGCCGTGGACGTAGCCCCGCTTGAACCCGCCGCCGGCCAGCACGCACGCCATCGACCGCGCCCAGTGGTCGCGGCCGGTGTTCTTGTTCACCTTCGGCGTGCGGCCGAACTCGCCGGCGCACATCACCACGGTGCTGTCGAGCAGCCCGCGGTCGTCCAGGTCTTTGATGAGCGCCGACAGCACCTGATCCGTGGTCGGGGCGAGCCGGGTCTTGTGGGCGTTGAACGTCTGGCTGTGGGTGTCCCAGCCGCCGAAGGTCACGGTGGAGAACCGCACCCCGGCCTCCACCAGCCGCCGGGCCGCAAGCGCACCCTGGCCGAACGGCGTGGCGCCGTACAGTTCGCGGGTGGCCGGTTTCTCGGCGGTCAGGTCGAGGGCCTTGCGGGTCTTATCGCTCTTGAGGATCTCCAGCGCCTGCTGGTGGAACGTGTCGAGCCCGTCCACGAGGTCGTTCGACCGGTCGAGGCCGGCGAAGCCGGTGTCGAACTTGCGGAGCAGCGCGTCGCGCTTCTCCAGGTCTTCGAGGGTGAACGTGCCCTTGAGCGTGAGCCCGCGGACGCTGAACCCACCCCCCGCCGCCTTGCCCTCGCCGCGCGTCGGTGCGCTCCCCTCGATCACGAACGGGTTGTACCCGGTGCCCAGGTACCCCGCGAGGCCGGCGGTGCCGTTGCGGATGTCGCCGAACGTGACGTACGGCGGCACCCCCACTTCGGTCTTGAGCATCCGCGCCGCGACCGAGCCCATCGACGGGTACTGGAGGGCGGCGGTCGGCTTGTTCCCGGTGGTCATGAACACCGTCGCCGGGCTGTGGCTCGGGATGGTGTGGTACAGGGAGCGGACGATGGTGAGCTTGTTCGCGACCTGCGCCATTTTCGGAAACGTTTCGGCCACCTGGACGCCGGTGACGGCGGTGTCGATGGACTTGAACTCGCCGCGGATGCCCTCCGGCGCGTCCGGCTTGTTGTCCCACATGTCGATGGTGGCCGGCCCGCCGGCGAGCCACAGCAAGATGACGCTCTTGGCCTTCTTCCCGGAGCCGATCTCGTTCGCGGCCTTCGCCTTCGCTTCCGAAGCGAGTACGCCCGGGAGGGTGAGGCCGAGGAACCCGGCCGACCCGATGGTCAGCACGTCCCGGCGGTGGAAGCCTTCGCAGTCGGTCCGCACGTTCGACATGGCAGCGCTCCGTTTGAAGGTGGGGAAGCGGTCGGGTGAATCAGCTCGCGCGCCGGTCACCAGCCGGGGGCGGCCCGGCGCCGGCGTGGCGGGCGGTCAGTGGTTCAGGATGAACTCGCGGGTGTTCACGAGCGCCCACACGAGATCGGTGACGCCTTCGGTGCGGTTCTTTGCGCCCTTCAGGTGCTCCAGGCCGTCGGCTTTTTCTTTCGTCGTCGGCAGCCGCGACAGCGTGGACAGGAACGCCTCGTCCACAATTTCCTCGGGGCTCAGCTTACTCTTGGCGAGCTTCGCGACGCGGCCGGTGCCGCTCGTGAACTTCGCCAGAACGGCGGCGTCGGTCATGCGGAACAGGGTCTGTGGCAGGGCCGGCTCCATCGCCCGCTCGCAGTCGCACGCGGTGGTGCGCGGCGGGCGGCCGAAGATGCGCAGGGCGTAAGACACGGTGCTCGCCAGTCGGCTCGACCCGACCTCGACCATCTTCAGCCCGGCGAACTCGGCGTCCGCGCCGCCGAACGTCTCGTCCACGCCCAGAGCGGCGTTCAGCACGTCCACCACCTGTTCGGCCATCAGCGGCCGGACGTAGGCGTGTGAGAAGTTGTTCTTGTCGAACCTGTTGCTCTCGTTCGGCGCGTAGCTGAGTTGGTAGGTGCGACTCAGGAGCACCGTCCGTTCCAGTTTGCGGATGTCGAACGTGCTCGCGACGAAGTCCTTCGCGAGCGCGTCGAGCAGCCGGGCGTTGACCGGCGGGTTCGCGAGCGAGAAGTCGTCCACCGGGTTCACGAGGCCCACGCCGAAGTAGTGCGCCCAGACCCGGTTCACGAAGCTCTTGGCGAAGAACGGGTTCTCCGGCCCCGTGAGCCAGTCGGCGAGTTCGGCCCGCGGGTCGGCGCCGGCCTTCGTACCCACGGTGTCGCCGCCGAGGGTGCGCGGGAGCGGCACCTTGTTGGTCCCGGGGTTCGGCCGCCGCCGGGGGTTCGCCCCGCTGAACATCTCGCGCACGAGCAGGACGTTGTTGTTGTTGGCCTTCGGGGCGTTCTCCCGGCGCGCCGCGTTCTCGGCGTCGGCGAGCTTCTTCACCTCGGGGCTGCTGAACTGGTTCGCCTGGAAGGTGACCGTCGCGAACACGTTCGCGAACGCCCAGTACTCGTCCTGCGTCCACCGGTCGGTGGGGTGCTTGTGGCACTGGGCGCATTCCAGCCGCACGCCCAGGAACGCCGCCGCCACCTTTTCGCCCCACTGTTCAACCGGCACCTGCTGCTGGCGCCGCCAGAACAGGTCGAGGGTCTTCTTTTCGGGGTACTCGGTTTTCGCGCCCTTTGCGGACTGCTCGTCGATCTTCTTGACGAACGCGAGCCACTCCTGCGGGGTCATCCCGTCGCGGCTGTTGGCGGTGAGGATGTCGCGCACGATCTGGTCGTAGGGCACGTTGTCGGCGACCCGCTTGCGGAGCCAGTCGTGCCACATCTGCGACCGCTTCGGCTGCGTCTGCTGCGGCGCCTCCAGCGCCTGGGTGTTGTTCCCGGTAATGTCCGACAGCTTCGTCGCCCACACCGCGGCGTGGAGCGGGTCGGCGAGAAGCTGATCGATGATCTTCTCACGCTTTTTGGGGTCCTTGTCGGCAACGAACGCGCGGACCTGTTCCGGTGTGGGGAGTTGGGCGGTGGTGTCGATGGACACGCGGCGGAGGAACACTTCGTCCGAAGCCAGATCGCTCGGCACCACGTTCATCAGTTTCAGCTTCGCGAACACTTCGCGGTCAATGTAGTTGACTTCGGGCACCTTCGGGTACTCGGCCCGGGCCGGCGACGGGACCAGCACGCGGATGGCCTTCACGCTCCCGCGGTACAGCACGGTGAGCCCCGCGTCGCCCGGCTGCTTCGGCGTCAGCAGGCCCAGCGGCGAAACGGTCGCGATCGCGTCGTCGGTGATCCGGAAGTCGCAGAACGGCGTGATGTCCTCGGTGGTGCCGTCGGCGAACGTCGCGGTGACGGTCACCTGTGCGGACTTGGAGTCGCGCAGGAGGGCGAAGTCGCCCGGGGTGACGGTCAGATCCTTGATCTCGCCGCTGCCGGGCGTCCACTTGCCCCCGCCGCGAATCCACTCGCGGAACACGTTGTACACCCAGCCGTCCTTGCCGAACCGCATCCCGCCGTCGTGGGGCGTCTGCCCGGTGCCCTTCAGAAGAATGAGGCTCCCGTCGGGCTTCACGACGTTGATGCGCCGGCCCAAGTTGTCGCGCGTGAGGCCGGCGAAGTCCATCGCGGGCTCGTAGCCGAACAGCGACAGCCGGAACCCGTTCTTGCCCTGAAATGACCCGTGGCAGCTCCCGGCGTTGCACCCGACCTTCGAGACGAGCCCCATGATGTGCCGCTCGAAGTCGACCCGCTTCACCGCCCCGCCGGTCGGCAGGGCCACTTCGGCGGGGGCCGCGTCGCGGGCGTCCGCCCGGCTCACACCGGTCCCGGCGAGGCACGCGGCAACGGCGTAGAAGAAACGGCGGGAGAACATGGCGGCGTCTCGCGGGTATTCGTCGCAGCGCGGGCGGGAAGCCAGGCCGGTGGCGAGGGGGTCGGTACGATCTTCAACCGTTGCTCGTTCACGAGGTCTCGCGTGTCATTCAGTCTAAAACAAGAAACGTCCTCGCTTGGACGTTCCCACCTCCTGACCTTCCTGCTCACGCGGTCCGTCTGAGAGTACAGAAGCCCGGTGCGCAAAGCGGCAGACGCCAGGTGTGTTGACTTCCCGCGCCCGCGTACGCAAGATCTTTGCCGTTAACGACTTATCAAAGACAACTGTTTTGCGGCGGTGTGCGATCGGTCTCGGAATTGCTTCGAGCACGAGCAGGTCTTGGAATCAAGCCTCACAGTAATTTGGCGACCCAGCCAGTACTTACCTTGTCTGCACCGACAAGCACTTGGTAATGTAATTCTCCCCAGACCACCTACCTTGTTGGACCCGCCCCCCAATGACCCGTTCGCGCCCCCGCCCGTTCGCTCTCGAAGCCCTTGAAGACCGCCTCACACCCGTCACATTCGGCTCTGGTGCCAGCTACGACGGCGGTTTCAATGGTACCGCCGTCGCCGCCGGCGACCTCAATGGTGACGGTCGTGACGATGTGGTCCTTGGAGCCGGCGCGGGCGGGATGATCTCGTATTTGAGTAGCGCGTCGGGCACCCTTACGTCCGTCGATACGGTCCCCGTTGTTGACCCACGAAGGGTCATCTTGGTTGACGTGAACGGCGATACCCGACTGGACCTCGTCGTTGCCAACGGCGGGGGACAACAAGCGGTTGTCGCGCTGGGCAACGGAGACGGAACGTTCCAGGCTCAGATCGGTACGCCCATTGGGGTGAATGCTCTCGACATCGCAGCCGCCGACTTTGATGGGGATGGAAAGCTGGACCTGGTTGTGGCCCGTGGCGGAGTAACCTTGCTCCGCGGTAACGGCACGGCCACGCTCTTCGATCCGGCAGTGCAGATCGCGCGCGGGTCGGACGACGAGTTCATCACGGCCGGCGACTTCAACGGCGACGGCAAACCGGACATTGCCACCGGCATCTACAGCGGTGACGCAGTGCATGTGCTGCTGAACAACGGCAACGGCACCTTCGCGGCCCCTGCGTCGTACTCGCTCACTTGGCACGGCGGGCAGATCGAGGCCGCGGACCTGAACGGCGACGGCCGGGACGATGTCGTCGTTTCCTACCACGGTGGGGCAGAGTTCGCCGTTTTCCTGGCGAATCCGGACGGCACCCTCCGACCGCGGGTCGAATACGTCCCGAACCCTGGGGCACCCGGGCCGGGAGGTCTCGCACTCGCCGACCTCGACGCCGACGGCGACATCGACCTCGTCGTCGCGCTGCCGGGATCTCACCGGGCGCGGGCGTACACCAACGACGGCAATGGGACGTTCGGTAACCCCGTTACCGTGAGTACGGGCATAACCCCATCGGCCCTCGCACTTGGCGACTTCAACGGCGACGGGCTCCCGGATCTGGCGAGTTCAAATGCGACCAGTCCGGCGTCGGTCACCGTGGCCCTAAACACCACCGTGGTGTCACTCGGCTCGTTCGCCGTGAGCGCACCGGCCAACGCCACCGTCGGGCAGCCGGTCACCGTCACAATCGCCGCACGCACACCCGGCGGCAGCACCTTCACCGGGTTCACCGGAACGGTCCAACTTACCGCCACCGACGGACTCGCCACGTTCCCAGCCACCATCACCTTTACACCCGCCGACCGCGGTGTAAAAACGATCACCGTTGTACTCAAGACGGTGGGCAACCAGACACTCACCGCTACCGCCACCGGAGGTACCGGCACCAGCGCCCCCGTCGCTGTGGCAACCGGTTCGTTCGCCGTCACCGTTCCGACCGCGGCCATCGCCGGCCTACCGGTCAGCGTCACCATCACCGCGCTCACCGGGACGGGAACGCCACTTCCGGGCTACACCGGGACCGTTCAACTCGCCAGCACCGACGGGCTCGCGGTCTTTCCCGCTACCATCACCTTCACGCCCGCCGATGCGGGCGTGAAAACCGTTAACGTCACCTTCAGGACGAGCGGCACCCAGGCGCTCACCGCCACCGACGCCGCCACTGGCGCCACCGGCACCAGTGCCACGGTCGATGTGGCAACTCTCGCGCTCGTGGTGGGCACGCCTGCGTACGCCGCCGCCGGGCTCCCGGTCCCGGTCACCGTCACCGCACGCGACGAACACGGCAACCCGCTCACCGGGTTCGCCGGAACCGTCTCGCTCACCAGCACCGACGGGCGGGCCACCTTCCCCGCTGCCATCACCTTCACGCCCGCCGATCACGGCGTGAAGACCGTCACCGTGACATTCCAGACGGGCGGCCCTCAAACCGTCACCGCTGCGTACACGGCGACCGGCGCCACCGCCACCAGTGACCCGGTCGTCGTGGCGCCCACCTCGTTCGGCGTTACCGCCCCAGCGGGCGCCACCGCCGGGCAACCCGTTACCGTCACCGTCACCGCCCGGGACGCCGGCGGAGCCGCGCTCACCGGGTTCACCGGAACCGTCCTGCTCATCAGCACCGACGGGCTCGCGATCCTGCCCGTTGCCGTTACCTTCGCGCCTGCCGACCAAGGGGTGAAGATCGTCACCGTCACGTTCAACACCCCCGGAGCGCAGACCGTCACCGCCACGTACGCGGCGATCGGCGCGACCGGCACCAGCACACCCACCGCCGTAGCGCTCGGCACGTTCGCCGTTAGTGTCCCACCCGAGGCGACCATCGGGCAGCCGGTCACCGTCACCGTCGCCGCCCGGGACGCCGGCGGGGCTACGATCACAGGGTTCGCCGGAACGGTTCAGATCACCAGCACCGACGGGCAAGCCACCTTCCCGACCACTGTCACGTTCACGCCTGCCGACCTTGGGAGCAAACAGATCACGGTCACGTTCCGGACCGTCGGCGCGCATCGGCTAACGGCAACCGACGCGGCGCTCGGCGCAACGGGAACCAGCGGCACCGTCACCGTGTCCGCGCCGGCGGTGGCACAGGTCGCCTCGACCGTCACCCTCACCCCGCTCAGCGGTCCGACCGTGTTCGGAGACGTGGCCCAGTTCCTCGTCACGGTCCGACAGGAGCCCGGCTTGCCGGTGCCGACGGGGACCGTGAGTATCACCCGCGCGGACACTCACGAGTACATCCAAAACTTGTTTCTGGACGCGACCGGCCGGGCCGTGCTGAGCACGTCCCGCCTGCCGGCTGGCACCATTCCGCTCGCGGTTGCCTACTACGGCGACGCGAATTATCGCCCCAGCGAAGGTGAGGGCGTGGCCCAGGTGGACCGCCAGGCGCGGGTGGCGGTCGGTTCGGACGCCGGACCGGTGACCACGGTGCAGGTGTTCGACCCGCGGACCGGGGCGCTGCTCCAGACCCTGTTCCCGTTCGAGCTGTACAACGGCGGGGCGAAGGTGGCGACCGGGGACGTGGACAACGACGGGATCAGCGACATCATCGTGTCCGCCGGCGCCGGCGCGCCGGGCGGGCACGTGAAGGTGTACAGCGGGGCCAACTACGCACAGATCGCCAGCTTCTTCACCTTCCCCGGGTACACCGGCGGGGTGAACGTGGCGGCCGGGGACGTGGACAACGACGGGTTCGCCGACGTGGTGGTCGGAACGGCCGTCGCCAACGACCACGTCAAGGCGCTCTCCGGCCGCGCCCTCCTGAGCGGGGCCAGCCCCGACTTCAGCACGCTCGCCAGCTTCTTCGCCTACGGAGGGGGCAACCCGGTCGGGGTCACCGTCGCCGCCGGGGACGTGGACGGCGACGGCCGCGCCGACATCGTCACCGGGTCGGCCACGTTCGCCGGGCACGTCAAGGCGTTCAACGCCGCCGGACAGCTCCTCGGTAGCTACTTCGCATACGGGACCGGGTACCTCGGCGGCATCTTCGTCGCCGCCGGGGACGTGGACGGCGACGGCCGCGCCGAGATCATTACCGGGGCCACCAACGCCCCGCATGTCAAGGTGCTCACGCGCAACGGAGCCGAGCGCGCCAGCTTCTTCGCGTACACCAACGCCAACGGCACGCCGGCCCCGTTCGGGGTACGGGTCGGGACCGTGGACCGGGATCGGGACCGCCTCGCCGACATCCTCACCGGCCCCGCCGCCGCCGCACCACACCTCAAGGTGTTCCGCGGGCTCGACCCGGCCCAGTTGCTCGACAGCCTCGTCGCCACACCGCCTGGGCAGCCCTACTCGCCCACCGGTATCTTCGTCGCCGGAACCAATAGATAAGCCCGCGCGGGTGGCGCAGGGCGGCGGAACGCCTGCGCCACCCGCTCAAACGTTCTGCGACGCTCCTCCGGGCACGAGCCGGAGCGTCTCGACCGCGGCGCGAATCACGTCCGCCTGATCCCAGGGCAAGACGAAGGATTCGCCCTGGAGCCATAGTGCGAGTTGGTCGGCGTGGTGCGGCGACAGCGGGTTGCCGCTCTGCCCGCCGCACAGCACGAACGTGCTTTTCGACAGGTCGGCCAGATCGAACGCGGTGCGCAAGTTCGCCATGTTGTGCGTGAACGCGGTCGGCTCGGCCGGTCGCGCGCCCGCCTGACTCACGGTGTTGCTGTCCCCGCCCCACGGGAACGGGCCGCGGTTGAACGCCGGACCGAGCCACCGGTGCTTCCCGAACAGCGGGTGCTCCAGTAGCAACTGCCGCAGGTGCCCCCACGCCCAGAACCGCGGCCCCGGGCCGGCCTCGCGCCGGAGCGTCCGCACCGCCCCCGCGAGGGCCTGCTCCATCTCACCCGCCCACGCCCCGAACCAGCCGTCGGGTTGCGTGCGCAGGAGGTGAACGAGGTGCCCGACCCGGCGGTCCGAGAAGAGGTTGTACGTCGCGACGCCGAGCGCCCCCTCACCCACCGCCGTCGCCCAGGACTTCGGCGCCTTCGCCCGGGCCACCCGCACGCACATCTCGGCGACGAACAGTTCGAACACCGCCGCCGCCGACGAGTCCGTTTCCACGCGGCCGTTCCACTCGTGCAAGAGCGCCAACGCGTCGCGGGCGTCGGGGTCGGTCGGGGCGAGCGCCAGCACCACCTCACGCGCCTCGCGCCACGGGAGCGACTGCACATCAAGCTGGATCGCGGACGCCCCGGCGAGCGTCCAACCGCTGTCGCGCGCGGCGAGGAGTTCGCGAATCCGCCGCGCCCGGTACGGGTCAACGAAGTCGTGACCCAACTCCTCTCCAACCCCTCGCTGTCCCGAAGAGGGGTTGGGAAGGAAAGCCGCTTGTGCCCACTCGTTCGGCGGGTCGTTCGCGGTCGCGAGGAAGCCGCACGGCGGGTTCTCCTGAAACGGCATCGCGTCGAACGGCACGGTCCCGGTCCACGCGGAACCGGCCGCGTCGGCGGGACGTGGGAGCAACCCGGCGCTCCCCGCCCGTTCCGGCACCTCGCCGACCAGTTGCCAGCCGATCGTCCCGTTCGCGTCCGCGTAAAGCACGTTCAGCGGCAGCGCGGGCCAGTGCGCGAACGGCTTCCGAAACTCCTCGAACGAGCGCGCCGTTGGCGACGTGAGGAAGCCCTCCACCGGGCGCGGCCGGAGCCAGACGGCCGAGAGCGAAACCGCCAGCTTCGTGTCTGGCAGAACGGTCGTGAGCAACGGCCCGCGCGGGGTGACGAGCACCTCCTCCACTACGTCGGCCGCCCCCCTCACCCGCACCACCTCGCGCACGACTTCACACGGTACGAACGTGCCGTCGGGCTGGCGCACGGAGCGCCCGTCGGAACTAAGCGTTTCGATAAACAGGTCGGAGTTGTCGGCCAGACCGGCGGTGACGCCCCAGGCGGCGAACCCGTTGTGCCCGATGGGGAACCCGGGCGCGCCAGCCAGTCCCGCCCCGGCCACTTCCCAGGCGGGCGTGCGGACGTGGGCCAGGTACCACGGCGGCGGGGTCGTCGGGGCCAGGTGCGGATCGCTCGCGAGGATCGGCTTCCCGGATTCCGTGCGCGTGCCCGAAATGCACCAGTTGTTCGAGCCGCCCCCGCGCGGTAGGTACGCTTGCAGCGCCGCGAGGTCCGCGGCGAGCCGGTCGAGCAGGCCCGCCTCCCCGGGCGCGCCCATTACGGGATCGACGACGGGCAGCACAGAAACGGGGTCCAGTTCGCGAACGGCATCGGGTCCGTCGGCGAGCAGGACGCGCAGCCGCGCCAGTTCCACGTCCCAGTTGGACGGGAGCAGGAACGATTGCAGCTTGAGCACGGCCAGCACATCAGCGGCGTCCCATGCGGAGGGCGCGCCGCCGACGATGGCGAACTCGTGCGGCTTCTGCGGCAGCCCGGTTGTGGTGCCGGCGCACACCCCGGCCGCGAACGCCTCGAACGCACCGCGTGCTTCGGCACTCAGAACGGGTAGCTGAGTCTCCGCGGCGCGGCGGAACCCGATGTGCCGGCTCATCCGGTCCGCGGGCAGCGCGACCGCTCCGACCCACTCCGCGAGGGCGCCGCGGGCGAGCCGCCACAGCACTTCGAGTTGCCCCGCGCGGTCCTGGCCCTGACAGAAGCCGAGCGCGAAATAGGCGTCGGCGTCGGACGCCGCGTCGATGTGCGGAACGCCCCAGCGGTCGCGGCGGATCGTGACCGGGGCGGCAACGCCCGTCACCCGCAGCTCACCAGCGGTTTGTGGCAGCCTGCGCCCGAGCGCTAGGCGCAGCAGGAAGCGGGAAATGCTCATCCCGACAAGATACGGGCGCGGCTCAGCGCTGCGACTCCCGCTCCCGCTCCTCCAGTCGCTGAATTTGTTCTTGCCGCTCGCGTTCGTTGCGCGCCTGCTGGCGTTCCCAGTCGCGCGACATGGCAAACAGCGCAGCGAACGCGACGAGGATCATGGCGACAAGAAGCGCCACACCCACGCGCGCGTAGCGATCCGGGCGGTTGCGGTTGAGAACGCCCCACCCGCCGAGGAGCAGCGCCACGCTGACGCACGCGCCCCAAACGGCGAGTTCCCGTGCGGGCGTGTCCGCGGTCGGGAACGGGGAGGGCGCACCGTTGGCGAGCAGAGGGAACATCACTTCGCCTCGAACACCTGTGGCATCGCCTTCACGACCTGCTCAACGGCCGCGTCGTCGAGTTCGCCGGCGCGGAACGCGAAGTTCGCCACCACCCGTTGCTTCGTGAACAGCAGGACGGTCACTTCGGCGTCCCTGTGCAGCTTGTACGAAGGGGGGCCGTCGGCGTCCTCGAACGCGCCCACGGGGGCGTTCTTGATGCCCTGCTGCTGCGCCCACTTCGCGAGCGCGTCCAGGTCGGCCTTGTCCGCGAGCAGCGTGAGCCACACCTTGCACCCGCTCTCCTTCTTCGCGAGCGCCACAGCGTCGAGCTTCGTCACAAGCTTGCCGAGTTGGTCGGTGGTGCCCCGGGCGAACACCACGGCCGCCGGTTTGTTCCCCTCGTGCTGTTCGCAGATGTAGCACGTCTGCTGGCCGCGCTGCGGCCCGGTGGCGACCAGGAAGCTGTACGGCCCCGGGCGCTTACCGACCGGGGTTCCGGAAACGACCGGTTCAGCCGCGGGCAGGGCCGGCGCGAGGGTCAGGGCAAGGCTCAAACAAAGAACGCGCGTCATGGCTGGTATCGGGGGGATCGGGTATTGGGTGTTCGCGTCGGCGGCCCGCGTTATTCGCCCGCGGCGGCGACGCTCGGCTTGGTGATCTTCTTGGCCCGCTCCGCCATGTCGTGCTGGAGCGCGATGAAGTCCTTGGAGTCGGCCCGCGACCACGCGCGTTGCGCGAGCTTGAGGTAACGGGCCGCCTCTTCGCTCCGCCCGACGCGGTCGCACAGCGCCCACAGCCCGAGCGCGCCGCGCACGCTGCCGGCGTCGTGCGCGAGGGCCTCCTGGAACGCCTCCTCGGCGTCGGTCGCGGCGCCGGCCTCGAGCGCGCCGATGCCCCACGACTCCATGTACACCGCCCCGTTGCCCCAGGCGTGGTGCCCGAAGTCGTTCTTGGTCGCGTCCACCACCTTCTTGAGCAGTTTCAGCCCGGCCTCGGTGTTGCCCGACTGGCACAGGTGCCGCCCCTGGACCTCCCACAACCGGCGCTCCAGGGTCCGGTCGAACTTCTTGCTCTGGGAAAGCTGCCGCAACGTCTCCACCTCGCGCCCGGCCTGCGCGGTGTCGCCCTTTTCGAGCGACACGAGGGCGGCGTAGTACGCGCCCGACGCCTTGTCCGTGCGGCGGAACTGCTCGACCAGGGTGTGCGCCTCGGACCAGTCGTGCGCCCCCAGGGCGGCCCGCAGCCAGTCGTGCCGGAACGTGTACTTGTACTTCTCGCACAGCGCCCGGTGCGCCTTCGCCTCGGCGAACCGCCCGTCGTGAACGAGGCTCTTGGACAGGATGTCCATGTGGTGGTTGAACTGGTGGTCCTCGCCCGGCGTCACGCCCTGGAGCTTGTGGTAGGCGATCTGGAGTTCGACCGCTTTCGCGGACCAGTCGGTCGTTTCGCCCCACTTCCCGATCCGCGTGCCGAGGTGCGCCTGCATGTGGTGGGCGTGCGGGATGCCGGGCGACGACTTGATGTAGTTCTCGGCGTAGGGCCAGCCGAGCGCGGGGCGCTTCACGTTCTCGTAGAAGTGAACGAACTCGTGGTTCGCCCCTGGATGCAATGGGTTCACTCGCAGCAGCGCCTTGTAGAACACCGCGCCGGCGTTGGGGCCGTCCCCGGAAGCCAGTTGGGCGCGCCAGAACCAGCCCTCCTCGTCGTCCTCGTGGAGCATGAGCAGTTCGTCGAGCGACTGGGCCGCCTTCTTGCGCCGCTCGTCGGGGCCGACCCCGGGCCACATCCCCTTCTCTTGCAGGCGCGACTGGATCAGCAGTTGCTCCCGCAACGGGGCCTTCGGCATGAGCCGCCGCGCGGTGTCGAGGGCGTACTCCGCCGCGTTCTTGCCGACCCGGTCCGGCAGTTTCGCGAGCGCCAGCCCGCCGAGCGCCGCGACGTGCGGGTTGGCCGACGGCGTCACGCCCGGCTTGCCCCATTTCTCTAGGGAGCGGTGCAGCAGGAGCCACGCATAAGCGCAGTCGGGGTCGAGCCGCGTGGCGGTCTCGAACGCGCGGGCCGCGTCGATCCACACGTAGGAGTAGTACTGGCCGAGCCCCTGGTTCACGAACGCCTGGCACTGCGGGTTCGTGGTGCCGACCGGGTACTGGTAGATGCAGGCGTCGAACATCGGCTGGGCCGGAGTCAGCCCGGACAGCGGCATCTTCGGTACGGACGCTGCGGGAGCGGCCTTCGTGCGCGGCGCCGGTGCTTGATCCGCAGCGAGTACGGGGGCAGCGAGCGCGAGCGCAACTAAACAACCAGACAGGCGCGTCATGGCGGGTGGCTCAAGTGGCGGGAGGCGATGCCTGAAAGTTTACTCCGGTAGTAATGATGGCGGAAGGGGCGAATTGCCGGAATCGGAGACAGAGGCCCGCGGCGCCTGCTGCCTTTCGGCAACGGCGCATGCTCCACCCGTCCGCTCCTTCGTGACAGCGGGGCCGGGCGACCCGGCGCGACGTGACAGGAATCGAACCGGCCGACGTGTCGCACCGCTTATCGGTGTCGGGCGCTGCCGCCGAAGTTGACGGTTGCGAACCCGATGCGTTCGCCTAACAACCCTTGCCACTGGCAAACCGGAATGCGCCGACCAACAGGAACAGTAGTTGCGACGGAAGATACGGACGACAACCACAACGATTACCGGACTCGGAGCCGGGTAACGACGTTTCCGCGGGAAAGCGCAATGAACAACAAATCGGTACTCGAACAGGCCAACGCGGCGGTTACCAAAGGTGATTACGAGGGCTTCCTGTCGTTCTGCACAGACGACACCGTCTGGACGTTCGTTGGCGACCGGGTGCTCCGCGGGAAGGAGGCCGTGCGTCAGTGGATGGCGGAGGCATACACCGTGCCGCCCGAACTGACGGTCGATCACCTGATCGCGGAGGGTGAGTTCCTCACGGCGCTCGGCGTGGTAACGATGGTTGGCAGCGACGGGAAGAAGGAACGTTTCGCGTACTGCGACGTCTGGCGCTTGCGGGGCGGCAAGCTGGCCGAGTTGCAGGCGTTCGTCATCAAGAACGAGGGGACGTGATGGGTCGGGCAAGCGGAAGCAGCGGCAAGAATTGCTGCTCATCACCACCTGCCAGTTCACCCCTCGGCCGATCACCTGTTCTATCAGCGGTTCAACGCCCTCCTCACCGAGAACGGGATCGAGCGCCGGTGCGCCGAGTTCCATGCGCGCGAAGGGCTGCGTAGAACTCGGCGTCTACTCCCGCATGCTCCTGGTGGGTTACTTCGAGGGCATCGGCTCGCCGCGGAGCATCGTCGGGCGGTCCCCCGACAGCCTATCGTTGCGCGCCTTCCTGGGCATCCCGCCGGACAAGGCCATGCCCGAGCACTCCACCCTCACCAACACCCGCAAGCGACTACCCGAAGAGGTATTCGACGACGTCTTTCGGTTCGTGTTGGGTGTTGCGGGGGCGAAGATGTTGGTTGCCGGCACCACCGCCAGCGTCGATAGCACGCTGGCGAAGTACGCTCAGACGGACGTGCTGCAGCACACCGAGTACGGTTCGTCTGTGGGCGTGTATTACGGCCACATCCTCGGGCCGATCCTGCTGAACCGGTAAGCCACCCGAATCGCGTTCCGATTCGAGGGATACAACGGCCCTTCTGAAAGTGCTGATCGAGGGGAAGGAGTTGAACCGCATCGCCGAGTAACTGACGCTGGCGAAGCGGGAGACGCTGCGGGTGAACGGGCCGGTGACCGGGATCGCGGTGGTGAAGTTCGAAGGGAGAGTTATCGGTTTGTGGCAGAATGCGGCAGTCGGTCACGCGAATAGACTGGTTAGACGGACGCGATGAGGTCAACGATTGCCTCGTAACCCGCAACCCGAGCGTATGCCATGTTTTACAATGAGCCTTGGTTTTGGGCTCCGGTCTTCGGGCTGTTCGGCGCCTTGAGCGGACCGGCCATCAAGCAGTTGCTCGATTTACGGCACCAAATGAAGGTCGAGCGACTGAAAATCCACGAGCCGCAAATCCTGGAAGCGTATAAAGTTCTGTACGGCTGGCTGGCCTCAGCCGGGAACACCCTTTTCGACCCGGGTGAGCCACGGCGAGAGTTCATGGACTTGATGAAGAGCTACTTCAAGACTATCAAACCAATTTTCCTACTTTACCCGCCAGAAATCCGCGATAAACTCATGAAGTTCGAGCAACAGTACCACGCCGCCACAAACTCCGACTTCATCGTAGACATACCGCTCGACACCTTCATCGGCCTCCCGGGGCTGAAGGTGGTCAACGAACTGCACGAGGCTGTCGAGAAGCGAACGGATGCCATTTACCACCGGTGAGTCAGCCAACTGGTTGGGGGTGGAATCCACCCTCCCGCCTCCGCAAGAGCAGGTTATCCACGGACGGCGCGCGGCGCATCAGCGTCGCAAGCGAGCCGTCCGTGGATAACCTGCGGGGAGTCGATCAGCTTAGACGCCGCCTCCTGGGGGCGCGTCAGGCTCTTGCGGCTCAGGCGGATTTGGTTCTCCCTGATTCGGGTCGTCCTCCTCAGCCTCCCCGGTATCAGGAGGCTGAGTTTTCAGGAAGGTCACCAAATTACCCATTAACTCGGAAAAATTGGCTTCGCCGCTAATGTTCAAGAAGCCGAATGCCATTGCCACGAACTTCAACTGATCCTCAATCTGTCCGCTTTCGACACCCTCAATAATCTCCTTTAACTCCGTCTTTTCGCTGTCCGTAAGGTTCTGGTAAGCAGCGATGCTGGCTTTGAAGAAGCTGGGGACGCGGGGCGAATACTCTATGCCCTGAGTTAGCTGAAAGACGAGGCGTTGGCGGCTCACCGATCTCCAGCGGTCAATGGCGCGGTCAACCGACTTGAGAAAGATGCTTATCACGGCATCTGGCCCAACGGCGAAATCTTCGCCGCTGCTTGACCGAAAGCTGAAAAGCTTCGACCGCATTACAATCATCGCCCCGAATCCCGCAACGATAGCCGTGAGCAGGTGATCATTCTTGATTGCAGGGATCAACGAGTCGGAATAATGCCGGAGAAGCTTGTATGCCGCGCCAGAAATTATCCCGTTGATGATTAGATAGATCAGTCCGTGAAGGCACAGCAGGGCGGCGCCTGGCTCATCTCTGTAACGAGAGATGATCTCAGATGCCCCGACGAGAGTCCCAAGTCCGATTGCTAATGCCCAATACCAGTCCAGCTTGTCGTTATGGAGTAGAAGGCTGTAACCTGCGAAAGAAAGCAGGAGCACCACAACCCAGAGCCAGAGGCCCCGAAGCCCGAGGCACACTCGCCAAGCCATTTTATCATCACGAGTGCTGACCCCTAACGCGCCCAACAACGCGCCGAGGAATATCCCCAGCCACATCAATGTCGATCCGTCGGCACCGCTGAGAACCGAATAAGCAAATCCAGGAATCAATGCGGTGACGCCGCTGTAGGTGATTGCCTTTACAGCAGGTCGCGTTGTTGGTTTCCACCAACCAAGAGTGGTTATTAAGGCCACCGCTGCTGCGGCAACCATCCCAAATTGTGCAACTGAAGGCAGGTCGGGCATCTCAAGGGCGTCCGGTATGTGTACTAGTAGACGCTGGCTTTGGGAGTGCCTTGCCGGACTTGGTAGATGGCTTCTCCGGTCAGCGGTACTTCTCGCTTCTCCAGCACCCCCACCGCAAGCATGTATTCGACTGTGGCCCGAATCAGTTCTGGAGGCATGCTGGTTAGTTTCACCAACGATGCAATGCTGAAAGACTCGGCCGCATGCCGCTGGAATACCTCAGTTAGGAAGCCCAGCGGGCCGAAGACCTGTGCTGCTGCCGCTTCCGCACCGAAACCGAAGGCGGAGGTCGCGTAACGACGGTTCTTTTTGCCTGCAAGATAGCGCGAGAGGGGCAAGGCGGCCGTCTTCTTGACAGGCTTATCGCCGCCAAGAAGGTAATCGAGCCCGAATTTGGCGCGAATCCCCTTGTCTTCGTCAGTCATAACTTTACCCCGACAGGGATCACGCGATGCCCGTCATTTGAAGGGAGCGATCGCGACGAGCGGGTTGCTCGCCTACCGCAGACGGTCAGAGCTTCCGACAGCGTGAGCGCTCGTTTCCAGAACTCTCGTGCTTCCCTTGATTTGATTCTACACGATCCGCTACCACGCCCTCCACCCGAAACTTCTCGGGAATCGGACGGGTCCACGGGATTCCAGCGCTTTCGCCCGCTCGGTGCTGGGCATCGAGTTTCTCCTGCCCTCCCTGACCGGCAGAGCCTGCCCAATCCCGTAATTGGCGACAGTGCGTGCGTACCGGTGCCCCGGCGCCCGTGCGTGCCATCTGCATTTAGAGGGGCACGGAGCGTTCGTGCCCGCGTGGGGTGGCGCTCCAGCACCGTCGAACGGTCCGCGCGAGCGATTGGCGTGGCCCGCCTCGTAAGGCACAGGCCGGAAGCGCCGTGCGGCGTGCAAAGGGTACACAGAACCGAAATGTCTGCAACGCAAAGGCTAAAGCCAAAGATGGACACCCGCAACCAAGCCGTGCATCGAAGCGCGAAGTGGAACGCCGGTACAGCACCGATGGGGCATCGAGCGGACAACTGCGGGCGGGGAGATAGCCGTTTGCTACCGGTTCGCGGACGGTTCGCTACCCACGAACGAGACCGGAATTCCCCGTCACGGCCCGTCGAGAGCGTTACCGAGGCGCGAAGTGTAACGGGGGTTACAGCGCCGCTCAACGGGGCGTCGGGTGGGGTGGCAAGTGGACGCGAGTGGGTCGGAGAGCGGGCGGTTCACTACCCATTCGCTACCCACTGAACCGCCCTCACAACCGGCAGATACGCCCCATATGGCCGCCCGGCCGTGCCCCCGCGATTACTGGATGCGAAGGCGCAACATCATGTTTTCGAATGACTTACACACAAGAATGAGCGCCAGTCGGTTCCCGCTGCAACCCGTGAGGCGGAGGAATACCGAGCGCAAACGACCGACGAGAAGCGACGGGAAGCCAAGTTCCGCCGGCGGTTACACAGCAACCGCCGGCGGTGGCAGGCCATCCAAAGACGGGCACAAGAGGGAGATCGAAACGGGATGGTGCCAGCGGTCGAAACCCTTGGCACCATCTGTCCTCGACCTAATCGATGATTTTCGTGAGCGGGTATTCAACGATCCCGCTGGCGCCGGCGGCCTTCAGTTGCGGGATGATGTGCCGGACCGTGTCCTCGTCGATGATCGTGTTGACCGCCACCCACTCCTGATCCGCCAGCGGCGAGATGGTCGGGTTCTTCAGGGCCGGGAGCTTGTTCAGGACGTGCGCCAGGTCCGGCTTGCGAACGTTCATCATCAGTCCGACCTTGCCTTCGGCCGCCATCGCGCCCCGGAGCATCAGGAGCAGGTCGTCCATCTTCTGGCGCTTCCACGGGTCGAGCGCCGCCTGCGGGTTCGCGACGAACCGGGTCGTGCTGGTCAGCAGGGTGTCTACGATGCGCAGGTTGTTGGCGCGGAGCGAGTTGCCCGTCTCGGTCACCTCGACGATGGCGTCGGCGAACTTCGGCGGCTTCACCTCGGTCGCGCCCCAACTGAACTCCACCTGGGCCGAGACGCCGTGCCCCGCGAGCCAGCTCTTGGTGATGTTGACCACCTCCGTGGCGATCCGCTTGCCCTGGAGGTCCTTCGGCCCGTGGATGTCGGAGTCGTTCGGCACCGCGAGCACCCACTTCACCGGGCGCCGGCTCACCTTGCTGAACACGAGTTCGGCCAGTTCGGTGACGTGCGCGCCGCTCTCGACGATCCAGTCGTGACCGGTGAGGCCGCAGTCGAGTGACCCGTCGGCGACGTACCGGCCCATTTCCTGCGCGCGAATCAGGGTGCAATGCAGCTCGGGGTCGTCGATCGCGGGGTAGTAGCTGCGGGACGGGAAGGTGATCTTGTACCCGGCCTTACGAAACAGATCCGCGGTCGCCTCTTGCAGCGACCCGGCCGGTAACCCCAACTTCAACACGCTCATGTGCAAATTCGGAATGCGGAATGCGGAGGGCGGAATAGGACACCCGGGAGAGGACTCGTGCCCCGTCCCCTCTCTGTGTTCTATTCCGCATTCCGCATTCCGCATTCCGAATTTGCTCGGATCAGTACTTGAGTTGCAGCCCGAAGCTGACGCCCCCGATCCAGTAGTCGTCCTGGTCGAACAGCACCCGGCCGGCCCGGGCCGCCCCGGCCGCCCCGTAGTTGGAGCTGAACGGGATGGCCGCACTGCTCACCACGTTGGTGACCTGCCCGCCCGGCCGGATCACGTCCTGGATGTACAGGAAGTTGACCCCGACGTACCCGGTCAGGCCGCGGGTCAGGGCGACCCCCAGGGTGCCCCCGAACTCGGGGATCACGGAGAACCGGTCGTCGTTGTACCGGCCGATGTTGCTCGCGTTCGCCAGCACCCCGCCGACCGCGGACCCGATCTGCGGGAGCCGGGTGACGACCGTGCCCGCCCGGCTGCCCGGGTCGAAGAACGAGGTCCCGCCGCTGATCTCCAGCCGCTGGTGCATGTTACCCAGCGACACCTTGGCGAACCCGGTGGTGGTGAAGATCCCGTACCGGGCCTCGCTCCGCAGCCCCATCGTACCGCCGTTGAAGTGGTTGTACGTGCGGACGCTGTCGTAGGCGTTAATCGTGGTGCCGACGACGGTGACCCCGCCCACGTTCGCCGACGCCGGGTTGATGGTGCTGCCGACGACCGTGATGACCCCGAACGGGTTGGTGACGACCGTCTGTGTCACGGTGCCGCTGTTCAGCGCGGTCGCCGTGGTCACCGTCAGGTCCTCGCGCAGCTCGAGGAACCGGTAACCGGCCAGGAAGTCGAGCGACCACGCGAACCGCGAGCCCGGGGTGGACCGGTAGATGTTCCACACGCCCGTCGGCTCGATGCTGAACGCCGAGCTGCGGGTGGTCACCAGGGCACTGGCCCCGCCGATGCCCGGGGCCGAGAGGACCAGCCCGCTGGTCGCCCCGTTCACGTCCTGAATGGGCCGGGTGAGCACCGGGATGCCGGACGTGTTGCCGGTCGCCCCGAACGACTTGACGTCCGTCCGCTGCTCGGTGAACCAGCCGCCCAAATCGAACCCGAACCGGCGGTCCGCGTCGCCGAAGAACCCGGCGTGCAGCCGCATACCGCTGATCGCCCCGTAGCCGATGCGCCCCTGACCCACCAGCACCGTGGTGCTGGCCTGGCCGATGACGCCCAGGTCCGCCGGCGCGCTCGTGGTGAGCAACGGGGACCGGATCGGCTGCCCCTTGTTGAACCACAGCAGGTACTCGCCGTCCACCCACCAGCGGGGCGCGGTTCCGTACCCCAGGTCGCCGCCGAGCCCGTCCGTCGGGGCCGGCTGGTACGACTGGGCCGCGTACGGCCCGGGCATCGGGTACATCGGGCCGGGCGGCGGGCCGAACCCGCCCACCGGGCCGATCCCGAGTGGGTCGTACGGCGCACCGAAGTTACCCGGCGGCATAATCGTCGGCGCGGCCCCGGCGGCCCCCGCCGACCCCCCGGAGATCCCGACCGGTGCTCCCCCGGGTTCGACCGGGGGCTGCGCCCAGGCCGTTCCCGCACCGGCGGCCAACGCCGCGATCGATCCCAGCAATCTTTTTCGCATGGCACGCTCCTGCTCTGCCGCCGTGGCGGGACCGGCGGGCGCCGGCCCGAGGGAGCACTCCCCCAAGTTGCCCGCTCCCCGAACCGCTTTCACGGGCGTCCCCCGACGCACCGCGCCCAACCCGGACAACGCACGTCGTCCTGCTACACGGAACAATCGGCACATCTCCGGACACGGCTTGAGTCCGATTGCGATTCGCACCGGCTCTGCCGGTTGCTCACAGGGTGCCAGAAGACACGAGAGGTGAAGAGAGGCAATCTGGGCACCCGAACCAACCGAACTTCTTGGGTGGAAGGTGTGAAACAGCAGAGCCAAACCCGCATTACTCAGTGAGGGACAGGCAGTTTAGAATGACAGTACGGAGGGGGTCCCATGCCGATGCACGACTGGACGCGAGTGCCCGCGGAAATTTACCACGATTTCCACGGCAGTTGGCTGTACGCGATTCGTGGAGCCCTCAACGGCGGGGCGTTGCCGCCCGGGTATTACGCGCTCGCAGAACAGATGATGCGGACCTTCGGCCCAGACGTACTGACGCTTCACAACCCGGCCGGCAACGGCTCCCATAACGGTTCGCCTCGAGAACTGCCTAACAGCTCTGGCGGGGTCGCAGTCGCAGAGGCACCGCCACGGGCTCGAGTCGAAGCCAAGGAGAAACGTGTTCCGCTTCCACAGGGGCAGCGCCGGCTGAGTGTCCGGCACGTCAGTGACCACCGGATGGTCGCGATCATCGAGCTGGTATCGCCCGGCAACAAGGACGGCGTATCAAACTTCGATGCGTTCGTCGGTAAGGCGTGCGGGGTGATCCATGCGGGGCTGCACCTGATCGTGATCGACCCGTTCCCGCCAACCCGGCGCGACCCGAACGGGGTTCACGGCGCGATCTGGAAGGAGCTGACCGATAAGGAATTCGTCCAGCCTACCGACCGCCCCCTGACGATCGCTGCGTACTGCGCGGGTGAGGAGGTGACGGCGCTCGTGAACCCGCTCGCGGTGGGTGAGACGATCCCGGACGCGCCGCTGTTCCTCGACGCCGAGCGGTACGTCCAGGTGCCCCTCGAAGCGACCTATCAGTCAGCGTGGCAGACGTTCCCGGCCGAGTGGCGGAACGTGGTCTCCGGCGGAGGGAACGGCTGACCGCTCACGGTCCCTGGATCTGGCGGATCGCCTGTTGGGCGGCGGCACAGAGCGGTTCGGGCGCGTGCCGGGCGGCGTCCCGCAGGTCCGGCAGGGCCGCCGACGCGGCCGGGCCGATCCGCCCGAGCGCCTGCGCCGCGTACACCCGACAGGTCACCTCCGCCGACGTCCCGTCCGGGCCGTTCAGTTGCGGCGGGGTCAGTGCGGCGCTGTCGGTCGGAACCGGGATCGCGGTCGGGGTCACGGTCGGTGCCGGTGTGTGGCTCAGGGCCGCCTCAGCCCCGCGCAACACCTTCGCCAAGAACGGGACGGCGGACCGCGCCGGCGCACCCATCCACCCGATGGCGAGGGCCGACTCGCCCCGCACGAACGGGTCCGCGTGCTGCAGGTGGGCGATGAGCGTGGCCAGCGCCGGCGGGCCGATCTGGCTCAGCGCCTTCGACGCCAGCCGGCACAGCACGATGTTCGTCCCCCGCATCGCCTCCGCGAGGGCCGGCACCCCGTCGGCCCCGTCGGCCCCGAGGTTCCCCAGCGCCTGCGCGGCGCCACTCGCGGCGCGCGGGTCCGGGTCCTTCAGCGAGCGGCACAGGTCCGGCAGCGCCGGCCGCGCCAGCGGGCCGAGCTTGCCGAGCGCCCAGACCGCGTGCCGGCGCACGTACTTGTCGTGGTGCTCCAGCATCCGCACGAGCACGGTCAGCGCCTCCGGCCCCATCCCGCCGATGGCGTGCGCGGCGGTCTCGCGCACCTTCGCGTCCTCGTCGTCCAGCGCGTGCACCAGCGCCGGCATCGCCTCGCGCGCCAGCCACCCGAGTCGCCCCAAGTCTTTGGCGGCCCGGAACCGGACAGCGGCGCTGGCGTTCCGCAGCGCCCGAACGAGGTCGGGCAGCGGGTCGTCGGCGGTCGCACTGGGTTGTTGCACGCTGGTCCGCCGCTCGCCGTAAAACCGTAGGCCTGCTCCACCGAACCGTTACCAACTTTAGTTCACACCACCGCACCCGCAACCGCCGCGCGACCGTTTTTGATGACGCGCGAACTTCGTGTCGGTGCGAAAGCTCCGTCAGCGATGGTACCCCCTTGCGATCCGATACCCACAAGTGACAAAGAACACCCCAAACACCACTCGCGACACCCACCCGCCGAACACCACCGCCGCGTTGAAAATAACGAACAAGAAGAACCCGTGAACGGCCCACGTCAGCCAGGGCGGGCGCCGCAAGTACGACCCGAACGCGCCCCACGCCCACACCGCATCGACCACCCACACCAGCGCAAACACGTAGTTCACAAAAACCCCGTCCCCGTACCCACCCACCTGCCGCGTGTGCTCCCACGCGGCCGCATGCGACCATCCGTGTCCGACGTGAAACGCCACCGCAATGTGTACCAACAGCAGTGCGCACCCGAGCGTCCAGAGCGCCCGGAGCCGAGCGGCGACGGTTCGCGCGAGCGCGATCGGCCACGCGAAGCACCACACCAGCACCACCCGCACCGCCGACGACCGAATCGCTTTGTGGGCCGGGTCGTGCGCCGGCGGTTCCAGGAACGCCAGGGCCGGCGCGAACAGAGCAAAGAATAGCGCGGAGAGCGCCAGAGCCGCCGTAACGGTGCTGACGAATTGAACGCGCCGCGCCCGAACCATAAACCACCTCTCCTCATCACTCAACCGAACCAGTGTACCCAGAGAACGCGCCATGAGCCGCCGAACGAAGATCGTCGCCACGCTCGGGCCGGCAACCGACACGCCGGAGGCCCTCGACGCGGTGCTGCGTGCCGGAGTCGATGTGGCCCGGGTGAACTTCTCTCACGGCGCACCCGAAGAGCACATCGGTCGCGTGGCCAACTTCCGCGCCGCGGCGCAACGGGTCGGCAAGTTCGTCGCGGTACTCGCCGATCTCCCCGGCCCGAAGTTGCGGGTCAAGCTCCCTGCGCTCCGGTTCCTCAACGTCGGCGATACGGTCCACTTCTCACTGTCTTCTGTACCTGTTGAAGCGCCCGACCTCGTCATCACCGAGCCCGAGATGCTGGCGGACGTGCGCCCCGGCCACCGCATGCTGCTCGACGACGGGCGGTTGCAACTCACGGCCGGCGAAACGAGCGCCGGGCGCGTCCAGGCGCGCGTAACCGTGGGAGGCCCGCTGCACCCGAACAAGGGGCTGAACCTGCCCGACACGCCGCTCACGATGGCGGCACTCACCGACCGCGACCGCGCGGCGCTGGCGGTCGCGGCGCGGGCCGGGGTGGACTGGGTTGCGGTGTCGTTCGTGCGCGACGCCGCGGCGGCCGACGAGGTGCGGATCGCGTGCGCGGCACTCGGGATGGACGTGCCGGTGCTCGCCAAGATCGAGCGCCCGGAGGCCGTGCGCCGGGCGGGCGCGATCATCGCCGCGTTCGACGCGATCATGGTGGCCCGCGGCGACCTCGGGGTGGAGTTGCCTCTCGAGCAGGTGCCCACCGTGCAGAAGCAGTTGATCGCGGAGGCCCGGTCCGCCGGGAAGCCGGTCATCACCGCGACGGACATGCTCGACTCGATGCGAAACAATCCGCGCCCGACCCGCGCCGAAGCGAGCGACGTGGCCAACGCGATCTTCGACGGCACCGACGCGGTGATGCTGTCGGGCGAGACTGCGGTCGGGTCGTACCCGGTCGAGGCGGTGTCGTGCATGGACCGGATCGCGGTGGAAGCGGAGTCGCACTTCGCCTTGGTGCGCGGCCGCGGGCCGCTGGTCGCGAGTTACACCGCGGCCGACGAGATCGACGACTCCATCACGCTGGCCGCGTGCGCGCTGGCGGACGAGGTGGGCGCGACCGCGATCGTCACCCCCACCCTCTCCGGCCGCACGGCGAAGCTGGCGGCACGGCACCGCCCGCGCGCACGGGTCGTCGCGGTCGCGCCCACGGACGCGGTCCTCCAGCGGCTGGCGCTCGTGTGGGGTATCGCGCCCGTGCGGATGACACCCGTCGAGCCAGGAGGCGACCGGATGACCACAGCCGTGCTGGACGCGTTCCGCGCCGGCACGGTGGCACCCGGTGAACGGGTGGTGCTGCTGGCAGGGCACCCGATCGCTGGCGGCCCGCGGTGCCCAACGGTGCGGGTCGTGCGGGTCGGCGAAGGCGGCGCGCCGGGTGAACCGTAAGAACAGCCCCACAAGCCCTTCACCAAGGTACAAAAGCAAACGATCGCAACTCATTCCGCAGAACCTAAGTGAAGCGGTGCGGTAAATGGTTCGCGTGCCGCAGCCTTTACCGATTACCATGAGCGAGTGCGCCCGTCCCGTGTGGAGTATTGTCCCACACGCGAAAACGTTCCCGTTGCACCGGTCGCGCGCGTCCTCTGTGCGGTAACGGCAGGTGCCCGTTCACCTTCGCACATTGCACGCGCAATTCTTCTCCGGCCGCTCGTCTGGGGGCCGAACACAAGCTGACGACAGCACGACACGGTCACGAACGGTTCGGTCGCGGCAGCGGCCCGGACCGCCCCCTCGCGGGGACGACCATCACCGTTGAGGAGCAACGTCGCGTCATGCTACCCCTGCGCACGCGCCTTTCGTTCGAGCCGCTGGAGACCCGCGAGAACCCCGCCGTCCTCTTTACCGAAACGTTCGACGCGGTCTCGGCGCCCGCCCTCCCCGCCGGCTGGGCGACGTGGTCCAGCGACGGCACCGCGGCCCTTACCTCCGCGGCCGGCGCGGGCACCGGCGGCACGGCCGGCGCGCTCTCGCAGGGCGGCAGCCGCACCGCGGCCCTCGCTTGGCACCCCCAAACCGTCCCCGCCGACGCCGGCGTCTCGACCTCGCTCCGGGCGGACTCGCTGGTGCCCGCGTTCGTGTTCGCCCGCGGCTCGAACCTCGAAACGAGCGACCGGAGCTACCTCGCCGCGGTCGTCACCCGCGGGCTGAAGGTTCAACTGGTGGAGGTGAGCGGCGGGGCGGCGCGCGTTTTGGGCACCGTGAGCTCGCCCGGCTCCTCGTACCTCTCGGGCCAGTGGGTCCGCGTGTCGCTGGTGCCCGACGGCGCGACCGCAAAGGTCGAGGTGACCCGCGCCGACACCGGGCAGTACCTCACCGCGGCCGGCACCTGGCAGACCGCCGCGACCAGCGCGATCTCGGCCGCCACCGCCCTCACGGCCGCGGGCGGCAAGGTCGGCATCGGGCGCGACGCGCTCTACTCCGGCGCGGTGGCGCTGGACAACTTCTCCGCCTTCGTCGCCGACCCGCCCGCCACGCCCGGGGTGGTCACACAGTCGTTCGACTCGACCCCCGCCGGCGCGCTCCCCGCAGGCTGGAGCGGGTGGTCCGCGGGAACGGCCGGCGGCTTCCAGGCGAGCGCCGCCCGCGCGCTCAGCCCCACGAACGGCCTCGCGTCCGCCGGGCTGTCGAACACGGCCGCCCGGGCGTGGGCCGACGCGGACCTCCCCGCCGACGTGGACGTGTCCGCGGCGGTGTACCTCGACAGCCTCGTCCCCGCCCAGGTGTTCGCCCGCGGCTCCAACCTGCAAGGCGGCACGCCCACGTACTACGCGGTCACCCTCACCCGCGGGCTGAGCGCGCAACTGTTGCGGGTCGTCAACGGCGCCGAGACCGTTCTCGGGTCGATCAAATCGACCGCGTACGTTTCGAGCGTGTGGGTCCGCGCCCGGCTCGTCGTCGAGGGCGACCGCCTGCGCGTGCAACTGTACCGCACCGACACCCGCCAGTGGCTCACGCCGGACGGCTCGTGGTCCGACAGCCCCGACTTCGTGCTGGACCTCCGCGACGCGGGCATCACCGCGGCCGGCAAGGCGGGCGTCGGGCGCAAAGCGGCGGTGTCCGGCGCGCTCACCGTGGACGACTTCGAGGCCAAGCCCGCGGGCCAGTCCACCGGGCCGCAGATCGCGGTCACCCGCGTGAACGGGGCCAGCGGGGGCAGCGTGACCGGCGAGGTCACCTTCCGCGCCGCCATCACCGGTGACTTCGAGCGCATCGAGTTCCGGCTCAACAACCAGGTCCGCGCGGTGTCCGCAACGACGCCGGCCGAGTGGACGTTCGACAGCACCACGGTCGTCAACGGGACGTACACGCTCACCGTCCGCGCGTTCGACAGCGCCGGCAACGTGACCTCCAAGGAGATCACGCTGACCGTCGCGAACCCCAACATGGACCCGCTGCCGGCCCCGGAGATCCCGCGGCACTACAGCTACATCCGCATCGCGCAGCTCGCGTACAGCGGCACCCCGATCACCGGCGCCTTCGAGCAGCAACTGCTCCGCAACAGCGTCGACTTGGTGATCCCGAACCCCAGCTACCTCGGCGCCATCCAGGGCGCCAGCCCGGACACCCCGCAGCTCATCTACAGCAACGTCTCGAACCTCTACCAGGGGCTGTTGACGAGCTGGCTCGCGTACGCGGACCGCGCCGGGGTGTCGCGCGAGCTGGCGTTCTACCACGTCACGAAGGCCACCGCGTTCACCGGCTCCAGCCCGTCGTCGCAGCCGGTGAACTGGTTCTGGGGCGCGTACCAGTCCAACGGCACCGCGACCCCGACGGACATGACTTCGGCGGTGCGCGGCGGGCGCGCCACGGCCGCGTCGCTCGGGGGCGCGGGCACCACCACGTCGTTCGGATACGTCGAGAAGTTCCGCGAGATGAACATCACGCTCGGGAACGGCGCGACGGGGAACTGGTCGGGCGTGTGGGAGTACACCACCGCCGTGGACGCAAGCGGCAATCCGACCGCCTGGAAGGCGCTCACCCTGACATCCGACCAGACGGCGGCGCTGCGGACCTCGGGGCGGATCACGTTCGACCCGCCGAAGGACTGGGTGCCGGCCGCGGCGACGCCCGGCGGCGCGCTGCTGTACTCGGTGCGGCTCCGCGTCACCGCGGGCGCGGCCGGCTCCAGCCCGGAACTGAAGACGATCTTCGGGCGCGACTACGTGAACGCCAACGGCGCCAGTACGGGCACCATCCCGGCCTTCGATTACGCCGCGGACAAGGACCACGACGGCTACCTGAACGACGCCGAGTACGCCAACCGCCAGGCGGGCTTCGACGCCCGGTTCGTGTACGAGACGCGGCTGTTCTACCCCTATTACGGCCAGATGCGGTTCGTGACGAACCCGTCGTCGTCCGCGGTGCGGCACTGGGCGCAGGAGTACCATGTCCAACTGCTGACCGATAACCCGCTGGCCGACGGGGTGTTCATGGACAACGCGACCGGCAAGGTGCCGTTCGCGGGCACCAGCGTGCTGGAGCCGACGGCCACGTTCGCCGAGGACTCCGGCGCGCTGATGAGCGCCGTGTCGCGCGCCATCGCCCCGCGCTGGGTGCTGGCGAACACCGCGGGCGGGGCCGCCACCGCGGACGCGATCACCGCCGGTTCCGCGGGGTCGTTCGAGGAGTTCCTCATCCGCCCCATGTCCGCCAACTGGTCCGAGGTGGGCGACGCGATGAACCTCATCCAGCGGCGGCTGAACAGCCCGAACGCGCCGTACCTGGTGATCGACAGCAGCCCCGAGGGCGGGTCGCGGTACGACTCGCGCACGCAGCTCGCGACGCTGGCGTACTACTACATGGTCGCGGACCCGGACCGCTCGTTCCTGATGTTCTTCGGCGGCGACAGCCCGTCGTCCTCGTGGACCGAGCACTGGTCCCCGGCGGTGAACGTGAACGTCGGCGCGCCGGTCGGCTCCATGAAGGTGTTCGCCACCGGAACCGATCCGGCGAATTCGGCCCTCACGTACCAAGTGATGGCGCGCGAGTACGAGAACGCGCTGGTGCTGTACAAGCCCCTGTCGTACGCCCAGGGTAAGGGCGAAGGGACGACCGGCAACAACACCGCGACGACGCACCAGCTCGGCGGCACGTACCGGATCGTGAACTCGAACGGCACGCTGGGCCAGTATGTCACCTCGATCACCCTCCGCAACGGCGAAGGGGCCATCCTGGTGAAGGCGTAATCCTCCGAACAGAGGGGCGTGAACGCTGAGGTGAAACGCCCCTCTGTGACTCGGACGCGGCATCGATCTCACGCACATCGCCGATTCCCCCTTGCGTGGTAGTTCTGGCCGTTCGAGCTGCCTCGGGTGAGCGACCGCACCGGTTCTCGCCCGAGACGGGTGTTCCCTATGCCGAACCAGCACCCGCCGTAAGAACTGCCACAGAAATGTTTTACGGCAGGCGTTTTGCGTTGCGCGGAAGCCCGGATCGGTTCATCGGGAGCGATTGTCTGGGTTTTGAGGGCGCGATTCGGTGGTAGTGCCGTACCAGCGAATGGGCAGCGAATCACCCGCGGAACGCCGACTCCTGCCCCATCGTCTGTCCCGTCCGCGAGTGCCGCCCGTAGGGCAGCACCCACTCGTCCGTGTTTCCCCACGCAGACGACACTCGGACCGCGACCGCATGATTCGTATGACGCTCGCTGCGGCTTCGTCTCCCTACTAACCTGATGGCACCGCACCCGTGGGGCGCCACGGTCAACGCACTTCCACTTTCGAGACCGAAAATGCCGGTGCTCACGGGATCTGCAAAGAAATCGCTGTGACAGGCGAGACGATCAAGGTGCGAAGCCAGCGCGCTACAGATCCGGATGTACGAAGTGCTTTCTGTATCGGTAACCGTTCACGGGAGCCGATCGGCAATCGACTTACCGCCCCGTGCCGGAAGCACAAACTCGTGTGTGATGGGCGCGACACCACCACTCCCCAAGGAGTTGTGGAACCAACTGCCGGCGGCGCCCCCAGCCGCGGTGCTGGCGATGATTGCAACTCTGAAGGCACGGATCGCGGTTCTGGAAGTTCGACTCAACCAGAACTCGTCGAATTCGTCCCAAGCGCCTTCGTCCGATAGACCGCAGGTGAAGCGGGCGTTGCCCCGGAAGGGAACCGGGAAGGCCCGAGGCGGGTAAACCCGGGCGCCCCAATCGCACCCGACCCGAGTTGCCCCCGGATGCGGTCCTGGAGTTGCGGGCTGTTGAAATAAAGGCCAATCAGTCTTGGCCTTTATTCCATGACAACCGCGACCGGCTTCTTACCGAGTCGTCGCGCCAAGCTGGCGCCGACGAAGTCGCGGAACAGTGGGTGCGATTTGGTCGGCTTGGAGAGGAACTCCGGGTGCGCCTGCACGGCCACGAACCACGGGTGGTTCGGCAGTTCGATCGCCTCCACCAGATCGCCGGACGGGCTCGTGCCCGAGAACACCAACCCGGCGGCGGCGAGCTTCTCGCGGTAGGCGTTGTTGACCTCGTACCGGTGCCGGTGCCGCTCGCTGACCACGTCCACGCCGTAGGCGGCACGCGCCTTCGTGCCGGGCACCAGGTGGCAGGGATACGCGCCCAGGCGCTGCGTCCCGCCCAGGTTCGTGACGTTCACCTGCTCCTCCAGCAGGCACACCACGGGGTGCGGCGACGCCTTATCGAACTCGGTGCTGTTGGCCCCTTCCAGGCCCGCCACGTTCCGCGCGAACTCGATCGTCGCGCACTGCAACCCGAGGCAAATGCCGAAGAACGGCAGCCCGGTTTCGCGAGCGAACCGGATGGCGTCGATCTTGCCCTCGATCCCGCGCTTGTCGAACCCGCCGGGGACGAGCAGCCCGTCCACGCCCGCGAGCGCCTGGGCCGCGCCCTCTTCGGCGAGCTTGTCGGACTCGATCCGGATCACCCGCACCTTCGCGTTGTTGGCAATGCCGGCGTGGTCGATCGACTCGTACACGCTCTTGTACGCGTCGCGGTGCTTCACGTACTTGCCCACGAACCCGATGGTGACCTCGTGCGCCGGCGCGCGCATCCGGTCGAGCATCGCGCGCCAGGCGCTCATGTCCAGCGGCTTCGCCTGGGTCAGCGCGAGCTTCTCCACCACCAGCGCGTCGAGCTTGTTGTCGGCGAGGCTCAGCGGCACCTCGTAGATGCTGAACTCCTTGTCCTTCTCCTCAATCACCGCGTTGCGCTCGACGTTACAGAACAGCGCGATCTTCTCGCACTCGTCCTTCGGAATGTCGCGCTCGGTGCGGCAGATCAGGATGTCGGGCTGGATGCCGATCTCGCGCAGGTCGCGGACGCTGCGCTGCGTCGGCTTGGTCTTCAGTTCGCCCGCGGCCTTCAGGTACGGGACGAGCGTGAGGTGGACGAACAGGCAGTTGTGCTTGCCGACATCCAGCGCGAACTGCCGGATCGCCTCGAAGTAGGGCATGCCCTCGATGTCGCCGACGGTCCCGCCGATCTCCGTGATGACCACGTCAACGTCCGGCGCGACCATCTTCCGGATGCAGGACTTGATCTCGTCCGTGACGTGCGGGATCACCTGAACCGTTTTGCCCTTGTAGTCGCCGCGGCGCTCCTTTTCGATCACCGAGAGGTAGATCTTGCCGGTCGTGTAGTTACAGTCTTTATTCAGGGTGGCGTGGGTGAACCGCTCGTAGTGCCCCAGGTCGAGGTCGGTCTCGGTGCCGTCGTCGAGCACGTACACCTCGCCGTGCTGGTACGGCGACATCGTTCCGGGGTCCACGTTCAGATAGGGGTCGAGTTTCTGGAGCCGCACCCGCAGCCCGCGCTTCTCCAACAAGAGGCCGATCGAAGCCGACGTTAAGCCCTTCCCGAGCGAGCTGACCACGCCACCGGTCACGAAGATGTGTTTGGTCATCGAGCAACGGTCCCTGGGGTGCGACGGTACCAAACTATCAGTATATCGCCCGCCGGAACCGGAACAATCAGCGGGACGCCCCCGCCGGCGCGCGAACCGAGCCCCCGCGTTTCCGGTGCGAATCGTTGTTCCGAAAAGTGAACGGCGGCGCCCGGAACGCGCCACCCGCAACATCTGCAAACGCGGCGGTTCACTCGGGTGCGGCGCCCGGCAGCAGGTCCGCGAAGCAGAACCCGTCCCGTTCGATCGTGTCGCCGACCCGCACCGGGATCGGCCGATCGAACACCGGGCCGGCGTGGCAGAAGGTGTGGAACTCGCCGTTCTCCCCGCACGGGTCGGCGCCCGGCGGCAGTTCGGCCAAAAGCCGCGTGTCGAACTCCCGACCGACGAACTGCGGGGCGAGTTGCTTCGGATCGACGCACGCCAGCGTGGCCCGGAGCCCTGCGCCGATCATCTCCCGCGCCAGCGCGGGCGTGTCCGCCGGAGCCCCCCACAGTGGGAACAGCGGCTCGATCCCGGACCCGGCCAACTGCCGCTCGCGGTAGGCGCGGACATCGGCCAGGAACAGGTCACCGAACGCGAGCCCGCTGACGCCCGCGGCTCTCGCACGTTCCACGAGCCCGCGCATCCGGCTCTCGTACTGATCATTCGAGCACGGCCACGGCAACGGGACCGTCCACAGCGGTAGCCCGGCGGCCTCGGCCTGCGCGCGGACCAGTTCGGCCCGAACGCCGTGCATCGCCACCCGCCCGAACGCCTCGTTCAGGGTGGTCACCAGCCCAACAACCTCTACCTCACCGCGCTGTCGCAGAACGTGCAGCGCCCAGGCGGAGTCCTTGCCCGAACTCCACGACAACAGGACCTTCGGCCTCATACGCTCACCGGCCGAACGTTCTCGATCTCTTCGCGCGTCAGCCGGCGGGCGGCAGGCAACCCCGCGGGGAGCGGGTGAAGGGCGGGATGAAGCGCGTGAGCGACGATCTCGGCGCTGTCCACGAGGCGCGGCCCGGGCCGACTGAAGTACGCATTACCGTCGGTGACGTACACCCGCCCGGAACGAACCGCCGGAAGCGCCTCCCACCCCGGGCAGTCCCGGAACGCCGGAAGATCGACGAGCGTCCGCTCCAGCGAGAAGCCACAGCACGCAACCAGCAGCACGTCCGGCCGCGCCGCGACCACGTCCGCCCAGGCGAGCGTGCGCGACGGCCCCCCGGACACGCCGAGCACCTCGTCGCCCCCGGCCAGTCGAACCAGTTCCGGGGTCCAGTGCCCGCAACTGAACGGCGGGTCGAGCCACTCCAGCACGACCACCCGGGGGCGAGCGGTCACCTGTTCCGAACGCTTAGCGACCGCCCCGATCCGTTCACGCAGCGCGGCCACGGCGAGGTCCGCCCGTGCGGGCACGCCCGCCGCGTCGGCGACCAAGTGCAACGTGTCGAACACGTCCCCCAACGAGGTCGGTTCGAGGTTCACGACCCGCGGCCGGCCGGGCAGCGTACAGGCCGCCGCGGTCACCTCGGCTTCGGCCACCGCGCACACGTCGCACAGCGCCTGGGTCACAATCAGGTCCGGCTTCAAGCGCTCCAGCGTCGGCAGGTCAAGTGTGTAGAGCGCCCGTTGCGTTTGCAGACGCTCGCGCACCAGGGCGTCGATCTCACGGCTGGTGGCATCGTGCGGGATCAGCGTGCGGGTCACTTTGGGAAGCGCGGTCACGAACGCCGGGTAGTCGCACTCATGAGTCACCCCCACGAGCGCATCACCGAGCCCGAGTTCGCAAACGATCTCGGTGGCGCTGGGGAGCAGGGACACGATTCGCACGACCGCCTCCGTCAGTTGGCCGCCGCGGGCACGGGCTCGCGGACGGCCGGGAGCGCGCGCTCGGCCAGGGCCAGCGCGCCAAAAAGCAGCGCCACGAACGTCGCGTCCCCGAGCAGGGTGTTGCGGAAGTACGGAACCGCGGCGACGTAGCACGACACCAGTTCGCCGAGCGTGTGCGGGTAGAAAACCAGCCAGGTGGCGAAGTTGGTGGTGACGAAGAACTGGACCGCCCCGAGGAGCGTGACCGCCGCGGTCGAGGCCGCCGTCCGGCCCTTCCGCAGCCGGCGCGCCAGTAACACGTTCAGCGCGAGGCTCCCGTACACGGCCGGCACGAGCACGTGCATCCCGGCAGCGAGGTCGCCGGGAACCAAAGCGGCGAGCGGAACCAGAACCGCAAGCCGCCGGTCGGCGAAGCACGCCCCGGCGAAGATCGCCAGCGCCCCGACCGGCGTGAAGTTCTGCGGGTGCGAGAGCTGGCGCACAAGAGCCGCGGCCGCAACCAGCGACAGCAGCAGAAGAACGCGCGGCAAACGGGACTGGTAGTCGGTGAACACGCACGGCTCCTTGTTCGCCGGGACGGGCGAACCGGGTGCCTGCGGAGGGGCAAAAGCGGACAAACGGGTGCGCACGCGCACGGAGCGCCTGTCGGCCGGTCGCCTGGTTCCGAGGCACCGAACGGGTGAACGACAGGCAGGTCTTCTGGCTTACGGCTCGTAGCGGGCGGCGGGCGGCCTTCCCGTGACGAATCACAGTGGCGGGTGCCCGAACCCTGGCCGAACACAGCAGCGGCCCTGCGCCGGAATCGCACCGGCTTCCCTTTTCGTCGCGCCGCCCACGGGCGCGAACCTGTCGAGACGAATCTGACTTATGCGCCCGCCGACGGATCGGCCACGCGGTCACGCCGCGCGACGAACGCCGCTATCCGCCGAGCGGTACCACCGCACGAACGCGGCGTAGTCCGCGGGGGTATCGACCCCGCGGTGCGCGTGCGCCACCACCCCGACGCTGATCGTACCACCGGTGCCGAGCACGCGGAGCTGCTCCAGCTTCTCCGACTGTTCCAGCGGGTGCGCCGGCGTCGCGGCGATCCGCGGCAGGAACTCGCGGCGGTACGCGTACACGCCCAGGTGTTGGAGGAACCGGGCCGGGCGCGCGGCGAAATCCGGCTCGTCGTCCCGCACCGCCGGGATCGGCGAGCGCGAGAAGTACAGCGCCCGCCCGCGGTCGTCGCACACCACCTTCACCACGTTGGGGTTGCGATACGCTTCGAGGTCCGGAATGGGCACCGCCAGGGTGGCCATGTCGGACCCGTCACGCATCAGGTCGGCCAACAGGTCGATCGCGTCCGGTTCCAGTTGGGGTTCGTCCCCCTGCACGTTAATGACCACGTCCGCCGTGAGGGTCGCGGCGACCTCGGCCACGCGGTCGGTGCCGGACGGGTGGTCGGCGCGGGTCATCGCGACCCGCCCGCCGAAACTGGCCACCGCGGCGCGGATGTCTTCGTGGTCGGTCGCCACGACCACCGTGTCGGCGCACTTCGTCTCGCACGCCCGCTCGTAAACGTGCTGGATCAGGTACTTGCCGGTGTCCCTCAGCAGGGGCTTGCCGGGCAGTCGCGAGGACGCGAACCGGGCCGGAATCACAATCGCGACGCGCATCGGGCTCACCTCCGGGTCCGTCGAGCGCCCGGAGATTAAACCCACAACCGCCAGCGGACAAGGCGAACCGCGCCAACCGTCAGCCCGGCCCGCCGGCCGGCGCGGCGCGGCCGTTCGCGGAGTCGCTCACCACGCGCCCGTCTTTCATGCGGATCACGCGGTCGGCGCGCTGGGCCACTTCGTCGCTATGGGTGACCACCAGGAGCGCGAGGTTGCGCGCCTTCTGGAGCGACGCGAACAGGTCGAGCACCTTGACGGCGTTGTCGGAGTCGAGGTTACCGGTGGGCTCGTCGGCCAGCAGTATCGCGGGGTCGTTCGCCAGGGACCGGGCCAGCGCCACCCGCTGCCGCTCGCCCACCGAGAGCTGAACCGGCAGGTGGTTCGCCCGCTTGAGCATCCCGACCAGTTCGAGCAGTTCCTCGGCCTTCTTCGCCCGCGCCCGGGCGGAAAGGGCCGGCCCCTCGAACATCGGCACCTGCACGTTCTCCTTCGCCGTCAGCGTCGGGATCAGGAAGAACGACTGGAACACGAACCCGATCTGCCGGGCGCGGAAGTGGTTCAGGTTGTGGTCCTTCGAGAGCGGCTCGCCGCGGTAGTACACCTCCCCCGCGTCGGGCGTGTCGAGCACGCCGAGCAGGTTCAGGAGCGTCGATTTGCCGCACCCGGACGGGCCGGTGATCGCCACGTGCTGCCCGGCGCGCACGCCCAGCGTGACGCCGTTCAGCGCGCGCACGTCGCCATCGGGGTACGTTTTCGCGAGTTGCTCGCCGAAGAGCAGGTAGTCGGCGGGGCGGTCAGTCATGGCGCAGCGCCTCCGTCGGCAGGAGCCGGGCCGCCCGGTACGCGGGGTACGCGCCGCCGATTAACCCGATCAGGAGGGTGATCGCCGCCCCCTTCAGAATCACCACCAGGGACAAGTCCGGCTCAATGAACCCGTTCACCTTGGGCGAAAGAGTCAGCGACTGCATCCCAACAAACGCAATGACCACGCCCATGAGCGTTGCCCCCAGCGCGATCATGGCGGCCTCGCCCAGGATCATGCGGATGACCCGGAACCGAGGCCAACCGACCGCCCTCAGGATGCCGATCTCGTGCGTGCGTTCCAGCACCGACATCGCCATCGTGTTCATCATGGTGATCGTGCCCACCGCGAACGCGATCGCCGACACGAGCCAAGTGATCGCGCGGATGAGCTGGAGTTGCGACACCTGCTCGACGTACTTGTCCGGCGGGTTGGCGACGAGCCGAACGGTCGGGTCCTTCGCGTCGCGAAGCGCCTCGATCTGCTGCCGGACCGCTTCCACTTCCGCGGTCGAATCGGGGCCGCCCTTTTTGACGCGCACGGAGAACCCGGTCACCTTTCCGGGTTTGGTGTGTAACGTTTGTCCGTCGTCGAATGGGACGACGGCCCCGCCCTCTTCGAACACGACCCGGCTTTTAAAGATGCCGACGATTTCATAAGGGTTGTCCGGGTCGCCGACGAACCGTAACTTCTGACCAACGTTGTGCCCGACGTTCCCCTTGTCCCGCAGGT
The DNA here is from genome assembly GCF_034097035.1 of Gemmata algarum. Taxonomy (NCBI): domain Bacteria; kingdom Pseudomonadati; phylum Planctomycetota; class Planctomycetia; order Gemmatales; family Gemmataceae; genus Gemmata; species Gemmata algarum. The sequence continues at coordinate 162,629 of NZ_JAXBLV010000189.1, forward strand.
TACCGGCCAGGATGCGGCCGATAATCACCTTGTGCTGATCGCCGGGTTGGAGCAATCGGCCCTCGATCAGCTCCATGTCCTCGTAGCCGAAGTTGTCCGGCTTCCAGCCCTGGACCAGGATGATGTCGTTGTCCACCGTGCCGCTGTCGCGGTACACGTTAGCGTTACCCACCAGCCCTTCGGACACGCGCTCCACCTCGGGCATGGCCCGGGTGGCCGCGACGAGTCGCTCGCTGAACTCGCTGTCCAAACCGAACGGCTTGCCCTTCTGCATGACCACCAGATCGACCCGGCGGACATCGAACGCCGACTCGACGGACCGCTCGACGTTGTAGCTGACCGCCAGCAGCGCGATCATGCTACCGACCGCGACCGCCAACCCGAGCACCGTGAGCGCGGTGCGGACCGGGCGCCGCGTGAGGTTCTTCAGGATAAAGGCGGCGAAGTACATCGTTCTGGTGGGGTGAGTCGCTTCAGGTGCCGCCGAACAGCATCGGTGAAGCCAGCGGTGTTATCGAACATCGCGAGGTGCTTGGCGGCCGGAATGATCTCGGCCGTACACCCCGAAAGATGTTGTTCTAGCCAACGCGACGTTGCAAGGAAGGGGGAGAATTCGTCGTACAGAGCGACCACCGGTCTACGGATGCCGGCCAGCACGTCGGCGGTCAGCCCGGCCTCGGTCAGCACCTCTTCGCCGCACGTCGTTTCCGCGAGCTTCGGGAGCTGACGCAGCCACCCGCGCCCGAACGGACCGAAGATGTCTTCCAGCTCCTTCAACTTCGCGGAACTCAGGGCGGCGGTTTCACGGAACAGCCGGGAGAAGTCCACCGTCTCGCCGAGTTCGACGCCCACCTTGGCGAACTGCTCGCGCAGATCGACCCAGATGCTCATCTTCCCGAAGTTCGGTTCGACGTGCTTCAGCCCCGGGAAAAACGAGTCCGAGAGGATCACGCCGGCGACGCACTCGGGCGCGACGGCGGCGGCGTGCATCGCCACCACCCCGCCGAAGCTGTGCCCGACCAACACAGCGGGCTTGAGCCCGAGTGCAGCGTGGAGCTGGCGGAAGTCCTCGACCATCACCGCGGACGTGTACCCGGTGGCGGGCCGGGCGCTGGCCCCGTGACCGCGCATGTCGTAGGTGGTGACGCGGTACTCGGTCGCAAGCGCCTCGGGCAACCCGCTCAGCACCCACACGGCCTGGTTGCTGGTGACGGCGTGAACGAGCACCACGTCCGGCCCGGTGCCGTCCTGCTGGTAGAAGAGGCGCGTGCCGTTAACTTCGACTTCGGGCATGACTGCTCACGTGCGGTGTGGTACCAATCCGGTCTGTTGCGGCACTTCTGGAAGCTCCAACGGCTTCTGAAAGAACCAGTGGTGCCGTGCGGTTGGTGCGTGGTTGCAAAAAGCAACCTGCCCCCCCAGCCCCCTCGTCGTGCTCGCCGGCCCGGTCAGCCGAGCTTCCGTTGGCCGGCGGGAAGGGAGGGGGTGGCGCCGAGAGGAGCGGTCCCGGCGCGGGAGGGGTGCGCGAAGCGGACCCACCCCCAACCCCCTCCCTGAAGGGAGGGGGAGTAAAGGCAACCTACCCCCCCCAGCCCCTCGTCGTGTTCGCCGGCCCGGTCAGCCGAGCTTCCGTGAGCCGGCGGGAAGGGAGGGGGTTGGCGCCGATAGGAACGTTCCCATAGCGAGAGGCGCGTGCCACGCTTGGCGTTCGCCCGTGTTTTGCTCCCCTCCCTGCAGGGAGGGGCTGGGGGTGGGTCTGCGCCCCGCGCACCCCGCCCGCGCCGGGACCACTCCTCTCGGCGCCACCCCCTCCCTTCAGGGAGGGGGCCGGGGAGTAGGTTGCCTTTACTCCCGCGTGTTCCTTCAGCTCCGAGACCACTGCTCCCCCCCCGGCCCCCTCCCTTCAGGTCAGGGAGGGGGCCGGGGGGTAGGTTGCCTTCCTGCTCCGCTCCCTCTTCGCCCGGTATCAGACGTGCTGTTGCAGGAAGGCGACGAGGTCGCCGAGTTCGAGGTCGTCCGCGGCCCGGTCGCGTAGTCCCTTCAGGAACGATCCGAAGGGCAAGCGGCGCCCGAAGTGGGCGTCCAGCCGCTCGGCCAGCACGACGAGGTCGATGGACGCCAGCCCCAGATCGCCGAAGGCGCGGGTGGACGCATCGACCGCGTCGGGAAAGTCGCGGTCGGGGAACGTCTGGCGCACCACGTCGCTCAGCGCGGAGAGAACTTCGTCGGCGGTTCGCATCAGGCCGGCTCGCACAGGGTGGTCGCGACGACCGCGTCTTTGTTACGGGCCGTCTGAACGCGGACCGCGGCCCCGCCCGCGGTCACCCGCGCGGCGCCGGTGTTCGCGTCGAGTGATTGTAGGGTGCAGCCCTCGCGCGGAACGCCCAGGGCGTCGGCAACGGCCCCACAGGCGACCGCCGTTCGGGCCTCGGCGTCGGCTTCCGGCGTCGCGTTCTTGGGAACCGTTTGAAGGGCGATTCCCACCCGCTCGGCGAACGCCGCGAACGCCGCCACCTTCCCGTCCGCAACAGCGACTGCCACGTTCGGGAACGCCTCGCTCTTGGCAGCGCCGCGCGGTCGGCACACGATCCGCCCATCGGCGGTTTCTGTTTCCATGTCGGCGGGGAACATCGCCTCGCCGTGCTTCTGCGACCACGCGCTGCGAACCGCGTCCTTCGCGAGCATCCGCCCGAAGAACCAGTCGTTCAGTTCGGCGTCGGTGCCCGACCAGGTGCCGAACACGGCCAGTTCGGCCGGCGTCATCGTCACGCGCGCCCCGGCGGCGCGCAGCACCGGCTGCTTCAGGTCCGCGGGCGGTTCCAGGAAGTAGCACTTTGCAAATGCGGAGTGCGGAGTCGAATTGCCTTGTGTCTTCTGTTCCGAATTCCGAATTCCGAATTCCGAATTCCCCGTGGCGGCTTCCGCCCACTCGCGGCTCAGGTAGTACTCGTCCTTCGGCCCGAAGAAGTTGACGTGCCCGAACGGCAGGTAGAACCGCCAGTAGCCCGCGCCGGTGAGCCGCAGCCACACGTTCCCGGTCTCGTCGAACACTTCGAGGCCGTGCCGGAAGTGCCGGGCCGACTCCTGCTCGTTGTGCCCGCGCACCAGGACGTGCGCGCCGACCTGCGGCGTCGGGCCGAAGTACTCGACCTTCTGCACCTCGAACGGCAGCAGGATGCGGCCGGTCCAGTCCGGCTGCTCGAGGTGCCACGCCCCCAGGATGTGCATCGCCGCATCCATGAGGACGGGGTCGAGGGCGAACTGCGGGTCGGGGTTCGAGCGGAACCACGTGTCCCGCGACTGCACCTCCAGCGTCCCCTCGATCCCCTCGCGCCCGGTGGTGTCGAGCGTGCGGATCATCTGGAACACCGGCCCGTGGAACATGTTCCGGCGCAGGTCCTCGACCGTGCTCTTGCACGGCACCGCGTCGGTCAGTTCGAACGGCAGCGGCGCCGGCGGGTCCGGGTAGCGGTCGGCGAGGAGCACCACCGCCTCCGCGGACGCCTTGCCGGCGCCGTCGCGGAGGAACGAGTTGCCGAGGTCGCGCACGTCCGCCCGGACTTCGACGGCGCCGGTCCCGGGATCGACCACGGCGACCGTCGCCCGCACCTCAAGCGTGGTCGTTTCGGGGTCGAGCGGGAGCCACCGGAACAGCCGGATGTTGCGCAGCCCGATCACCACTTTGCCCGGTACGAGCAGCGACGCGGCCTCGGCCATCGCTTCGAGGCTGAACGTCATGGGCAGCACGGGCAGCCCGTTCTGCCCCGGGTCTTCGCGGCTCACCCCGCGCCCGCCCAAAGTGTGGTCGGAGGCGTACCGGTCCTCGCGCTCGTCCAGAACGCGCCGGAACACGATCTCGCGCCCGGGCTCGTGATGAACCACCGTCTCGACGAGACAGAATGGCGGGAGCGCCTCGGACGCCGGAGCGGATACGGGCTCGACGGGAACGAGGCGATCAACAGCGGGCGCCGGCGCCGAAGGAACGAACGGGCTCCCGAGGAACGCCGACATCACCTCGCGCTGGGTGTCGAGGAACTGCCCCATCACGCGCAGGTAGTCGTGTACGGCAAAGTCGGACCGCCCCACCGCCCTCCGCTCGCCCGCCGGTCCGGTGGGCGCAGCTTGTTGCAGGTCGGCGGAACTCCCCTTCCCTTCCCAGTGACCCACAGAAGCTCCGCTGACAGGGTCGGCGAGAACGGTGAGGGGACCGGGGGCCGGGTCTTCGTCCCGCGCCCCGAACAGGTGACCCAAGTTGAGTTCAACGCCGTGCGCCACGAGTTGTGCGACCATGTGGTTGATCTGCGTCGGGCCGCTCTTGCGGGGGACGTTGGCCGGGATCGCGGCGAAGGGCTTGCCGCGCAGGATGTCTTCCACGAAGGCGGACAGGTTCCCGCGCGGGCCGCACTCCACGAACAGCCGCACCCCGTCGGCGTGCATGTTCTCGATCAGCCGCGTGAACTCGACGGGGTGAACCCAGTGGTTCACGGCCAGTTCCCGCATCGCGTCCGGGTCCGAAGGGAACAGCGCGCCGGTCGAGCAGCTGTAAATGGGCGTGTGCTGGCCGCCGAACGGGACGGCCGCGAACAGCTCGCGGAACGCCCCCATGTACGGCTCGAACAGCGGCGTGTGGTACGGCCGCTTGAACGGGAGGCGCTCCGCGATCACGCCCTTCTCGGCGAGCGCCGATTCCACCGCCGCGACGAGGTGGGTCGGCCCGACCGCCACACACTGGTGCGGGCAGTTGTCCATCGCGACGATCACCGCCCCGCCCGCGACCGCCTCGGCGACCTCGGTGATGGTCTGTTTGCTGGCGCCCACGGCGAGCAGCGCCACATCGGGGCCGCCGGCGTCGGCCTCCTGGCGCTGCATCACCTCCATGATGTCGGGCAGCCGCGAGCCGTGCGACTCGCGCGTGTCCATTGCCCCGCTCGCCAGCAGCGCGCCGAGCTCCCCGGCGCTGTGCCCCGCCATCGCGGCCACGGGCACCTTGAGGTGCTCGATCACGCGGTAGATCGCCTGATCCGCGAGCAGCACGCCGAAGATGGACGGCCCCAGGCCCCGCAGTTCCGCTTCCGCGGCGGCCTTTTCCTCGGCGGTCGCGCTCAGTGGGAGGTGCAGCATCCGGCGCAGCGAGGCCTCCGGCCGCCCCGCTTCCGCGGACAGTTGGTCGGACCACGCGAACGTGTCTTCGACCTCCGGGAACACGCCGCACAGGTCGGCGAGCATGTTCAGGTACTGCGCCCCCTCGCCGGGGAACAGCAGCGCCACCGTGCCCTGCTCCGCGAGCGGTTCGGAGAAGTAGTAGGCCCCGTTGGAATCGCGGATCTGCTTGACCTTCGGGTCGCCGAGCCGGTCCGCGGCGCGGGTCAGCCGCGCGAGCAGGTCGGCGTGCGAGCCGGCGACCACCGCGAGCCGCGCCCCGCCGGGTTGGAGTTCCGCCGCGAGCGCCGCCGCGAGGGGGATGAGTTCGGCGTCGGGCCGGCGCTCCAGGTCGGCGACCAGCGAGAGCGCGCGGGCGCGCAACTCGGCGCGGTCGGCGCCGCGCAGCACGAAGAGCACCGTGTCCCACCCGGTCGCGGGCGGCGTGGCGGGGAGCGGCGAGTCGGTGAGGGTGGAAGACATAATGCAAAAGGTAGTGATACCGGATTGCGCGGGCTGCATTCTGTAGCCGGCCTCTGTGAGGCCGGTGCTACTCCGGTGGTGTCGCACCGGCCTCACAGAGGCCGGCTACAGAAGACGAAAGCCAATCCACGCGACCCGATATGATTTCCCCTCTCTCGCAAGGGAGAGGGTGGTTCCGAATGGCGTTAACATTGGGAACCGGGCTGGACTTGCGACGCAAAGCAAGGGCGAGAAGCGCCGCCCAACGAGTCAGCAGGCGTCCCCTTACCCAGCCGCATTGGGTCCGCAAGACAACCGCCCTCTCCCATGAATAGGGAGAAGGCAAAACTCCTCAGCCGCCCGCGCCGGACGCGATCGGGTAGCCGCTCGGTCCCGTCGGGACCGGCGACGACTCGCCCGGGGCGCTCGGCCGCGCCGGCTTGGGCGCGGACTCGGTCCCGCCCGCCACCAGCACCTCGGGCTCGCCCTTCGTGCCGAACACGAACTCGTCGACCGCGAACCCGGCCCCCACGCCCGGCTCGATCAGCTTGAGCCCGCGGGCGACGAGGTGCTTCGCGAGGTCCGCCACCATGCCCACCTCGGCCCACGGCCCCCACGCCACCGACACCACCCGCCCCGGCCACTTGCGGTCGAGCTGGCACGCCAGCTTGCTCAGCACCTCGTTGGCCGCGGCGTAGTCGGACTGGCCGCGGTTGCCGTACCGGCTCGTGATGGACGCGAACAGCGCGAAGAACTTCAGCTTCGCCGGGTCCAGCTTGCGGGCCAGCGTCAGCGCGCTGTCCACCTTCGTCCCGAACACGCGGTCGAACGACTCGGGCGTCTTGTCCCGCAGCAACTTGTCCTCGATCACCCCGGCGCCGTGGATCACGCCCGTGATGCCCGTGGTCGTGTTCAGCCCGGTGATGAGCGCGCCGAACGCCGCGGCGTCGCGCACGTCCACGCACCGGTACTCGACCTCGCTCCCGGCGTGGCGGATGGCGTCCAGGTTCTGCCGGATCTCGCGATCCTTCAGGAGCCGCTTGTACGCCTGCTCGACCGCCGCGGGCGCGGCCGACTTCCCTTCGGCCTGAAGGAGCTTCATCAGCGCGGCCTTCAGGTCCGCGGGCGCCGTCAGCGGGGTCGTGTCCGGGTGCTCCGCGACCGGCACCGGCGAGCTGCCGACCAGCACCAGACGCGACTTGTACCGCGTCGCGATCTCCAGCGCGATCTTCGCGGTGATGCCGCGCGCGCCGCCCGTCACGAGAACGGTGGAGTTCGCGTCGAGTTCGATCGCCGCCGTCTCTTTGGCGAGCGGCCCCGGATCGACCTGCCACGTCTTCCGGAACTCGCCGTCGCGGCCGACCTCGAACGGCCCGTCCGGGTCGCCGAGTTCGCCGAGCAGTTGTTCCGCGAGCCGCGGCGCGGGCGCGTCGGCGCTCACGTCGACCGCGCGAACGGTCACCTCCGGCCACTCGTACCCGAGGCACTTCGTGAACCCGGCGATGCCGCCGTGCCCCGCGAAGAAGTCGTCGGGCAGGTCGCGCCCGTACCCCATCGTGCCGCCCAGCGCGGTGACCGCGAGCAGCACCGCGGAGCCGCCCTTGCCGGCCTCGCGGATGTCGCCTTCGAGCCCGCGGGCCAGCAGGTACAGCGACTTCACCTCGCGCCGCATCCGCTGCTCGGCGGACTCGCCCGCGGGCGGTTCGGCCAGCGGGAGCAGGTGGATCAGCCCGGACACCGGGCCGACCTTCGACCGGAGGATCTTGAGCAGGTCGCTCACCTCGTCCGGGTCGGTGAGGTCGGCCGTGAACCCGTCCCCGCCGCCGTGCCGCACGAGCGCGGTCTTGATGTCCAGTTCCGCGAGCCGGTCGGCCAGCTCCCGCGCGGTGCCCTGGCCGTCGTCGGTGATGACGATCGCACCGGTCGGCGGCTTGAACGTGGGCCGGATCGGGAGCGGCGCGTCGATCAGCCGCACCACGAGCCGCTGCACGTCGCCCTGGCGCGCCCCGGGGTGCAGGTCGCCGGTCGTGCCCGCCGCGGGCGCGGCCGGCAGCGCCGCCGGTTCGTGCTTACCGTTCGCGGGCGGGGCCGCCTCGTTCAGCGCGCCCATCACGTAGTCCGCGATCCCGCGCAGCGTCTTGATGACGCTGAGCTTTTCCATTTCGAGGTTCGGCTGTTTGCCGTCGGCGCCGGCCTCGATGCTCTCGGCGAGGGCGCCGAGCACTTCCACGCGCTTGATCGAATCGACCCCCAGGTCGGCCTCAAGGTCGAGGTCGATGCTGAGCGCCTCCTTCGGGTACCCGGTGCGCTCGCTCACGAGTTCGAGGAGCTGGGCGAGCAGCGCGTCCCGGTCCAGAACCTGACCGGACTTCTTCGCGCCCGCGTCCGCAACCACGACCGGAGCGGGAGCGGGGGCCGGGGCGGGAGTCGGAGCCGGGGCGTGCGCCCCGTTCGTCTCGTGCTTCCCGTTACGGCCGTTAGCGGGTGCAGCCGGGGCAGCGACCGGTGCGGCCGGTCGGGCGACCGTTTGTGGCGCGACGCGGTTGACCGGGGCGGCCACCGGCCGCGGGGCCGGGACCGCGTGGCCGTTGCCGTTCGTGTATGCGTGACCGTTGCCGTTACCGTTCGTGTGCGCGTGGCCGTTAGTGTACGGCACCGCGGCGTAGGTCGCGTGGCCGTTCGCTGGCGCGGCCGTGGCCGGGGCTGCCGCGGGCGCGCCGAGAAACCCGAGCATCACCGACTTCTGCGTGTCCAGGAACTTGGCCATCACGTCCTGGAAGTGCATCATCACGGCGGCCGCGCCGTCCGGCGCCGGGGTGCTGGCGTGCGCGTAGCCGTTCCCGTTGGCCGACGGAACGGGGAGGGCGGGCGGTGTATCGGTGTTGTGCATCATCGCTCGTGAGGGCGTGGTGACGGCAGCGGTAGAGGGAACGGGTGCGGTAACCCCGGGCGCGCCAGGCGAGCGGGGGGCGTCAGCCCCCCGAGCCGGAGCGGACCCAGTCGCAGAAGTCGTTTGCACGGCGACATGATTTACCGGCCGCGACTGGTAGTCGCGAGCCGGAGCGGCCCCAGTCGCAGAAGTCGTTTGCACCGGAGCACGCGCAGGGGCGTTCAGTTGCGGCGCGGGCGCAGTGCTTTTCGCCACCTTCGTTTCAGCCGATCCACGGGAAGCCCCGTGGGCAGGAGCGGCCGACACGGAAGGAGAAGGCGCGGGCGTCGATTGTACAGACGCGGGGGCGGGTTTGGCCGTCGCGGCGGGTGCCGCACCCGCGGGCAGAGCCTGCCCCAGCAGCCGCGGCTCCGGCCCGTTGATCGGCCGGCTGCGCACGCCATTGACCACCCACGCGGTGGCCGCCGGCTTCGGCTTGCCGGTGTCGGCGCTGAGCTTCGCGAGGTCGAACGGCTGAACCGCACGGCCCACGAACAGCCGGTCGAGGTTCGCGCCCACGCCGGCGGTCAGCAGTTGGCCGAGGACGTGGGCGAGTTGCACCAGCCCCGGGCGCGACTTCGCGTCCGTCGCGAGCGCGACGTGCGGCTTGCCGGCGAGGATCTGGCCCGTGAGGCCCGTGAGCACCGCCTGCGGGCCGACCTCCACGAACACCCGCGCGCCGGCAGCGTGCATGGCCCGCACTTCGTCCGCGAACCGCACCGGGGAAACCAGGTGCTCCGCGAGTTGCGCGGCGATCGCGGCCCCGTCGGCGGGGTGCGGGGCGGCGCTGGTGTTCGAGAACACCGGCTTCTTCGGCGCACCGAACTTGGCCTGTCCGAGCGCCTCCGCGAGCGGCGGCTTCGCGCCCGCGATCAGCGGCGAGTGGAACCCGCACGCCACCGCGATCCGCTGCGACCGGATGCCGGCCGCCTGGAGCTTCTCGGCGGCACGCTTCACGCCGGCTTCGGTGCCCGCGATCACCGTCTGGGTGGGCGAGTTGTGGTTCGCGATCCAGACCTCGGGCAGGCCCTTCAGCACCGGCTCGATGGCCTCGGCGGTGGTGTCCGCGGCGATCATCCCGCCGGGCGCCGTCGCGGCGGCCTCGCGGATCGCGCGGCCCCGCTTGAACGACAGCCGCACCAGATCGTCTTCGGGCAGCGCCCCCGCCGCCGCGAGCGCGGTGTACTCGCCGTAGCTGTGCCCCGCGAACATGTCGGCCTCGACGCCCAGCGCCGACAGCAGCCGGTACATGCCGAGGCTCGTCGCCCCGATACTGGACTGCGCGACCTCGGTGCGCCGGAGCGCGTCGCGGTTCGCGGCGTCCTGCTCGGGGGTGAACGGCGACGGCGGGTAGATCAGCTTGCCGAGCGGCCGGTCGAGGTCGCCCGCGAGCGTCCCCTCCGCGCGGTCGAGCACCTCGCGCACCTCGCCGAACGCCATCGCCACCTGCGCGAGCATGTCGGGGTACTGCGACCCCTGGCCCGGGAACAGGAACGCGACCTTGCCCGCGGCCGGCTTCGCGGAGAAGTACACGCCGCGCGGGTCGGTGTGGGCGTCGGTCGCCTTCGGCAGCGCCTCCAGGGCGGTGCCGAGCTTGTCCTTCAGGTCCGCGAGCGAGGTCGCGACCACCGCCAGCACCGGGGCGCCCGCGGCGGCCGACTTGCTGCTCTGCCACACGCTGGCCGCGAGATCGGCCGGCGTCGGCTGCGCCCCGGCGGCCAGGGCGTCGCGCACCTTCTTGACCGAATCGAGGACCGCGGCCTTGTCCGCGCGGCGCCACACGAACAGCTCCGCCGGCCACTGCCGCAGCCCGGTTTCGGGGCGGTTCAGGAAGTCGCCGGTGTACTCCTCGAGCACCGTGTGGAAGTTGGTGCCGCCGAACCCGAACGCGCTGACCCCGGCGGTGCGCGGGTGCCCGGCGCCGTGGACCCAGGGCTTCGCCTCGGTGTTCAGGTACAGCGGCCCGCCGTCCAGGTTCGCCTTCGGGTTCGGCTTCTCCACCTGCGTCGGCGGCAGCACCTTGTGGTGCAGGGCGAACGCGGTCTTGATGAGCCCCGCGAGCCCGGCGGCGCACTTGCTGTGCCCGATCATCGACTTCACGGAGCCGATCGCGCACGTCTGCGCGGCCCCGCCGGCGTCGCGCATCAGTTGGCCGATCGCGCGGGCTTCGGTCTGGTCGCCCACCACGGTCCCGGTGCCGTGCGCCTCGACGAGCGCGACCTTGGAGGGGTTCACCCGGGCCTGCGCGTACGCCCGGTGCAGCGCCCGCAGTTGCCCCTCGGCCCGCGGCGCGGTCAGCCCCTTGTCGCGGCCGTCGCTGGACGCGCCCACGCCCTTGATGACCGCGTAAATCCGGTCGCCGTCGCGCTCCGCGTCCGCGAGCCGCTTCAGCACCGCGACGCCGACCCCTTCGGCCAGCGCGATGCCGTCGGCGTCGGCGTCGAAGGGCCGGCACCGGCCCTTCGGGCTGAGCGCGTGCGTCTTCGAGAACGCGACGTAGGCGTAGGGCGTCTGGACCGCGTCGCCGCCCATCACGATGGCGACGTCGCTGGTGTTGTCCTGGAGCTCACGCACCCCGGCGTAGAGCGCGGCCAGCGACGAGCCGCACGCGGCGTCGATCGCCATGTTCGGGCCGCCCAGGTTGAACCGGTTCGCGACCCGGCCCGCGGCGACGTTCAGCAGGATGCCCGGGAACGAGTCCTCGGTCCACTCGGGGAGCATCCCCTCGCCCAGGTCCACGATCTGCTGCGACTTCACCGGCACGCCGGGGATCGAGTCGAGCAGCGGCATACAGGCGCGGAACCCGTAGGCCACCGACAGCGGCATCCCGCCGCCGCCCACGCCCAGGATCGCGCACGTCCGCTCGCGGCTGAACGGCCGCTCCAGGTAGCCGGCGTCGCCCAGCGCCTGGTTGACCGCTTCGAGCAGCAGGAGCTGGAGCGGCTCGATGTTCGGGATGCTCTTCGGCGTGATGCCGTACTTGAGCGGGTCGAACGTGACGTCCGACATGAACCCGCCCCACTTCGACACCATCTTGTCGCGGGCGCGGGGGTCCGGGTCGTAGTACGGGCGCCAATCCCAGTGCGTGGGCGGGATCTCGATGACCGCGTTGGTCTTCGCGAGGATGTTCTCCCAGTACCCCCACAGCGACGTGGAGCCGGGGTAGAAGCACGACAGCCCGACGATCGCGACATCGCACGGCGGGGGCGCTTCGGGCTCGATGTGGAGGGAACTCAGCGCCGACTCCGGGAGGACGACGCTGTCGCAGACGTTCGCGTGCAGCTCGGGGATGGTGGTGACGCGGTCCCACAGCGCGGCCACCTGGCCGATCATGTACATGCCGCGCTGGAACTGCTCGTCCCCGCTCACGTCCGCGAGCCCGCTGCCGTTGCCGTTAACCGACGCGGCGCGGTCCACGCCCTTGCTCGCCACCCGTAGCCGCCCGAGGTTCATCCGCTCCAGCGCGATACCCACCTCCAGCGGCGATTTGCCCTCGGCGCGGAGCTTGCGCTTTTCGACCTCGAATGTGTCGGCGTAGGGCGTCGGGATGCAGCGGATCGCGTGCCCCGGGCCGGTCTCCAGCAGCACCGTGTCGCCGCACGCCAGCGCTTCCTTCTGGAACCGCGCGGTGATCGCCCCGCCCTTTACCGCCTCCTCGGTGAACAGGTACGCGGTGCCGAGCAGCACCCCGACCTTCACGCCCTTCTCGGCCAGCGGTGCGCTCAGCGCGGCCACCATGCTCGCCGAGCGCGCGTCGTGGATGCCGCCGGCGAACACGACGTGCAGGTCGTCGGCCGGGCGCATCCCGATGTGCTCGAGCAGCACCTCCACCATCGCCTCCCAGAGCGCGAAGCTGGTCCGCGGGCCGATGTGCCCGCCGCACTCCTGCCCCTCGAAGATGAACCGCTTCGCGCCGTCCTTGAGGAACATCTTCAGCAGGCCGGGCGCCGGGACGTGCAGGTACGTCGGCGTGCCCATCGCCTCGAGCTGACGCGCCTGGTCCGGGCGCCCGCCCGCGATGATCGCGAACGGCGGCTTGTACGCGCGGATCGCTTCGAGCTGCTCGGCCCGGATCTCGTTCGGGGCGAACCCGAGGATGCCGACGCCCCACGGCCGGCTGCCGAGCTTCGCTTTCGTTTCCGCGAGGAGCTTTTCGGTTTCGGCCTTGCGGAGAAGGGCCAGGGCGAGGAACGGCAGCGCCCCGCCGCCCGCAACGCTCGCGGCGAACGCGGCGGTGTCGCTGACGCGGGTCATCGGGCCTTGCAGGATCGGGTACTTCGTCCCGTGCGCCTTCGCGAGCGGGGCGTCGGGCCGGAGGTGCCCCAGCCGCTTGGCCGATTCCAGCGCCTTACCGGCGCGCTCGCAGAGGAGCTGCACCACACCGGCGACGGTCACGCCCTTCGCCGCCAGCGGCGCCGCGGTCACGACGTCCTGCCCGACCAGCCACACGCCGTCTGCCGGATCGGCCGCGACCCGCGCGCGAACCGCGTCGCGCCACGCGGTCAGCTTCTCTTCGGCCGAAAGCGCGGCGTTCTGGAGCCGCTCGTCGTCCTTCGCCAACTCCTGTGCGCCGGCGCAGTCCGGGCGGGCGTAAATCCGGTACGCCTCGCCGAGCCGCGACCCGAGCACGAGGGCCTCCCCCCCGTCCAGCCCGCCGATGCGCTTGCGGAGGGCATCGGAAACGGGCGACTCGCGCGTGAGCAGGATTTGCGAGTCGAGAACCAGCCCCCGCGCGCCGCCGGCGAGGCACGCCGCCGCCGTGTGCGTGCCGGCCCCGCCGCGCACCCAGAACGGAACATCGGGGCCGCTCTTCTCGGCCCGGTGCCGCCACTTCTGGATCAGCACGAACGACGTGTCCGCGCCGACCCGCCCGCCGGCCTCGTGGCCCTTCAGCACGACACCCGCCGCGCCGAGTTCGACCGCGCGCGCGGCTTCCGCGACGCTGACCGCCTCGCGCAGGACCACCACATTTTGGCGCTTCAGGTCGTTGATGCGGGAAGTGAGCGTGGACGAATCCGCGCCGGCCAGGATCACCACCGCGGGATTGAACCCGGCCACGAGGTCGAACAGGTCTGCGGCGTCGGCACGGAGCTGGACGCCGAACCCGGTTGCGAACTTGGCCAGTTTGGCAAGTGCCGGCTCGGCCGCGGCGCGGGTGGCGAACTCGAGATCCAGCACCCCGCACGCGCCCGCCCGGCAGGCGGCGATAGCGAGCGACGGATCGGCGGCACCCGAAGGAGAAAGAACGATGATGTCGCGCGATTCCATTACTCGCCTCGAGGGCTTCGACCTCCCTGTCCGGAATGTCTCGAAGTCGGGTCACGTTCCCGACATCAATCCGCGCGAGCGTCGGGCCGCCGCTCGCGTCTCAACCGTCAGTATCGGAAGTCAGAGTCGGTTTGGCAAATTGGGCAACGTGGAGAGCTATGGCATATTGAGACTTAGAAGCAAACTGTAATCTGCTTTCGGGAACAGCACGGTCTGTCCGAAACGGCGGGTTGTAGGGAGTGCATGTGTTATGCCGGAATTGGGCTGATTCGGTAAGTGCGGCGGTGCCGATAACACCGAGTAATTCGACGGTCCACGGGCTCCGAGCAAGGGACGGCACATGCGCGTCATTCTCCTCACGCTCCTCACAGTCCCACTCGCGATCGGGTGCAACAACGAGCGGTTCCAGCTCAAAACGCGGGTCGCCGGGAACGTCGAGACCCGTCTCGACACCCCGCCCGTGAGCCCGAGCGCCGGGCACGTTAAGCCGGTCGTCGTCCAGGGCGGGGCGCCCCGCATCGCCCTGATCGACGTGGACGGCCTGATCCTCAACACGCCGTTCGTGGGGCCGCTCTCGGTGGGCGAGAACCCGGTGGCCCTGTTCCGCGAGAAGCTCGAGGCGGTCGCGTGCGACTCGTGCGCGAAAGCGGTTGTTCTACGGATCAACAGCCCCGGGGGCGGGGTCGCGGCGTGCATCGCGATGCGCCACGACCTCGAACAGTTCAAGGCCCGCACCCGGCTCCCGGTGGTCGCGTGCCTGATGGATACCGCGACCGGCGGGGCGTATTACCTCGCCTCCGCCGCGGACCACATCGTCGCGGGGCCGGCGACGGTCACCGGCGGCCTCGGCGTCGTCCTGAACCTGTTCAACCTTCAGGACTTGATGGGCATGGTGAACGTCCGCCCGCAGCTCATTAAATCCGGCGAGCGGACCGACATCGGCACCTCCGCCCGGCGGCTCACCGAGGGCGAGCGCGAGCTGCTTCAGGCGATGGCGGACGAGTTCCGCGACCAGTTGACCGCGGACATCCGCCGGAGCCGACCCGGGGTGGTGGAGCGGCTGGAGACGCCGTTCGAGGGGTCGATGTTCGGCTGGAACCTCGACCGCGGGCGCACCTTCGACGGGCGCATCCTCACCGCGGCGCAGGCCAAGGCGCGGAACCTGGTGGACGCGGTCGGCAGCCTCGACGACGCCATAAGCGTCGCGGCCCAGATGGGGTGCCCCGGCGGCCCCGCGCGGCCCGGCGTGGTGATGTACCGGCGCACCAACGACCCCGCTCGCTCGGTGTACGCGATCACGGCCAACATCCCCCTCCAGGGGGCCGGGCTGTTCCCGTCGGTGCCCGGGATCGACCGCGCGAAGCTGCCGACCTTCCTGAGCGTGTGGCAGCCCGAGCTCACGATGGAAAGGCTGGGCGGGAAATAGTCCCGGCGGCGCGGCCCCGGCCCGGAGCCGCGCCGCCCGCGCCCCCCGACGACCGCACCGGTTCCGTTCGCCCGGCCCACCATCTCAAAAACGCGAAAACCCGCCGCCGGCACCCGCCACTTGCCCGCGGCGCGCCGAGCGGCCACAATTCAGGTCTGGGAACTCCACCGGTCCCGGGTCCGTCCAACACCGGTAGGCCCACGTCTCGCTCGCACACCCGACGAACCGGGAGCAGCTATGTCGTTCCGCACCCTCTCCCCCCGACCGTGGCTCGGGGCCGTCGCGCTCGCGGCGGCGCTCGCCGGCCCGGCCGCCGCACAGCCGCCGGGGCCGCTCGAACTGGCCCGCGGGCTGCGCGAGAACGGCCAGCTCGAGCTGGCCGTCGAGTACCTCAAGGAGGTCGAGGGCAAGCCGCTGTCCGGGGACGACAAGGCCGCGCTGCTGCTGGAGCGGTCCAAGTGCCTGCTCGAAGCGTCCGAGGAAGAGCCCGACGAGGGGACCCGGCAGGGCATGATCGCGCAGGCGAAGGAGGGGCTGAACGCGTTCGTCCAGAACCACCCGAAGCACCCGCGGGCGGTCGAAGGGCTGCTGTCGGTGGCGCGGCTCACGTCGCTCGACGCCAAGGAGGTTTTGAGCCGCGCCCGGAAAATGGAGGTGCCCCCGGCGGGCGACGACGCGGCCGAGGGCCGGAACCGCGAGCAGGCTCTCCAGAAGCAGGCCGCCGAGGCCGCCCGGGCCCGGCCGCTGTTCCAGCTCGCGTCCAAGCGGTTCGCCGAGGCGTCCGCGCGGCTCAAGGCCCAGATCGAGGACAAGGCGCTCGACGCCGGCCCCCGCCGGGTGCTGGAGCGCGAGGCGTTCGAGGCCGAGCTGGCGAGCGGCATCAACCAGTTCAACATCGCCGAAACGTACATGCCCGACGAGGCCCTCACCGGGCCGCAGAAGACGGAACGGGCCAAGTTCCTGGGCGTCGCCAAGGAGACGTTCAACCGACTCAGTAAGGGCGCGCAGACCAGCCGCACGGTGTGGGTGGCGCGGGCGTGGCACGCCGAAGTGATGTACGAGCAGAGCGACGCCGGCGCGGCCGCCGCCGAGGTGAACGCCGTGCTCCGCTCGAACCTGGCCGAGGCCGAGGACGGCAAGCGGCTGGCCCGGTTCTTCCAGCTGCGGCGCAACGCGCGGGCCGCGCTGGCCGAGCGCGCGGCGGCCAAGATCAACAGCAGCGTCGGCGAGATGCGGGAGTGGCTGCGGCAGTACGGGGCCGGCCGCCGGCCGACGCCCGAGGTGTTCGCGGTCAACTACTTCCTGGCCCGCACGCTCCACTTCCAGGCGGACGCGATCACCCCGCCGCCCAAGCCCCCGGCCACCGCCGTCGTCCCGAGCGAGACCGCCCGCCGGCTGTACGAGGAGGCCGAGCGGATCTACCGCAAGCTGGCCCAGAGCGACCACGAGTACACCGCCCGGGCGTCCCGGTACCGCGTGAGCGCGGTGCGGCGGCTGCTCGGCGAGGCGGACCAGAACCCGCTCGCCTACGCGACCTTCGAGAAGGCCCAGATGGCGTCCCTCATCCAGCTCGGCAAGCTGACCGCCGCCGAGGACAAGGAGCAGCAGGCGCTCGCCGACCCGAAGGCGGCCCCGGCGGCCCGCGACGCGGCCCGGGCCGAGGTGAAACGGGTGCGGGACCGGGTGATCGCCCTGCTCGAGCGCGCCCGCGAGCTGGCGGCCCCCCAGGACGCCCCGGCCGACGTGACCGACGTGCAGCTGCGGCTGATCTACTACTACCTGCAAAACGACCAGTTCTACCAGGCCGCGGTGCTGGGCGACCACGTGGCCCACACGGTCAAGAGCACCGGGGGCAAGCCGGCCATCGCCGGGCTGCTCGCGATCGGCGGGTACGTTAGCGCCAGCCGCGCGGCCCGCGGGGACAGCCCGGAGGCCATCGGCGCCGCCCGCCGGACCGACCGCGACCGGGCCGTCGCGCTGGCCCGGTTCCTCGACGAGCGGTACCCCAACGACGCCGCCACCGACGCCGCCCGGCACCGGCTCGCGGGGCTGCTCGCCGACGAGAACAAGCTCATGGAGGCCTACGAGGTGCTGGCGAAGGTGCGGCCCGGGTACGCCCAGCTCACCGGCGTGCGCCTGCTCCAGGGGTACGTCGTCTCGCAGCTGGTGGCGCCGCTGGACTCGAAGCTGTCCAAGGACGAGAAGGCCAACCTGTTCCGCCGGGCCACCGGCGAGCTGGCGAAGGTGCCGAAGCCGGCGCTCATCGCGGCCGAGGACGAGGTCCGCGGGTACCTGTCGGCCCGGTGCCGGCTCGCGTCCATGATGCTCGCCCAGAACCGCGCCGACCCGGAGACCGAGGCCCGCGACGCCGGGTTCAACCGGGCGCTCTTCCTGTGCGAAGAGATCCTGGCCGAGGTGCCCACGTTCGAGAGCCTCGCGGACCCGGACAAGAAGCTCAACCTCGACGGGCTGGAGCTGAACTACCTGGCCCTCGACACGTACACCCGGGCGCTCTACCTCCGCGCCCGGGCGATGACCAACAACGGGCAGTTCGACGGCTCGATGGCGCTCATCAAACCGACCCTCGATCAGGTGGCGACCAAGGGGCCGCTGATGACCGCGGAGGTGCGCGGGTGGGCCGGGCTGGGGGGCGGCGCGAGCCCCGAGGAGCGGCAGAAGGCCCGGGTGGCGCAGCTCGCCGCCGCGATCGACAAGGGCCGCGTGGACGTGATCCTGGCCGGGTTCCGCACCCAGGTGCGCCAGGGCAAGGCGCCGGAGGCCGCCAAGATGTTGGACCTGCTGGCCCGGGCCGGCGGCTCGATCGAGGAGAGCCTGCCCCTGCTCGAGCCGGTCGCCCGCGAGCTGGCCGCGCTCATGGTCGCCCGCCAGAAAGAGGGCAAGGCCGACGAGGCCAAGGCCCTCGGCGCCGGGCTCGGCGTGCTGCTGGACAAGATCCGCAGCGTGAAGACGCTGACGGTCCCGATGACCCTGTTCATCGGCCAGACACTCCAGTCGATCGGCAAGTCGGCGGACGCCATCGAAACGCTCAAGGCGGTCCCGGCCCCGACCTACAAGGACTGGGACAAGAAAAAAGCCGACGAGATCCCGCAGGAGGAGCGCGGCAAGGTGACGAACCAGATCCGCGACTACGCGATCGCCCAGCACACCGTCATCCAGGCCCGCATCGATCTGAAGCAGTTCGCCGACGCCGAGAAGGCGCTCAACGAGATCCTCGGCACCAACGAGAAGCCGGGGTGGGGCGCCGGCCGGCTGTACTTCCGCAAGGCCCTGGCCGAGCTGTACGAGGCCAAGGGGGCGGCCGAACCGGACCTGAAAAAGGCGAGCGCGGAGTGGGGGCTGGCGGTGAAACAGTGGACCACGCTGTTCCAGATCCAGAACGCCCGGCTCGGCAGCTTGCAGCAACAAAAGGGGTCCGACCCGCAGGCGCTCGTCGACGCGCGGAACGCGTTCGCGGATGCGTTCTTCGACCTCCAGCGGTGCGTCGTGGTGGCGAACCAGCAGCTCCGGAGCGGCCCCGCCCAGGCCGCGAACTTGCAGAAGACCTACGCCGACGTGGCGCGGAAGTGCGCCGACATCGAGAAGCGGATCGCCGTCGCGGAGTGGCAGCCGGAGGTGCGGAACCGTTACCACGAGCTGATCAAAGCCACCCCGCCGCTGGAAGAGGCCTACAAAGCGGCCGGGGGAACCATGTTCCTTGAGAAGGCGCAGCCGCGGCCGTAACGCGCCCCGCGGGCGTGATACACGATGCAGCTGGTCGTGCCTGTGTCACAAGACACAGACCAAAATAAGCATCAACAGCCAGGCCATGAGTGATACTGAATCCGATGGATCCGTATTTCCGCGGTATTCTGTAGCCGGCCTCTGTGAGGCCGGTGGTACACGAGTGGTGTCGCACCGGCCTCACACAGCGAATTTCAATCCTGGGACGCCGAAGTTGCGAATGGTCATGAAATCTGTGGGGATTGGGGCACTCTAACGCGGGCGAGATCAAGCCGGCCATCGAGCGCCCAAATAGCCCGCCGGCCCTCAGTTCCTAAGTGGTTGCCCGGATTCGGCTTCCCAGGATTGAAATTCGTTGACAGAGGCCGGCTACAAAAAGCCTCCACTCTTCAACCGAATTCGGTACGAGGATCCCCCCCCTGCCCTCCCGCCCGCGAATTCCACACCCCGACCGCCAACGCCGAGCGCCCCACCTCGTTACGCCTCGGTCGGCACAACCGAGCGCCGGCGCGCCACGTCCCGAACTAAAACCTGGGGGTCTTCATGTCCCGGCTCGTGTGGCTCGTGATCGCGTGCGGGCTCGTGCTCGCGCCCGGATTCGCCAACGACACCAAGACCCTACCCAAACAGAACCGGGCGGCCGACTTGCTCGCCGCGCGCCTCAAGCAGAAGGTCAAGATCGACGGCTCCAAGATCGGCGCCAAAACGCTCACCGAGGTGCTCGGCGAGATCGGCAAGAGCCACGACATCAGCTTCGTACTCCTGGAAAACGAGTTCAAATCGCAGCAGGTGGTCAACATCAAAGACAAGGTGTCGGCGGTCAAGCAGTTGGACACGGACGGGCTCACCGTCGCGGAGTTCCTCGGCGCCTGGCTGCCGGGTCTGGGCGCGACGTACCAACTGCGGCCCGATTACGTCGAGGTGATCCCACTCCGCACGGCCCGAGCGGACGTAGCCCCCGCAAAGAAAGGTGATCCGGTCGAGCAACTGCTGGCAACGCTCGCGAACACGGAGGTTGACCTCGAAAACAAGAACCTGAACGAGACCCCGTTGTTCGAGCTACTCGGGTTCCTGTCAAAGAAGTATTCGTTGGTGTTCGCCGTTAACGAGAGCGCGTTTAAGGCCGAGGGTTTCCCGAACGTCCGAGAGGAAAGGCCGACGGTCACAACCACCGCGCTACGGGGGCAGTCCCTCCACCAGCACCTGAGCATGGTCCTCGAGAGCTTCGGGGCGACGTACCTCGTGAAGAACGGCGTCATCGAGATCGTGCCCGTGCGGCACGCGGCGGTCGTGGCGAAAGCGCCCCTCGATACGTCAGCGATTTCCGACACCGGCGGGCGCCCGCGGCTCAAAGAGCCACTGGTGTCGATGGTCGTCAAAGAGAAAACGCTGAACGACACGGTCGCGCGGCTCGCCGAAACGTACGACCTGACCGTGATCGTGTCGCCCCAGGCGGGCGACGCGAAACTCGGCCTCGTCTCCGCACGCATGCTGAACACGCCCGCGGACCGGGCCATCGAGTTGCTCGCGGTGCAGTGCGACCTGCGCGTCGTGCGCAAAGGTGGCGTGTATCTGATCACGAGCAAGGAGCAGGCCAGCGAGTTGTTCAACGAGAAGCTGGAGCGCGAGCGCCAGAAGATCGAACTGGAAAGGCTCCGCGAGGCGCCCGCGGCCCCGCAGCCACCCGCCCCCAAGATGTGATCGGCCCCTTCTGGGGCCTGAGCCCGCCCCGGAGCGCGAACAATCTTTCTGACGCGCGGTGCCGTCTGGTAGGATGCTCTCTGCCGTCCGGCACGCACCCTCTGGAGCCGCGCCTATGCGCTCGACCCTCCGTCGCCTGTTCGCCGCCGCCGTGTTCGCCGCGGCCCCCGTGGTCTCGTTCGCGGCGGCGCCGACCCCGGCCGCCGCGAACAAGAGCGCCAGCCCGCTGGACGCCGCCCGCAAAGCGCTCGACGAGGTCGGCGACATGCACTACCAGAACAAGTCGCTCAGCGAGTTGGTCGGTGATCTCAAGGAGAAGACGCGGGTGCCGGTCACCATCGACCCGCTGGTGTACCAGTTCGGGTTGGACCCGAGCCAGCCGACCGTGAGCGTCACCGCCAAGAACGTGAAGCTGAAAGACGGGCTGCAACAGGCGCTGGCGCCGTTCAACCTGAAGTGCGGCCTGACCCGCGACGGGCTGTTCATCTCGACCGAGGAGGGGCTGATCACCAAGCAGCTCCGCCAGCGGGTGAGCGTGGACTGCGACGGCACCCCGTTCGCGACCGCGGTGAAGCAGCTCGCCGCCGACTGCGGGGCCAACGTGGTGATCGACCCGCGGCTCAAGGAGAAGGCGACCGCATCGGTCACGCTGAAACTCGACGACGTGCCGCTGGAAACCGCCGTGCGGCTGCTGGCCGAGGTCGCGGACCTGGGCACGGTGCGCATGAGCAACGTGCTGTTCGTGACGACCGCGGACCGGGCCGAAAAGCTCCGCCCGAACGCGGACGGCCCGACCCAGCCGGCCCCGGGCAACCCGGTGTTCCCGTTCCCCAACGGCGGCCCCGACCGCGCGGTCCCGCTGCCCGGTGTGATCGGCCCCGCGGGACAGGCCATCGGCGGCCCCGTACCGGCGGTCGAGGTGGTTAAGCCACCAGAAGCAGCCACCGCCCCGGCCAAGCCCGAGAAGCCGTAATACCCACTCGACACGCAGCAGAGAAAAGAGTGTTCACCGCAGAGGGCACGAGAGGGCGCAGAGAGAAAACCAGAGAGCGGATTGACTCTGACTCTCTGGTGTCTTCTCTCTGCGCCCTCTCGTGCCCTCTGCGGTGAACACTCTTTTCTCAGTTTCTGCGGTGAACGCTCTTTCTCAGCTTACGCGTTGTAGCCGATGAGGTCCCAGCCCTTGCGGTAGGTGCGGCGGATCAGCGGGGCGGCTTCCTTGATGTCGGCCGCGCACTTCTCGCCGTCGAAGTTGAACGACTTGCCGGTGCGGATGGCGACGTTCCCGAGCAGGAACGCGGCGGTCAGCAGCCCGCCGTAGTCGAAGTTGGCCAGCGCCAGCTCCGGCTTACCGGCCTTAATCGCCGCGACCCACTCGTCCTTCTGCCCCTGGTCGCCCTTGTTGTTCACCGGCAGCGTTTCCGGCTTGGTGTCGTTGCCGGTCTTCTTACCGGTGCTGAAGAACACGTTCGCGCCGTAGTCGTCGGGCGAGTACGCGAAGCCCTTCGTGCCGACGATGATGGAGCCGCTGTCCACGAGCTTCTTGGCGCCCGAGATCTCCAGCGCCTTCGCGACCAGTTCGTCGGGCGGCAGGACCTTCTTCCCGTCCTTCTTGCCCTCGTACCAGTTCAGCGTGACCGGCGCCAGGTCCCCGCGCTTCGGGAACTCGATGACCACGTTGGCCCAACTCGGGCAGGTGAGCGGGTTCACGTCGCCGGCCACGGCCGACACCTTCGTCGGGTGCGCGAGCCGCAGCCCCATGAACGCCATGTTGGCGGTGTGGCAGGCCATGTCGCCGATGGCCCCGGTGCCGTAGTCCCAGAACCCGCGCCACGCGAACCCGTGGATGCCGTTGGCGAACTCGCGGTCCGGGGCCACGCCGAGGAACTCGTCCCAGTGGATCCCCTTGGGCACGCTCCCCTTGGCGGGCGGCTTGGCGTCGCTCACGTCCGGCGCCTGCTTCCAGTAGCCCGCCGGGCGGTTGGTCCACACGTGGACCGCGGTCACGTCGCCGAGTTCGCCGGCGCGGAGCAGTTCGGCGGCGCGGCGGAGCCCGTTGGCCGCGGTGCCCTGGTTCCCCATCTGGGTGCAGACCTTGGCCTTGGCGGCCTCGGTCCGCATCAGGTGCGCCTCGTACACGTCGTGCGTCAGCGGCTTCTGACAGTAGACGTGCTTGCCGGCCCGCATGGCCAGGATGCTGGCCTGGGCGTGGGAGTGGTCCGCGGTGCTGACCACGACCGCGTCGATGCTCTTCAGCAGCGCCGCGTCGTCGTACAGCTTGCGGTAGTCGGCGAACGTCTTGGCCTCCGGCCACTTCTTGGCCTTCGCGGCCAGGTTGCCGTCGTTGATGTCGCAGAGCGCGATGACGTCCATCAGGTTGCCGGCCTGATCGATGTCGCTGGAGCCCTTCCCGCCGACGCCGATGCCCGCGACGCGGAGCTTCTCGTTGGCGCGGTAGACGCGGGCGGCCGAAACGGCCGGCGCGAGGTACAGGTAGCCGAGAGCGGCGGCGCCGGCGCCGAGCACCTGACGACGGTTCATGTTGCGGGCCATAGCTCAGAGTTCTCCGGAGAGGCGGGGGAATCGGGGCGGTGCCCCGTGCGCGGGGGTGTAGTGAGGCTGAGTGTAAGCCGCGCGCGGCGCGGAGGCAACGAGAAAGGCAACGACGGTCCGCCCCCGCTCTCGTCCCCCCGCCGCGCCGCCAGGGCACGACCACGCGCCGTTATGGTGGCCACCCGGCAGCCGCCGGTGAACATTTTTTGAGCAGTTCAGACACCGCGTCACCAGCCGGTATTACTCTAATTAATTCACGCACAGCGAGCCGTCCGATCCCGCCCCGTTCCGGCCCGCGGGCGCCCTTCCGGACGGGGCCGGGCCGCGTGGGGCCGCGGTCGGAACCGGAGGATGACCATGACGCCGAACGGGCGCGCCCGCCGCGGGTTCACGCTGATCGAGCTGCTGGTGGTGATCGCGATTATTGCGATTCTAATCGGGCTGCTGCTCCCGGCCGTCCAGAAGGTCCGGGCGGCGGCCGCGCGCATGAAGTGCGCCAACAACCTCAAGCAGATCGGCCTGGCCAGCCACTCCTACAGCAACGCCCGCGGGGCGTTCCCGCCGGCCCGGAGCATCTACAACCCCACCACCCACCAGCTCGGCGTCGGCGTGACCGCAGCGACCAACGGGCACGGGTGGGGCGTCAACCTGCTCCCGTACCTCGAGCAGAGCGCGCTGTACAACCAGTACAAGTTCGACCCGGACGCGCTGTACGGGAGCTGGTCGCTGGCGGCGAACCAGGGGGTCGCCAACACGCCCCTGGCCGTGTACCAGTGCCCGTCCGCGCCGCCCAACCGGACGGCGTCGTTCACGGCGGCCACCGCCGGGTTCAGCGCGACCTCGGCCGACGCGCCCGGGACGGCGGCGTTCGGCGACTACTTCACGGCGTGGCAGGTGGCCAGCGTCACGGGCCTGGGCAGCACGAACGCCGCCCTCGACCCGTTCGGGCTCCCCTCCGACCTGGGCCGGATCACGGACGGCCTGTCCAACACGATCATGTTCACCGAGCAGGCGGGGCGGCCGGACTACTACATTTTGGGTGCCAAGCAGGCGGCGACCACCGGCATGCAGACGCCGATCTGGTGGGGGCCGTGGGCCTCGTACAACGCGTTCAAGTACCAGGGGTACAACGCGGCCGGGTCCGGGTCGGGCACGGCCTGCGCGATCAACTGCAACAACTCCCAGGGCGTGTACAGCTTCCACACGAACGGGGCGATGTTCGCCCTGTGCGACGGGAGCGTCCGGTTCATCAGCACCGGCGTCCCCGTGCTCACCCTGGCGCAACTGTTCAGCCGCGATGGCGGCGAGGTCGTCGCGGACACGTACTGAGCCGCCCGGGGACGAAACGCGATGACTCGTCGTAACCGAAGCGGCCCGGCCGCCCTCACCCTCTGGGCGTGTGCCCTCGCCCTCGCCGGGGGCTGCGCCCCGGCCGCGCCCAAGACCGTGCCGCTCTCCGGCGTGGTCCGCGTGAACGGGAAGCCGGCGGCGCGGGCCAAGGTGTTTCTCACGCCCCTCGCGCCCTCCGACGGGCGTCCGGTGCTGCCCTCGGCCGAGACCGGGGCGGACGGGACGTTCCGGGTGTCCACGTTCCTCCCCGACGACGGCGCGCCGCCCGGCGAGTACGCGGTCACGGTCCTCTGGCCGACCTACGCCATGAGCGGGAGCGAGGAAGTCGAGGGGCCGGACCGGCTGAAGGGGCGCTACAACAGCGTCCGGAGCCCGGCGGCCACGGTCGCGGTGACCGAAGCGACCCGCGAACTGCCGCCGCTCGACCTGCGGCTGCCCTGATCCCGACTCGTCCCCATTCCACCGCGCCGAGGAACGTCCCATGCGGACCGCCCGCACGCCCTGGTCCCGCGCCGCGACCGCGCTGGTCGCACTGGCCGCGATGCTGTCGCCCGTCGCCGCCGGCGACCCGGCCCCGGTCCGGTCGAAGCAGTCCGGCGCCTGGTCCGCGAAAGAGACCTGGGACGCCGGCCGCGTGCCGGCCGCGGGCGACCGGGTGGTCGTCCGGTCCGGGCACCACGTCGTGTACGACGCCGACTCCAAGGACGTGATCCGGCTGGTGCAGGTCGCCGGGACGCTGGAGTTCGCCCGCGACCGCCGCACCCGGCTGGAGGTGGGCCTGATCACCGTCAGCGCCCGCGAGGAGCCGTCGGAGGAAGGGTTCGATTGCCACGCCGCGCCGGCGGCCCCGGCGCCGGACCGCCCGCGCCCTGCCCTGCTGGTCGGCACGCCCGAGCGGCCGGTCCCGGCCGGGGCGTCCGCGCTCATCCGGCTGCACCACCTCGCGGGCATGGACAAGGACTCGTGCCCGGCCGTCGTCTGCTGCGGGGGCCGCATGGAGTTCCACGGCGCGCCGCTGTCCCGCACGTGGGTCAAGCTGGCGCGGGCGGTCCCGGCCGGCGCGTCCGCGGCCGCCCTCGCCGAGCGGCCGACCGGGTGGGCGGCCGGCGACCGCGTGGTCCTCACGAGCACCCGCCGGCCGGCCGAGGGGGCCGCGCGAGGGTCGTTCGAGGAGGCGTCCCAGACGGAGGTGCGCACGCTGACCGGCGTGGGCGCCGGGGGCGAGGTGCGCCTGGACGCGCCCGTGACGTTCGAGCACCACGCGGACGGGAACTACTGCGGCGAGGTGGCCAACCTGTCGCGGAACGTGGTGGTCGAGTCGGCGGACCCGGCCGGGGTGCGCGGGCACACGATGTACCACCGGCACAGCGCCGGCGGCATCTCGTACGCGGAGTTCCGGCACCTCGGGAAGCGGGGCGTGCTCGGCCGCTACGCGCTGCACTTCCACCTGTGCGGCGACACCATGCGGGGCAGCGCCGTGGTCGGGGCGTCGGTCTGGGACAGCCACAACCGCTGGCTCACCGTCCACGGCACCGAGTACCTCGTGGTCCGGGACGTGGTGGGCTACAAGAGCGTGGGCCACGGCTTCTTCCTCGAAGACGGCACCGAGGTGAACAACGTGTTCGACCGGAACCTCGCGGCCCTCGTGCTGCCGGGCCGGCCGCTGCCGAAGCAACTGCTCCCGTTCGACGCCAACAAGGGGGCCGGGTTCTGGTGGGCGAACTGCCTCAACACGTTCACCGGCAACGTCGCCGCCGACTGCGCCGAGTACGGGTACAAGTTCGAGTGCCGCAAGGGCCCCGACTTCGACCCGGTCCTGCCGGTCCGGCAGCCCGACGGCACGCGCAAACCGCAGGATGTCCGCACCCTCCCCTTCGTGCGGTTCGAGAACAACGAGGCCCACGCCATGCGGTTCTTCGGGCTGAACCTCCGCGGCATCACCCGCCCGGACGGGTTCGGCACGCAGAAAACGTTCTACGCCCTGAACGACGCGCTCCGGGCCGAGGCCGCCGGCGCCCACCCGGACCCGCGGCGGCCGTTCTGGGTCCGGAACTTCCGCGTCTGGGAGAGCAACTGGTCGTTCCACGCGGGCACGAGCGGGGTGTTTCTGGACGGGTTGGACGTGTACCGGGCCGAGTACGGCCTGTGGCGCTCGGTCATGGACCGCCACACGTACAAGAACCTCTCGTTCAAGGAGATCCGGAACAAGGACCTGCACATGCCGTTCAGCATCGGCCCGCCGGCCGAGGACGACGAGACGGGCAAGGAGTACTTCCGGGGCATCCCGGGGTTCGTGGACGACAGCCCGCCGAGCACGGTGATCACGTCCGTCGCTCGCACGGGCGGGCGGGCGCTCGTCCGCGGCACGACGGCGGACAGCACGGCGGTCAAAAAGGTGACCGTGAACGGCCGGGACGCCCGCGCGACACGGGACAACTTCGCCGAGTGGGAGGTCGAACTGGACGCGCCGCCGGGCCGGCTGGTCGTAACGGCCGGGGCCGTCGATCGCGCCGGGAACGTCGAAAAAACGCCGCACGTCGTCCGAGTGGACTGACGGCCACTTGGTGCACCTGTTTACTGCCCGACGGAACCGCCCACCCAGGCTGTTAAAGACTTCCGGTCAGAAGTCCTGAGCGGGCGGCGTGCCGGGCGGCAGGTGCCGGACATGAGAAGGAGGGTTCCGACGGGCCGCCTGCTTAGTGGCCTGAGCCGCGGCGGCGCTCCCGTGGGGCCGGTCGTGCGGGCGGCGGCGCGGGCGCATCGGGCGCCGGCGGTGCAGGCAACTTGGGACGAGATTCCGTGTTCGCGGGGCGGCCGGCGGCCGGGTTATGGGGTAAGTTTGCGGTGTGCGGCGGTCGGAGCGGAGGTCGCCTTGACGCCCCCCCCCAAGCGGGTATAATTCGCAAAGCATCAACGGATTGATGCACCGACCTTTAAGGCTCAGAGGAGTAAAGAGCCACGGCACCAATCGAGCGTCCCCACCCCACCCACGGCGATTCATCCGGCAAGCGTTTAACTCCCTACGCGAGTTAGCCCCCTGACGCCGGTTCGCCACGCTCCACCAGAGGGGTCGAAGGGTAGACTCGACGATCGCCAAGGCCGACCGACCGCGGACCCAGTAACGACTCCGGAATCCCGTTTCTCCCCCGATATCGCGGCTCCCCGGCGACCTTCCGCCGGGGTTCATGCGCGTCGCTGCGGCCGCCCTGGGCAGCACAGCGGTGTCGGGACCGAGCGAACGACAGGCCGGTTATCCGCAGGTGTAACGTGCCGTCCGACCCGGTGGAGCTAACCAAACAGATCAAGGCCGCCAGCGACATTGTCGCTGTCGTCGGCTCGTACATCAACATCGTTCCGGCCGGCAAGATCTTCAAAGCCGTCTGCCCGTTCCACAACGACACCCGCCCGTCCCTCGACGTGGACCCGCACCGCCAGCGGTACAAGTGCTGGTCGTGCGGCGCCCAAGGCGACGTGTTCGCGTTCGTCCAGAACCACGAGAAGGTCGGGTTCCGCGAGGCCCGGGCCATACTCGCGGCGAAAGCCGGAATCAAGCTCGACGAGCAACAGTCCCCGCAGGACCACCACCGCACCCGGCTGCTGGAGGTGATGCGCTGGGCGCAAGCCAAGTACGCCTACCAGTACCTCGAAGGCGACCTGGGCGAAGAGGCCCGCAAGTACATGGGGGCGCGGAAGCTCTCGGGCAAGACCACCCGCGACTTCGGCATCGGCTTCGCGCCCATCAACGGCGACTGGCTCGTGAAGCTGGCCCTCGCCGAAGGGGTCCCGACCGACACGCTCGTCGAGGTCGGGCTGCTCGCGGCCCGCGACGGCCAGCGCGGCTACTACGACCGGTTCCGCGACCGGGTCATGTTCCCGATCAAGGACGTGCGCGGGCAGGTGGTGGGGTTCGGCGGCCGGATCATGCCGAACAACCCGTTGGCCGCCCGCGGACCGAAGTACTACAACTCGGCGGAAACGCCGCTGTTCCACAAGAAGGATCTGCTCTACGGGCTGGACCTCGCCCGCCACGCCAACGCGGGCTACCTCGCGGTCGTGGAGGGCTACACCGACGTGATGATGGCGCACCAGTGCGGGGTGCCGCAGGTGGTCGCCACGATGGGCACAGCGCTCAACCCCCAGCACGTCGCACAGCTCAGCCGCTACGCGCCGAAGGTGGTGCTGCTGTACGACGCCGACGCCGGCGGGTTCGCGGGCGTGGACCGCGCGCTCGAGATGTTCGTCTCGCAGGACGTCGAACTCGCGGTCGCCACCCTGCCCGACGGGCTGGACCCCTGCGACCTGCTGGTGAAGCCCGGCGGGACCGAAACATTTAAAGAGGTACTGACATCCGCCGCGGACGCGTTAGATTTTAAATTGAACAAGCTGCTCGAGCGGGACCCGAACCCGTCGGTCGAAACCAAGCGGCGGATCGCCGACGACATTCTAGGCGTCATGGCGTCCGCGCCCCCGATGCCCGGGGCCGCGGCCCAGATGAAGCGGGAGCTGATCGTCACCCGGATCGCCCACCGGCTCGGCTTCAAGCAGGAAACGATGTGGGTGCGGTTCGGCGAGCTCCGCAAGGACCACGAGCAGAAGCAGCGCGAGGCGCAGCAGAAGGAACAGGACGGGCACCGCGACGGCGGCCGGCCGACCGTCACGGTTCGGCCCGACGCCGTCCTGCCGACGACCGAGCGGCCCCGCGGCGCGTCGAAGGCCGGCCCGGCGGTCGCGGCCGAGCGCCAGCTGGTCGAGCTGCTGCTCAGCGACCCGCTGCTGGTGTCGGTCGCGGCGGCGCGGCTGGCCCCCGACGAGATCACGCACACGGGCCTGCGGCGCATCCTCGCCGAGCTGTACGGGGTGCAGGCGGCGGGCGGCGTGCCCGACCTCGAGAGCCTCCGCGAGCGGCTCGCCGACCGCGAGGACCTGTTCGAGGTGTCCCAGAAGCTCCAGTTCGTCGGCCAGCAGATGCAGGACCGCGAGCAGTGGCTGGCCCGGCTGCTCAAGCGGTTCGCGGAGATGAAGGCCGAGGCCGAGGCCCGCCGGGCCAAGGAGCAGCTCGCGGGCGCGAGCGACGACGAGGCGATCGAACTGCTGCGGCGCATCCAGCAGACGCAGCAGCGGCCCCCCAAGCGGGGCGACGCGGCGGGTGGCCCGCAGCCGGACGCGCCGGCGGCCTGACCGCCCGGCGGCACGAGACACCGGGTTTCGCACACGAGTTGAGAACCACCCGCCGCAACGGCCAAGACGGCCCCGCGCGGACGACCAGTGGGAGGGGTTCGGATGGACTGGAAGAACGACGAGGTTCTCAAGGCGCTGGTCGAGCGTGGCAAGCAGGTCGGGTCGCTCACCTACGACGAGGTGAACACCGCCCTGCCCGAGGGCCGCGACGGCGTCCCCGAGTCCGACCGGCTCGAGCACGTGCTCGAGATCCTCGACGCCAACGGCATCAGCGTCATCGACGAGGACGACGGCGAGGCCGTGGCCGACGCGCCGGTGGCGGCCGACGCCGCCATCGCGGACCCCGAGGCCCCGAGCTACGAGGACTCCGACGGCGACGGCCGGCACATCGACGACCCGGTCCGCATGTACCTCACGCAGATGGGGCAGATCGAGCTCCTGAACCGGAAGCAGGAGGTGTCGCTCGCGATGAAGATCGAGCTGACCCGCCGCCGGTTCCGCCGCAAGGTGCTGGAGTGCGACTACGCCATGCGGCAGGTGGTCGAGACCCTCAAGCGGGTCCACTCCGGCGACCTCCCGTTCGACCGCACCATCAAGGTGTCCCAGACCGAGAACCTCGAAAAGGACAAGATCCTCCAGCGGATGCCGCACAACCTGCGGACCCTCGAGCCGCTGATGGAGGGCAACGTCGAGGACTTCCAGCGGCTCAGCGACGAGCGCACCCCGGGCGACGAGCGGGAGACGATCCGCGAGCGCCTGCGCCTGCGCCGCCGCAAGACCGTCACGCTGGTCGAAGAGCTGTCGATCCGGACCCAGAAGGTCCAGCCGCTCATGAAGAAGCTGGAGCAGATCTCCCAGCGCATGGACGAGCTGGAGGCCGAGATCGAAACCCTGAGCGGCAACCGCACCGCGAAGGAGGAGCGGGCCAACCTGGAGAAAGAGCTCCAGGACCTGATGCTCATCACGCTCGAAGAGCCCGCCAGCCTGCGCCGCCGGGTCGGCATCATGAAGCAGCGGTTCGCCGAGTACGAGCAGGCCAAGCGCGACCTCTCCGGCGGCAACCTGCGGCTGGTGGTGTCGATCGCCAAGAAGTACCGCAACCGCGGGCTCTCCTTCCTCGACCTGATCCAGGAGGGGAACACCGGCCTGATGCGGGCGGTGGACAAGTACGAGCACCGCCGCGGGTTCAAGTTCAGCACCTACGCGACGTGGTGGATCCGGCAGGCCATCACCCGGGCCATCGCGGACCAGGCGCGGACGATCCGCATCCCCGTCCACATGATCGAGACGATGTCGAAGCTCCGCAACGTCTCGAAGCAGTTGCTTCAAGAGCTGGGGCGCGAGCCGACGGTGCAGGAGACGGCGGACGCCGCCAAGATCTCCTACGAGGAGTGCAAGCGGGTCCTGAAGATCAGCCGCCAGCCGATCTCCCTGGACCGGCCGGTGGGCGAGAGCGAGGACTCGTACTTCGGCGACTTCATCGAGGACAACTCGGTCGAGAGCCCGGTGAACGCCGCGACCAACGAGATGCTCAAGGACAAGATCGAGGGCGTGCTGAAGACGCTCACGTACCGCGAGCGCGAGATCATCAAGCTGCGCTACGGGCTCGGCGACGGCTACACCTACACGCTCGAAGAGGTGGGCCGCATCTTCAAGGTGACCCGCGAGCGGGTGCGGCAGATCGAGGCGAAGGCCGTCCGCAAGCTCCAGCACCCGGTGCGGAGCCGCCAGCTCGAAGGCTTCCTCGACGGGCTGAAGAACGTCAAGACGTGAGGAAATTAGGAGTATTCACCGCAGAGGGCGCGAGAGGGCGCAGAGAATGACCAAAGAGCGTGAGGGCGTCTCTGCTCTTTTGATCTTTCTCTGCGCCCTCTCGCGCCCTCTGCGGTGAATACTCTTCGGCCTCTGCCGCTCTACAATGCCCCTAAAGGGGATTCGCATGTCGTCCGTTACTTCCGCGCTCCGCGAGTGTCACCGGCTCCGCGTCCACCTCCGCAACCTCCAGGCCGAGATCGACCGCGGGCCGCGCGTCCTCAAGGGCTACCAGGACGACCTCGACGCCGCGCGCCAGGCCCACAAGGAGCACCACGACGGCATCACCAAGCTGAAGCTGAAACAGCGCGAGGACGAGGGGGCGCTCAAGCAGACCGAGGCTCGCCTCGCCAAAATCGAGGAGCAACTGCCCGGGCTGACGGTCCAGAAGGAGTACACCGCGAAGCAGCACGAGATCGAGATGGCCCGCACCAAGAAGGGCGAACTCGAAGACGCGATCCTTGCGACCATCACCGAACTCGAAGAGAAGACCGCCGCGGTCCCCGCCGTCGAGCAAGCCTGGGCACAGGCGCAGGCCGACTTCAAGCAGCTCCAGATCGAGGCCGCGGAGCGGGTCGCGGGGATGAAGGCGGACCAGGTGGCGTGTACCGCGGAACTGGCAAAGATCGAAGCGACCCTGCCACCGAACGTCAAAAAGACCTACGACTCGATCGTCAAGGTGAAGGGGGCGGACGCCTTCGCCGCGGCCAAGGCCCGCGTGTGCCAGGGGTGCCGGCTCAGCATCACCGAGGGGCAGTTCCTGGAACTCACCCAGGGCACGTTTCGCACCTGCGGGAGCTGCGGTAAGATGCTGTACCCGGTGGAGTAACCGTAGTCGGCGTTTGGTGCCGCTTGCGTCGTGTTTCGCTCGCCCGGGGCGCGGGCGGCTTCAAACGTCCAGTACCGCACACCGAACGTCAGCTTTATGAAGTGGCAGTACACGACCGCTCAGTTCATCACCAGCGGGTTGGGCGACGAGTCCGGCGCGGGCGACCTCGAAACCGCCCTCAACCAGCTCGGCGCCGACGGGTGGGAACTGGTCTCGACCACCCTGTACCACAACCTCGAGGCGCAACAGGACGTGGTTCTGCTCGTGTTCAAGCGCCCCGCCGCGTAGCCGCGCCGGCCGGCATCAATCGTCGGACTGCTCCGCGCGCCAAGCCACCACCGCGTCGTCGAGCGCTTCGTGGATCGCACTCAGCCCGCCGCGGAAGTCGTCCGGGATACGCGCCTCGTACCCGCGCCCGTCGGCGAGCGGGCGTACCACGCGGAAGTAGCGGCCCGTGTCGTGGGTGCCCGCAGCGTTCGAGCGGGCCAGCCGCACGCTCAGCACCTTCACATCCCCGACCCGGTTCAGCGCCAGTCCGGTCACGTTGGCGTACATCACCTGCGCGATCACCACATCCTCGCCGCCGACCCGCTCGACGAACTGGAACCGGTCTTCGCCGACCACGAACCGCTTCCGGCGCACAAGCAACCGGATGCCGAGGAAGAGGAAAAACGCGCCCAACGGGCCGATCGCCGTCCCGAAAATCAGTGTGAACGACGGCGGATCATTCCGCGCGGCCGCGCGGAGAAGCCACACAAGGAGCACGGCCCCGGCGATCGTGAGGAACAGCCCGAACAACAGGCAAACAAGAACGAGCCCGGTGGACGTCTCGAACACGGTACCATCGACCGGTTCGGGAGGTTGGTCGATCGGATCGCTCATGAACGTTCCCTTGGGTGTCTCGGGTTCCGCACGCCGCCATCCTAGCAAAACCGGACGCAACCTCCGGGAGCGGGCGAACACGGGCCGGCGCGTCACCCCGCCATTTTCCTGGTCGATTAATACCGCTTGCAAGGATTTGTGTACCGGCGTATACTGCCAAAAAGACCGGGGAAACCCGGCTTTGGTAGGCAAATTTGGCCGGTCGGGTACCATGCCGGTATGCTCCGCGAAGTATCCGTCCAAAATCTGGCGCTGATTGAAGACGTGCGGGTCGAACTGCACGCGGGGTTCTGCGCGTGGACCGGCGAGACCGGGGCCGGCAAGTCGCTGCTCCTCGGCGCCCTCGGGCTGCTGCTCGGCGAGCGCGGCAGCGCCGACCTGATCCGCACCGGGGCGGACGAGCTGCGCGTCACCGGGCGGTTCGAGTTGACCCGACCGGAGCAGCGCGAGGCCGCGTCCCAGGCCCTCCAAACGGCCGTCGAAGAGGACGACCTCATCCTCACCCGCCGGCTCTCCCGGTCGGGCCGCAGCTCGGCCCTCGTGAACGACGTGCCCGTCGCCGTTTCGACCCTCCGGCGGATCGGCGAAATGCTGGTGGACGTTCACGGCCAGCGCGAGAGCTACTCGCTCCTCCAGCCCGCGTACCAGCTCGAACTGCTCGACGCGTTCGGCCGCCTCACCGACCTGCGCAAGAAGTACCTCGAAAAAGCGGAGAAGGTGCGCGAGCTGCGGTCGCAGTTCAAGAACCTGGCCGACGCGCGGGCGGCGCGCCAGCGCGAGCTGGCGCTGGTCCGGTTCGAGCGCGAAGACCTCAACGCCGCGAAGCTCACGCCGGGCGAGCTGCCGGCCCTCGTGAAAGAGCGCGAGCGGCTCGTTCACGCCCAGAGCCTCGCCCAGTTCACGAGCGGGGTCGCGGCGCGCCTCGTGGACAACGACGGGGCCGTTTCGGAAGTGGTGAGCCGCCTGATTAAAGAGGCGCACAAGTGGGCGTCGTTCGACCCGAAGCTCGCGGAGGTGAGCGAGCGGCTGAACGCGCTGCGCCCGGAGATCGACGACCTCGCCGACACGTGCCGCGACCTCGCCGAGCGCTTCGAGGCCGACCCCGAGCGGCTGGGCGAGGTCGAAAAACGCATCGGGCTGCTGAAGAAGCTCCAAACCCGCTACGGCAAGACGCCCGACGAGCTCCTCGCGTACCGCGACACCCTCGACGAAAAGGAAGCGGAACTTCAGGAGCAGGAAGACAACCTGAGCGGAATCGACGGCCACCTCCGCGCCGCCTACGCCGAAATGCGCGACGCCGCCAACGTCCTGAGTAAGGGCCGGGCCAAGGTGGCGAAGAAGCTCGCGGGGGACGCACAAAAGCACCTCGCCGACCTCGGCATGCCCAAGGCCAAGCTCGACGCCGTCATTGAACTCATCAGCCTGCCGGACGACCCGATGGCGGGCGACATCCCGGCGTTCGGCATCGATCAGCTGGAACTGATCCTGATGGCCAACCCGGGGGAGCCGGCCCGGCCGCTCCGGAAGGTGGCGAGCGGCGGTGAGCTGTCCCGCACCATGCTGGCGCTCAAAACGGTGCTGGCGGCGCACGACCCGGTGCGCACGCTGGTGGTGTTCGACGAGATCGACTCGAACGTCGGCGGCCGGCTCGGGGACATGCTCGGCCAGAAGCTCTCGACGCTGGGCCAGTCGCACCAGGTGCTGTGCGTCACACACTTGCCGCAAGTGGCGAGCTACGCCGGGTACCAGTGGACCATCCGGAAGGAGTCCACCACGAAGCGCACCGCCACCACGATCACCCCCCTGCTGACCGACGAATCCCGGGTGGAAGAGCTGGCGATCATGCTGCGGGGCGAGTCGCGCAGCGAAACGACCCGCAAGGAGGCGGCGGAAATGCTCAACGCGGCCAAGCTCTTGCGGGCTGGATAGAGACAGGGAAGAGGTTAGCCGCAAAGGAGACAGGAAGCAGAAGAGTATTGGCCGCAAAAAAGCACAAAGGGCACAAAAGAAAACCGAAGAAGAAAGGCAGCTTGGCCACAAAAAAGCACAAAGGGCACAAAAGAAAACCGAAGAAGAAAACAACAGAGTGTGTTTAAAACACTGCTCTAGTTTTGGTCTTTGCTTTCCTTTTGTGCCCTTTGTGCTTTTTTGTGGCCAACCCTCTTCTGTCTTTGCGGCCAATACTCTTCTGCTTCTTTGCGGCCAAACTCGGCCTTACTCCGGCACGGTCAGCACTTTGATCTTCGGTTCGCCGTCGCACATCGGCACCACCGTCGCGAGAAGCGTTTGCGTGTGCTTCTCCTTCATGTGCGCTTCGATCCCGGGAATGCCCTTGAAGCTCTCGTACATGATGTACGTGGTCGGGTCTTCCGTATCGCGGTTCAGAACGTAAGCCACGCACCCCGCCTCTTTGCGCGTGGCGGCCAGGCACGGAACGAACGCCTCTTCGAACTTCTTCTCGTTCCCGGCCTTGACCTTGAAGGTCACCAGGATCGCAAACGTCTTCTTCTCGTCTTTCAGCTTCGACTTGAGCATCTTCACGATGGGAAGCTCTTCGTCGGCCGCGTTCGTGCGGGTGCCGGCAGTGAGAAGAAGCGTAAGGGGGGCCGCAAACATCAAGGCGCGCAGCATGGGTAAAAATCCTCCGTGTCAGAGAACCGGGCGCCGCTATCGAACCACACTGCGGCGCGCATTGCACGCCGAAAAACTGCGGTTGCGAGGGGCCGGCGGTTCGGAGACAATTCCTCCCCACAAGCTGGGAAGGGATTTCCGGATGCGCCGCCTGAACATCGCCGTTCTCGACGAAGAACTACCGTTCCCACTCACGTCCGGGAAACGGATCCGAACCTTCAACCTGCTCGCGCGGCTCGCCCCGCGCCACAACGTGACGGTGCTGTGCCACCGCAACCCCGACCGCGACGAGGCGCTGGCCGCGGAAGAAGCGTTCCGCGACGCGGGCATCGAAACGGTCGTCGTGGACCGAGCGGTCCCGTCGAAGTCCGGCCCGGGGTTCTACGCGCGGCTCGCGGGCAACTTGCTCTCCCCCCTGCCCTACTCCGTCAGCACGCACACCTCGCCCGCGCTCGCGGAAGCGGCCCGCGCGTTCGACGCGGAGCGAGACGTTGACGTGTGGCACTGCGAGTGGACCCCGTACGCCCAGGTGCTGCGCGCCGCCCTCGGCCCGAAGCTGGGAGCGGCCCGGTGGACCGTGATGGCCCACAACGTCGAATCGCTCATCTGGCGGCGGTACGCCGAAACTGCCGAGAACCCGATGAAGCGGTGGTACATCCGCCGGCAGTTGCGGAAGTTCGAGCGGTTCGAGCGCTGGGCCTACGCCGCCGCCACGACCGCCGTCGCGGTCAGCCGCGAGGACGCCGCGCTCATGCGCGCGGAGTTCGGCGGTAGGCGGGTGCGGGTGGTGGAGAACGGCGTCGATGTCGCGTACTTCCGGCCGCAGCGCGACGTCGAGCGCACCCCGGCACAGATGCTCTTCATGGGCAGCCTCGACTGGCGCCCCAACCAGGACGCCGCGGCCCAGTTGCTCACACACATCCTGCCGGCGGTCCGGGCAGAGGTGCCGCACGCGACGGCCGTTCTCGTGGGCCGCCGCCCGCCCGAATGGCTCCGGGCGCTGGCGGCCGACACGCCCGGGGCGGAACTGCACGCGGACGTTCCCGACGTGCGACCCTTCCTCGCCCGGTGCGAGTTCCTCACCGTCCCGCTGCGGATCGGCGGTGGCTCGCGGCTCAAAATCCTCGAAGCGTTGGCCACGGGCACGCCCGTCGTCAGCACCCGCGTCGGGGCGGAGGGGCTGGAACTCGAACCGAATCGCGACCTGCTCGTCGCGGAAACGCCGGAAGGAATGGTGAACGCGACGCTCGCCGCGATCCGCGCCGGCGACCAACTCCAGGACACCGCCGAGAGCGGTCGGCAGCGGGTGCTGGCGCGTTACTCGTGGGAGTTGCTCGCCGAGCGGCTCGACGACGTCTGGACTTCAGCCGTCCGCCAGCCCGCCTATGTTGGGTCCTGAGCCGCGATTTCACAAGAATCGACCTGCCGACCCGAACGCCCGCGATTGTAACATTTCGATTCCGCACAACGGCCCGACAGTCTCACTCGTCTGAATGGTGACATCAACCCGCCCCGAACTTCGGGGCGCGTCGCGTTAATCTCCGTTCTCGAAGGAAGCTCCCATGTCGAAGGCGAAGTGGCTGGTGTGGGCGGCGCCGGTGGCGGGCGCGGTGGGTCTGGGCGTGTGCGTGGACCAGTGGCTCAGCGCCGCCGGGGAGGCGAAGCAGGACCTGAAGCCGGCGGTGACGCTGCCGATCAGCCGGGTGGTGCTGTTCAACAGCGGGGTCGGGTACTTCTCCCGGTCCGGCGAGGTAGAGGGTGACGCGCGGGTAGACCTGACGTTCCCGGAGGGGGACGTGAACGACCTGCTCAAGAGCATGGTGCTGGAGGACTTCAGCGGCACCGGGCGGGTGAGCGCGGTGAGCTACGACAGCCGGGAGCCGATCGCCCGCACCCTCAGCTCGTTCGCCATTAACCTGACCGGGAGCCCGACGCTGGCGGGCATCCTGGGGCAGTTGCGCGGGGAGCGGGTGGAGGTGGCGGTGAGCGCCACCGCGGCGAACCAGCCGGGCAAGCTGTCCGGCACCATCGTGGGGATCGAGAAGCAGCGGGTGCCGGCGGGCACCCAGGTGCTCGACGCCGAGGTGCTGAACCTGTGGTGCGCGGAGGGCATGCGGGCGGTGAAGCTGGGGGACGTGCAGACGCTGCGGTTCAGCAACCCGGTGCTCGAGTCCGAGTTCCGCCGCGCGCTGGACGTATTGGCGCTGTCGCACGACAGCCAGAAGAAGGCGGTGAGCCTGCACTTCGCGGGGGACGGGCGGCGGCGGGTGCAGGTGGGGTACGTGACCGAGGCCCCGATCTGGAAGACCAGCTACCGGCTGCTGCTGGACGCGGGCCACAAGGAGAAGCCGTACCTGCAGGGCTGGGCGATGGTGGAGAACCCGACCGACGAGGACTGGGCCGGGGTCAAGATGGCGCTGGTGTCGGGCCGCCCCATCAGCTTCAAGATGGACCTGTACAACCCGCTGTACGTCAACCGCCCCACCGTCGAGCCTGAACTCTTCGCCTCCCTCCGACCCGTCACGTACTCCGGCGGGTTCAAGGATAGCAACGGCCTCGCGCACAACGGCCCCGCGGATGCCAAGGCTGCCAAGCCGATGATCGCAGCCGCTCCAGCGGCCCCGCCCGGTTCCGGCGGGTTCGGTGGCGGCGGGTTCGGTGGTCCCGGCGGCGGGCCTGAAAGCCGAATGCGACTGGCCGACACCGACGAAAAACGAGATGCCGCCGACCGCAAGCGATACGCCAACGACTTCGGCCGCGAACTCGCGAGCAAGATGAACCAGGGCGTAGTGGGCAACGCGGCCACGTCGGGCGCGCTGGGGGACTTCTTCCAGTACACGATCGACCACCCGGTGACGCTGCCGCGGCAGAAGAGCGCGCTGTTGCCGATCGTGGGCAAGGAGGTGGAGGGCGCGCGGGTGAGCATCTACAACCCGGCGGTGCAGGCCAAGCACCCGCTCCTGGGGCTGCGGTTCAAGAACACGTCGGGGGCGCACCTGAACCAGGGGCCGGTGACGGTGTTCGAGGGGAGCGTGTACGCCGGCGACACCCGGGTGCTGGACGTGCAGCCGAACGAGGAGCGGCTGGTGAGCTACGCCATCGACCTGGGCACCGAGGTGGACCCCACGGCCGGGGCCGGCAAGCAGCAGATCACCCGCGTCACGGCGGTCAAGGGGATCGTCCACACGGTCACCCAGGTGACCGAGGAGAAGACGTACCGGATCGCCAACCGGGGCACCACCGACCGCACCGTGCTGATCGAGCACCCGAACCGCACCGCCCAGCAGGTGAAACTGGTGGACACCCCCAAGCCGGTCGACGACACCCCCGAGGTGCTCCGGTTCCAGGCCGCCGTGGCCGCCGGGCGGACGGCCACGTTCACCGTCAAGGAGCAGCGCGACGTTGCCACCACCGTCGCCCTGAGCAACGGGGCCGAGGACCAGATCCGGTACTTCCTGAGCCTCAACGAGGCCACGCCAGCGCTCAAGAAGAAGTTGGCCGAGGCGCTCCAGATCAAGGACGGGTGGGACGGGGCGGCGCGGGACCTGCGGCAGGTGCAGGAGGAGCTGCGGCGGCTCACCGCGGACCAGGACCGGATCCGCAAGAACCTGCGCGAGACCCCGAAGGAGGCCGAGGTGTACGCCACGTACCTGAAGAAGCTGTCCGACCAGGAGAAGGAGATCGACGCGCTGACCGCCAAGGAGAAGCAGCACACCGCCGCCGAGTTCGCCGCCCGCAAGAAGTACGAGGACTACCTCGCCAACATCTCCGACTGACGCAACGCATCACAGATACAAGATTCTAATATATCACCAATATCAATTTAAAACGTGTGATATCAACTATCACAACCGAGGCGACCTGACTGACACCCTTCACCCGGCCATCGCGGTCGGGTATTGTTCTTTTGCGCCCTCACCTCACTGTGGAGCTGCTGCCAATGTCCTCTCCCGACCGTCGCGCGTTCATTGCCGGCTCTGCGGCATCCGCGCTCGCATTCGGTGCCCCGGCCGTTCAAGCTCGCGGCGCGAATGAGAAGATCAACATCGGCCTCATCGGCAGCGGTAACCGCGGCCGTACCATCGCGACCGAGTGCGTCAAGGCGGGCCACCACGTCGTCGCGGTCGCGGACGTGGCGAAGTTCCGGCACGAGTTTATCATCGGCGAGTTGGCAAAAGTGAGGGGCGCGAAGCCCGAAGTGTACGACGACTACCGCAAACTGCTCGAGCACAAGGGGCTGGACGCAGTCATCATCGCGACGCCGGACCACCACCACAAGGAGCAACTCGTCGCCGCAATGGCCGCGGACAAGCACGCCTACTGCGAGAAGCCGCTCAGCCACACCATCGAGCAGGGCAAGGAGATGGTGGCAGCGGTGCGCAAGGCGAAGAAGGTGGTGCAGGTCGGTAACCAGCGCCACAGCGGTGAGCACTGGGTGCGGTGCAAGGAGGCCATCAACTCGAAGGACTTCGGCGACCTCGTGTGGGTGAAGGTCTGGGACTGCCGCAACTGGCTCAAGCGCGACCCGTTCGCCCCGCCGAAGACCTTCGACGCCGAGCAGATTCGAGGCGTGAACTGGGCGGCGTTCCTGGGCACCGCCAAGAAGGTCGCGTTCGACCCGGTCCGCTACTGGGCGTGGCGGTGGTACTGGGACTACGCGGGCGGGTTGCTCACCGACATCGGCGCGCACCAGCTCGACATCGTCCAGTGGCTCGGCGGCGTGGACGCGCCCGTGAGCGTGACCGCGAACGGAGGCACGTACCACTTCAAACACTGGGAAACGCCGGACGTGGTTCACGGCGTATGGGACTACGGCAAGTTCGTGGCGACGTTCGCGGTGGAGTTCGTGAACGGTTACGACGGCGTGGGCGCGACGTTCTACGGCACCAAGCAAACGCTCCACTGCGATGCGGACGCGGGCGGCGCTATCAAGTTGTTCGACACCATCGACAAGTTCGTGCCCACGATGAAGCCTAAGGCCGAGTGGAAGGTGGAGAACGAAACGCCGCTGCACGTCCGCAACTGGCTGAACGCGGTGAAGGACAACAAGGACCCGAGTTCGCCGATCGAGCTGGGGCACAAGGTCATCACCGCGGCGCACCTCGCGAACATCTCGTACCGCACCGGGAAGAAGGTGGTGTGGGACGCGAAGAAGGAGCAGATCGTGAGCGGGTGAACCATCAGCGCAGGTGCGGCGTCTGCTCCTCGCCTTCTCCATGTGGAGAGGGCGACCCTACAACCTCTGCGTGCCCTGATGTCCGACGAAGCGGCGTTCCTCGAAGCGCTAAAGACGAACCCCGCCGACGACACCGTGCGGCTGGTGTACGCCGACTGGCTCGACGAGCGCGACCAGCCCGACAAGGCGCAGTACCTGCGGGCGGTCACGGACCTCGCGCGCCTGCCCGGCGGTACGCCTGCATTCACCGACGCGGCAACGCAACTGTATACCGCCAGCGTTCGCACGGATGAAAGCTGGCGCAGGGCGGCCGGGGCGCGGTTTGATGTGCGGCTCGACCGATACAGCCCATCGCACAAGATACAGGCCATTAAAATCATTCGTGAGCGCACAGGCCTCAGCCTGAGTGAGGCGAAGGCGCTGGCCGAGTCGGTGCCCACACCACTGTTTTCGTGGCTCCCGTTTGAAACAGCACTCCCGCACGTGCTCGCATTTGACATGGGCCGTTACAAGCGCGGGTTGCCCATCGCGGTCAGCGTGCGACCGACCGCGTGGCCGGAGGGTGCCCCGGGCGCAGTGTTTGATGTGCTGATCTGCGCGTTGTGTCCGGAAGCCGACGGTGAAAATCATCATGTGGTCCAGTTCACCGCTCGTGCACTTAATCTTGGTTACGATGAAGCGGCCGCCCGCCTTCGTACCTTGCCACTGGTAGTAGGATGCGGAATTCACCCGGCGGCGGTGGCCGATTTCGTCCGCCGGATGAGGGCCGCCTGCAACTTCCGCCGCGCGCTGCCCACAGACGCCATTCGCGTTGTGCCGCGGGTTCCAGCACCGGAGGCGTGTTCGTGACCACCGTACCCGAAGAGGCGGCGTTCCTCGAAGCGCTCAAAGCGAACCCAGCGGACGACACCGTGCGGCTCGTGTACGCCGACTGGCTCGATGAACACAACGAGCCGCAAAAGGCCGAGTACCTGCGGTTGGTCGCCGCCCTCGCTCAGGGCCAAAGCGATATTGAACGAACTTCTCCCCAAGCAACGAGCGTGTGTGAACTCGGAAAAACGCTACCCATCGAGTGGAAAGAAGCGGCAGCAGGTCGATTTGATTTGGTGCTATTTAGCTTCAACGACAAAGTGCAAGGCATCAAGCGTATTCGCCGAGTCTTTAACCTTGGACTTTCTTGTGCCAAGGGGGTCATCGAGTCTGCACCGAATCGCCTTGCCGTTTTTACTCCCTTCGATTCTGTTGTGGCTCTTCTTGATCAGCTTGCGGACAACAGCGGGATGACTTTAGCAGTCTGCGGGTGTGAGCACCCCGGCGATCCTCCGGCCACGTTATTTCAAGTGGTCGCCGAATTCAAACCCCGCGAGTGGAACTACCCTCCTAACCCTCAAGAACGAGACCCACAGTACGACAAGAGAGTTCGTGCGTCTCTCACTCGCTTTGTTGCTGCGGCCCTCGAAATCCACCAAGACGACGCTCGCGAGAGAGTCGCAGCAATGGCTCACATACCCGAAGATAACTGCTACGCGACTTGTTTCATACTTGCTGACGGAGTTCCACTTTACGAAGCTCAGCGACTCGTGTCACGCTACACAACTTTCCTCCCAGCCAGCGGTTTCGAGGCCGACTGCTACACTACCGGGCGAACCGGCACAAACACCTAACTCCCACAATCTCCCATGTTCATCTTCGAGAAAGCTCCCTTCCCCTCCTGCCACGCCTCCAGCCTTGTGGAGCACGAGCCGGGTAAACTCATGGCCACTTGGTTCGGCGGCAAGGCCGAAGGCGCCAAGGACGTTGAGATCTGGGCCAGCACTTTCGACGGCAAGAAATGGTCCGAGCCGAAGGTGTTCGGCACCGAGCCCGGCCAACCGTGCTGGAATCCGGTGCTGTTCAAGTCTGCAAAGGGAACGCTGTTCCTCTGGTACAAGGCCGGACCGAAGCCCGACAACTGGACCGGATACGTCCGCACATCCGCCGACAACGGCAAGACGTGGACGAAGCCGGAAATGATGCCGAGTACGTTCATGGGGCCGGTGCGGGCGAAGCCGATTCAACTCGCGAACGGCACGATTCTCGCTGGGACCTCCTGGGAGAGCTACCGGAACTGGGTTCCGTTCGTGGACCGTTCCACCGATGAGGGCAAAACCTGGAAGCGCTCGAACCCGTTCCCGGTGCCGGAGAAGTTCAACCAGATCCAGCCCGCACTCTTTGAAGCGAAGGACGGGAAGATCGTAGTGTTGATGCGGTCGCGGAACCCGCTCACCGTCTGCCGGTCGGAGTCGAAGGACGGCGGCGAGACCTTCTCTCCGGCCGAAGAGACCTCTCTCGCCAACCCGAGTTCCGGTATCGACTGTGTGCGGACACAAGAGGGCGACGTGTTCCTGATCTACAACCCGACCTCGGTGCTTCGTACACCCATCAGCCTCGCCCGCTCGACCGACGACGGTAAGACCTGGAAGAAGGTCGCGGACCTCGAAACCGAACCCGGAGAGTTCTCGTACCCGGCCATCATCGAATCATCGGCGGGTACGCTGGAGATCACATACACGTGGAAACGAACACACATCAAGCACCAGAGCGTCGATCCGAAGAAGCTCCGGAGCTGACCACCGTCCGCATCCTTCCGTCCCGGGAGGTGGAGGCCGAGTTGGTGATCCTCCGCGGGCTCGCAAAGGTGATGGACGAGGCCGTCACCGTTCCGAACACGAACGTGAAGGTCGGGCTCGATGCGCTACTCGGGCTGATCCCCGGCGTGGGTGACATCGGCAGCGCCGCGGTGGGGGCGTACATCCTCCGCGCCGCGGCCCGGCTCAACGTGCCGACTGTCATTATTGCCCGGATGCTGATGAATTTGCTGATCGATGCGGCGCTCGGCATCGTGCCGTTCATCGGGGATTTCCTCGACGTGCTGTACAAAGCGAACGCCAAGAACGCCCGGTTGGTGGTGGAGGCGGTCGAGAACCGCGGCGCCGCCACACGCGGCAGCTGGCTCAAGCTGATCGGGGCGTTCACGGTTTTCGTCCTGATCGTTGGGGGCGGGATCGTGGGCACGGTGTTCGCGCTAAAAGCCCTCTGGAACGCGCTGTAGGCCTCACCCGCGCACCCGCGGGCGGCGCGTTCTCCGCCTCCCTGGGCGCCGCGACTCAAATTTTCCCTATAATATCGAGCGGTTTTGGGGCGGTGCTCGTCACCTGTAACCGCCTCTCGCCGCCCGCCCGCCGCGCCTGTCGCGCGGCCCCGCGCGCGGCCCACTCCCTCGTAAAATGAGCGACCAACCGGGCGCCCACGCGGAGCCGGGCAAGGGCCACCATCAGTCGTTCTGGCTGTGGGTGATGTGCCTGACCGGCGTCGATTACTTCTCCACCCTCGGCTACCAGCCCTCAATCGCCTACGAGAACGCCGGGTTGCTCGCCCCGCTGGCGACGATCGTGCTCGTGCTCGTCACTCTGTTCGGCGCGCTGCCGGTGTACTGGTACGTGTGCGGGCGGTCGCACACCGGGCAGGGCTCCATCGGGATGCTGGCGAAGCTCGTTTCCGGGTGGGGCGGCAAGATCCTCGTCCTCACGCTCCTCGGCTTCGCCGCCACCGACTTCGTCATCACCAAAACGCTGTCCGCCGCGGACGCCGCGGTCCACCTGATCACCAACCCGCACTGGCCGCTGTCCGTCGACGACGACGCCGAGAAGACGC
Organism: Gemmata algarum; assembly: GCF_034097035.1. Lineage (NCBI taxonomy): Bacteria > Pseudomonadati > Planctomycetota > Planctomycetia > Gemmatales > Gemmataceae > Gemmata > Gemmata algarum. Next base: position 207,399 of record NZ_JAXBLV010000189.1, read on the forward strand.
GCCAGACGATCTACGTCACGTCGTTCATGCTCGTCCTGTTGGGCGCGTTCTTCCTCCGCGGGTTCCGCGAGGTGATCGGCCTGGCGGTGGTCATCGTCGGCGTGTACCTGGTGCTCAGCGCGGCCGTGGTCGGTGCCGGCGTGGAGCACCTGATCGAGCACCCGGAGCGGCTCGAACAACTGGCCCACCGCATTCGGGCGGGCGAGTGGTTCCTCAAGGAGTCCGAGCGCCCGCTCGCGGGGACCGGGCTGTTCACCGTCGTGGCCATCAGTCTGCTCATCTTCCCGAAACTCGCACTCGGCCTTTCCGGATTTGAAACCGGCGTCGCGGTGATGCCACTGGTCAAAGGGTCCGACTCCGACGACCCGCACGAGCCGAAGGCGCGCATCGCGAACACGCGCAAGCTGCTGGTGACGGCCGCCCTCATCATGTCCGTGTACCTGATCTGCTCGTCGGTGGTGGTCGCCTGCCTGATCCCCCCGGAGCACCTCACGAAGGCGGACGCGCACGGCGCCGAGCGGCACGGGGTCGCCGATAAGGAGCTGAAGGCGAAGGACCGGGCGTTGGCGTACCTGGCGCACGGCGAGAACCCGGACGGCAAGCTGCTCCCGTTCTTCGGCGAGTGGTTCGGCACCGCCTACGACCTCTCGACGGTCGTGATCCTGTGGTTCGCCGGGGCCAGCGCGATGGCCGGCCTGCTGAACCTCGTCCCGCAGTACCTGCCGAAATACGGGATGGCGCCGGAGTGGGCGCGGGCCACGCGCCCGCTGGTGCTGCTGTTCACGGTCGTCAACCTGGTGGTCACGCTCATCTTCCGGGCCAGCGTGGACGCACAGAGCGCCGCCTACGCTACCGGGGTGCTTGTACTCATCACCAGCGCCTGCACCGCGAGCGTCATTGATATCTGGGACCGGCGCGAGGGCCGGTGGTACCGGCGCCTGTGCTGGCCGTTCGTGCTTATCACCATCGTGTTCATCTACACAACGATCGCGAACGTCTATGAGAAGCCAGACGGCATCAAGATCGCGGCCTTCTTCATCCTGGCGATCCTGGTGACCTCGTTCTGGTCGCGGTACGCGCGGAGCCGGGAGTTGCGGTTCGCCGGGTTCAAGATCGCGGACGCCGAGAGCCGGCTCATGTGGGACACGATCCGCGACCTGGAGTTGTCGGTCCTAGTGCCGCACCGCCCCGGGCGCCGCAGCCTGGCAAACAAGGAGGCGCAGATCCGGCGCGAGCACCGCATCCCGCGCGACCTCATCATCGTGTTCGTGGAGGTGGAACTGGCCGACACCAGCGATTTCGTAAACGAGCCGGTCCTTCAGGTCATGCAAGAAGAAGGCCGGTACGTGGTGAAGATCTCCGGCGCCGCCTCGATCGCGCACACCCTGGCGGCCCTCGCGCTGGAAATGGCCAAGATCGGGCGCCCGCCCGAGGTCCACTTCGGGTGGACGGACGACAGCCCGGTGTCCGGAACGCTCGGCTTCCTGCTGTTCGGTGAGGGCAACGTGCCGTGGATGGTGCGCGACCTGATCCGCCGGGCACAGCCCGACGAGAGCAAGCGCCCGCTCATTATCATCGCCGGCACGGCGTAGGTACCGCGTCGGGTGACGCGCGACTGCCAAGTCGCGTTTCACCCGATGTCACATTTCGTTAACGACGCAGGCCGTGAGCCGCCTCATTGGCGGGAACAGTCACACTCTGGAAATCGCGGTGGTGCCACGAATTGCGCCGCGCAGAACTCGTCACCGAAGACCTCGGCACGCGCCGCCAACGAACAAGCAAGGCACTTGCGTAGAAACACAGAACCAGAAAGTTCGGGTAGACAGGCAGCCCGCACAACCCCTACACTTTCAGTCTTACGCCCGCTGCCCTTCGCCGCATGGATGCGCACAGGGATGAATCTCGTTCACCTCACCGCCAGTACCTTTTTCGGCGGCCCCGAGCGTCAGATGCTCGGGCTCGCGCTGGCCCTACCCGATACCGTGCGCACCACGTTTGCCACCTTTCCTGAAGGTGGCCGCGGCACCGCGTTCCTTGACGAGGTCCGCAAGCACGGGTTCCCCGTCGCACCACTCAAGGCCGACTTCCCGCGCGTGTTCTCGGCCGTCCGTGAGGTGACCGAACTGCTCCGCGCGACCGCCTGCGACGTGCTCATCTGCCACGGCTATAAGGCGCACGTGCTGGGCCGGCTCGCGGCGCGGCGGGTCGGGATCCCGGCCGTTGCGGTGTCGCGCGGGTGGACCGCCGAGACGCGAAAGGTCAAAGCCTACGAGTGGATCGACCGCCGGCACATGCCGCTGATGGACCACGTCATCTGCGTGTCCGAAGGGCAGGCGGGGAAGGTTCGCCGCTGGTGCCGCGTGCCGGCCGATCGCCTGAGCGTCATTCGCAACAGCGCCCGGCTCGGCGCGTTCGAGAACGCGGACCCACAAGCCCGCGAGCGGTTGCTCGGCTTCTTCCCGGCCGGCGGCCCGGTTTCGCAAGTGGTGCTCGGCGCCGGTCGGTTCAGCCCGGAGAAGGGGTTCGGCGTGCTCGTTGAAGCGGCGCACGCGATCTGCCGCGAGCACCCGAACGCCGGCGTGGTCTTATTCGGCGAAGGGCCGCTCCGGGGCGAACTCGAACGTCGCATCGCGGAACTCGGCCTCACGGGCCGCGTGGCGCTCCCGGGGTTCCGGACCGACCTCGACGCCCTCATCGGCGGCGCGGACGTGGTCGTTCTGCCGTCGTTCACCGAGGGTTTGCCGAACGTCGCGCTCGAAGCCAGTGCCGCCGGCGTCCCGGTGGTCGCGACCGCCGTCGGCGGAACGCCCGAAGCGATCGCCGACACCGTGAACGGTTTTTTGGTTCCGCCCGGCGATCCCGGCGCGATCGCCGCGAAAGTCGGTGAGTTGCTCCGCGACCGGTCGCTGCGGTCCCGGTTCGGTGACGCCGGCCGCGCCCGGATGCGCGACCTGTTCACCTTCCAGGCCCAGGCCGACGCCTACCTGCGCCTGCTCCGCGCCCTCACTCTTCGCCCGACACCTGTTGAAGTTGCAGCCTGATTCGATTCGAGGAGGACAAGGATGTCCGCTCTGCTCGCACCGCGCCTTATGTTCCCCGTCACCGCACCCGCACCCGCGACCGAACCGGTCCGCGTGTGCTTCATGATCGACCGGCTGAGTCGGGCCGGGACCGAAACGCAACTGCTCGCGCTGATCCGGTCGCTGGACCGCTCGCGGGTGCAGCCGACGCTCGTCCTGCTCGACGGCGAGGACGATCTCTCGCGCGGCTTGGAGCCGGCCGACTGCCCCGTCGTGCGGCTGGGCGTGCGGAAGCTCGCCAGCGCGAACGCGCTCGCGGCCGCACGTCGGCTCCGCACGTTCTGGCAGCAGTGCCGTCCGGAAATCCTTCAGGTGTACTTCACAGATTCGGCTTACTTTGGCGCACCGCTGGCCAAGATGTGTGGGATTCGTAAAGTTTTGCGCGTCAGGAACAATCTGGGCTACTGGCTGACTCGCCGCCACCGCCTGCTCGGAAAACTGGTGCGTCCGTTCGTGGACCTCACACTCACCAACACCGACGCCGGAAAGCAAGCGCTCGTCGCGCACGACGGGGCCGCCCCGGACGATGTCGCCGTTCTGGAGAACGGCGTGGACACGTCGCGCTTCAAGCGGTTCATGCTCCCCGACACCTCGAAGAAGCTCGTGAAGGTCGGGTGCGTGGCCAACCTGCGCACCGTCAAGAACATTGACGGGCTGATGCGCACGGCCAAAGCGGCGCTGGCGAAGCACCCGCAGCTCGTGTTCGAGGTGGCCGGGGAGGGCGAGCAGCGCGCGCAACTCGAACGGCTGCACGCGGACCTGGGCCTGGGCAACCGGTTCGTCCTTCGGGGCTCCGTGTCCGACGTGCCCGGCTTCCTGCGCGGCGTCGATATCGCGGTGCTGCCGTCGCACTCCGAGGGGATGTCGAACGCGCTGCTCGAGTACATGGCCGCCGGCCGCGCGGTGATCGCCACGGACGTGGGCGCGAACGCCCAACTGCTCGACGACGGCCGGTGCGGCGTGGTCGTCCCACCCGGGGACGAGGCCGCAATCGTCAGCGCGATCGGCGCGCTGCTCGCGAACCCGCTGCAAGCGGCGGGGTACGGCGCCGCGGCGCGGCGACGGGTGGCCGCGGAGTACAGCCGCGAGGCCATGACCAAGCGGTTCGAGGCTTATTACCGCAACCTCGTCAGCCGCCCCGCGTAAGTTACTTCGGTTTCCACTCGGCGGCCCACGTCCCCACGCCGCCGAGCAGTTCCTTCGCGTTACCGCCGTCGATGTCGCTGACCCACAGCGCGGGTAGCTGGCCCTTCTCGGACCGCACGTAGCTGAGCGACTTACCGTCCGGCGACCACCGCGCCAGCGTGTGCTCGTGCTTCGACGTGATGACCTTCGGGTCGCTCCCGTCGGCCCGCATCACCGCGACCTGAAGCTTACCGTCAACGATTTCCGCGAACGAAATGAAATTCCCGTCCGGGGACCACAGCGGGTACCTAGCCCCGTAGTTGTTCGCGCTCTTCGTGAGTTGCTTCTTGTTCTTGCCGTCGGCGCCGATCACGAAGACCTGCCACCCGCCGTCCGCGCCCAGCGTCATGAACGCGAGCTGCTGACCGTTCGGAGCCCACGCCGCGTCTAAGCCACCCTTCTTATCGGTGAGTTCGGCCAGTTCTTTACCCTCCGCGGTCGCCGTGTAGATCGCGTAGCGGCCCGGAAAATAGCCGAACGAGAGCTTCTTCCCGTCGGGCGACCATGAGGCGTGGCGGCACAAGACGGTCCCGTCGGTGAGCCGGCTCACCTTGCCGGTCGCGACCTCGACGGCCATGACCTGCTCGATTCCGTTCTGCCGACCGGTGAACGCGATCCGCTTGCCGTCGGGCGACCATCGCAGGCTCGTGCAGCCGCCGCACTTCCTGGTGAGTTGCTCGGGCTCGGTGCCGTCGGCGTTCATCAGCCACACGTCCGGTTCGCCGGCACGGTCCGAGGTGAACGCGAGCCGCTTCCCGTCGGGCGACCAGACCGGTTCGGTGTCGCTTGCCGTGTTGTCGGTGAGCCGTCTGGCCGCGCCGGTGCTCGCCTGCACGAGGTAGATTTCCCAGTTCCCGTTCGTGTTACTCGTAACGGCCAGCAGCCCCCGCGTCGGTCCCGCTTTCGGCACAGGGGCGGTCGAGAGCGCGGCCCCGATGGTCAGAGAGCAGAGCAACCCGGCCAAGGCGAACCGCATGGCGAAGAACTCCCGGAGCGGAAGACGTGGGAGCGACGGCGGTACCGGGCGCTACCGGGACGAGATGTTAACCGGACGTGCGCGTCGGTAGCAAGAGATCAGCCCGCCGCCTCGCGAAGTTGGCGGAACACCTTCACCAGATCGTCGCCCTGGTAATGAGCGTTGAGGCCGCTCGGGTTGGGCAGCACCCACACCCGCGTTTCGCCGATCGGTTCGGGTTGAAGCCCGATGACCGCCTTGGGCCGCGCGAACCCGACCCGGTACGCACCGATGCCGAGAACCGCGAGGTACTTGGGGGCGAAGGCGAGGACCTTCTCGCGCAGCGCCGCACCGCCCGTCACGTACTCGTCGTTGGTCAGTTCGTCCGCACCGACCGTGGCCCGCGCGACCACGTTGGTGATCCCGTATCCGAGTGGGAGCAGTTCCAGCTCCTCGCTCGGGTCGAGCAGGCGGGGCGTGAACCCCGCGCGGTGAAGGGTCGGCCAGAAGCGGTTGCCCGGCCGTCCGAAGTGATGCCCGATCGCGGCCGTGTACAGCCCGGGATTGATGCCGCAGAACAGCACTTTCAAACCGGGGCCGATCACATCGGGAACGGTTTTGTTCTGGGCCGCCCGGAGTTCGGCCGGGGTCGGCGGTTTGCTCTTCGCACTCACTTGCGACTCAACTTCGTGATCGACGGGTCGCGGAGCCGCGGCGCGTCCGGCGGTGCCTTCAGCGAGCCAAGGAAGGCGAGCAGGGCGGCCTGCTCGTCGGCGCCGAGAGATTTAAACCTCTCGCTCACGCTCTTCGCGTCTCCGCGGTGACGCAGGATCGCGTCCTTGAGGGTCGGCGACGCGCCGTCGTGGAAGTACGGCGCTGAATCCGCGACGCCCCACAGCGGCGCGGTCTTCCACTCGTTCAACCTCGGCTCACCGTCGGCACGTTCCGCCAGTTGCAGTTCGGGCGGCGGGGCGGTGTTGTACTCGTCCCGACCACCCGGGGGCGGCGGGTCTTCGAGTGTGTACAACAGGAAGTCACTGTACACGCCTTTCACCCCGCCCATGTCCGGAACGTGGCAAACGGCGCACCCGATCGTGTGGAACACGTGCTTGCCTCGTTCGGTGTTCGGCCCGTCGGCGGTTTCGACGGGTTTGGGCAGTGTTTTCACGAACGCGACCAGCGCCCGGAACTGCTTCTTGTCGAGATCGGGCTCAACGGACGGGCTCGGTCCGGAAAGCGGCTTCGCTTGTTCGGTCAGCGGCGTGCCCAGGCCGAGTTCGTTGGCACATGCGGCGGCCACAAACTCTTCCAGGGTGGCGAACTGCGCTTTCCAGCCGAATTTCCCGATCCCGCCCGCCACCCGGCGTGCCCGACCAATGGGAATGTTGTCGAACTCGAGACACATTTCACGGCCGGCGGCGCGGAGCCCGCGGTTGCGCTCGTTCCGCAAGATCGCGCGGTCGGAGATCAGATCGACCCACCCCGCCCCGAACAGCGCGGTGGTCTGTACGGGCTGCGTGCGGACCGGATCGAAATCGGGGATCGTGACGTTGGTGGCGCAGTGCCCCGCGTTCGTGATCGTGCGCCCCTTAATCACAGGGAACAGGGTGCGGAGGGTCCGCTCCGTTTCCCGAAGCGACGGGTTGGTGCTGAAGTTGTGAACCGTGCCGGTGCGGAAGGTCGGGTCGCTGGGGCGCGAGTGGATCTCAAAGCTCATCGCGTTGTGTTCGACGTTCCCGCCGCCACCGAGCCCGCCCTGGAAATGGCAGGTCGCGCACGACTTCGCGTTGAACACCGGCCCGAGACCGTCGCCGTGGGCGAGCGGGTCGTTGGGCGCCCACTCGCGCTCGAACAGCTCGCGCCCTTCGGCGATTTCGGACGCCCTCGCGGTCGGCCCCCAGAGGATCGGCAGCCCGTCCGAGAAGAGGAACCAGTACCCGAGCACCGCGGCGGTGCCGAGGGTCGTGAGGTAGATGAGCTTGCGTTGTGCGGCCAGCGACAGGTTGCGCATGGGTCGGTCCCGAAGGTGACGCACGAGAGGTGGAGTCAGCCGAACGACGACGGACCGCGAAGGTCATTTCAGCGCGGCGCCGAAAAGGCGCGGTACGTCAGGCGAACAGGTCGGACACCTTGCACGCGAACCCGGGCAGCACGTCCCCGCCGTCGAGGGTGTCCGAGACTTCAAATGTCCGAACGGCCGGCCCGCGGAACTCGGCAACGAACCGGAGGGACGGATCAACCAGCCACAGCACACCGACACCGAACTCAACCAAGAGCCGCACACGGCGCATAACATCGGAGTACGGTTCACCGGCATCAACGACTTCGAACGCCGCGTCCGGTGGGCGAGTCGGCCAACCGTGTTCGAGCGGGAGGTCGGTTCGGTCGCTCCAGAACGCCGCATCCGGGCCGGTCACCGTCGCGGGGTCGCGGGCGATCACCAACCCACAGCGCAGGGAGGCGGAGCCGGTCCCGCGGCGCTGCTGGTACTCGCCCAACAAGCCACAAATGTTCCCGCACACCAGCCCGTGTTGTGCGGAGTGAAAAGGTCGGTTAACCACGCGTCCGGCGATGAGATCATCAATCCCGTTGTCCGGATCGGGCAACCGGGCGTACTCTTCGAGCGTTACGAGAGCTTGCGCGGGCGCGGACATCGCTCCTTCCTCCTGCGCGGCGAGCATACCGCCCGCCGTCGGTCGCACACAACCTCGGCTCGTGCGAACGATCACCTTCGGCGCTACACCCGTTCATAGAAGCCAGCCCAGCCCGTCGGCTCGGGATACGTCGCTTGCACCGCCGTCCGAACCGCAACTTGCTGAGTTGCCCACCACGCCCGAAAGTTGTCCCAATACTCCTCGCCCTCGCCCATCCGCCAGCCGATAGAAGCTCGCGGGACCGACGGGTATTTGATCCACGGCGGCATCATCATCCCGTCCGCGTCGAATGTGGGGACCGGCGGATCAGGGAATGGATCGTCCACCTTGGCTACCCCAATAGCCTCGATCGAGCGAACCGGCGGTCCCGGCGGGACCGCCGTTAAACCGCTGAGGGCTACGCCTTCGCCACGTCGACCCACTTTTGGCCCTTCGCGGAATCGAGTATGGCGTCGAGCACGCACTGCGTTTCGAGCGCGTCCTTGAACGTCGGGCCTTGCGGCGTGCCGCTCTCCAGCCCCTGAATGAAATCGGCCACCTGGTGCGTGAAGCTCGAATCGTAGCCGATCGCCAGCCCCGGCACCCACCAGTTTTTCATGTACGGGTGGTCGCCGCCGTTGTCGGTGACGTGGATGCTCGACCAGCCGCGGAGCTTGCCCTCCACCTTGTAGTCGAAGATCTGCAACCGGTGCAGGTCGTGCAGGTCCCAGAACAGCGACATGTCCTCGCCGTTGATCTCGAACGTGTACAGCGCCTTGTGCCCGCGGGCGTACCGGGTGCTCTCGAAGTTCGCCAGCGACCCGTTCTCGTACCGACCCATGAACGTGCAGGCGTCGTCGATGCTCACCTTCTCGACCTTGCCGGTCAGGGTGTGCATCCGCTCCTTCACGAACGTCTCGGTCATCGCGCACACGCTGTCGAGCCGGCCGTTCAGCCAGATGCTCGTGTCGATGCAGTGGGCGAGCAGGTCCCCGCTCACCCCGCTGCCGGCGGCGGCGGCGTCGAGGCGCCACAGCCCCTGCCCGCCTTGCGGCAGGTCCGATTTGATCGTCCAGTCCTGGAGGAACTTGGCGCGGTAGTGGAAGATCTTGCCGAGCCGGCCCTCGTCGATCAGCTTCTTGGCGAGGGTGACCGCCGGGATGCGGCGGTAGTTGTACCACACCATGTTCGGCACGCCGGCCTTCTCGACCGCCGCGACCATTTCGCGCCCCTCGGGCACGTTCATCGCCAGCGGCTTCTCGCACAGGATCGCCTTGCCCGCGGCGGCGGCGGCGATGGCGATCTCCTTGTGCATGTTGTTGGGCGTGCAGATGTCGATGACATCGATGTCTTTGCGCTCGATCAGCTTGCGCCAGTCGGTTTCGGTGGACGCGTAGCCCCACTGGTCGGCGAACTTTTTGACCTCGTCGGCGTTCCGGGCGCAGGCCGCCTGGAGCACGACCTCGTGGTTCGACGGGAAGAACTGGCCCACCTGCTTGTACGCGTTCGAGTGGGCGCGGCCCATGAACCCGTACCCGATCATGCCGACGCGAAGCGGTTTCTTGGCCATCGGAGAGGTCTCCACGGTTGGTGGCGGTGTGGTTGAGGTGGTATGCTCCTGCAACGATACCGGGGGCGGATTCGTTCGGCCATCCGGGGCACCGACGCGACCGCATTTTGTGAGGCCGGATAAAACGGGTGGCGGCGCGCCGCGGGCTGGCGCGGTGTGTAACGGGAGCGGTCGCAGCATGTGTAGGGGCGCTGGCGTCGGCGGCCACGTACCGGCACGTCCCGTCGGACCTTACCCAGGACTATCTCACGGCCCGGCGCTCCGGGACGGAGCACCGGTTTACGACCCGCTCCCGGCGGCGTGGGCGCATCCGGGGGAGACTGGCACGGTTACGAGCGACCCGCCGCCGCCGTACATCCTCGCGCTCGCCCCGCTGGGGCTACTACCGTACCCGATCGCGTTCCTGCTGTTGGCGGCAGCTAACGTTGCGGCGAACACCAAGCGCGGCGTGTCGTCGTCGAGGTCGTTCAAGATCGCGTCAATGAAACCGGCGAGTTCAGACATCGGACGTCGCACGAATTGGAATCGCCGACCGGGTTCAATTGCTTACCCGGTCGGCAAATCTCGTGATTGCCTGGATGCTAAAGTGTGCAATCCCCGCCGTCAATCCGACGGATGGAGCGCGGCGGGCCACACTCAACGCCCGTCTCTGGTCTTGAGTGTGGCCCGCTCGCTCCGCGAGCGGTTGCTTCGAGCACCGGACCACAGTTACGAATCGCAGCCCCGACCGCTTCGCAACCGCTCGCGGAACGAGCGGGCCACACTTAAGACCAGAACCTCGTTTCCCAAAAATGTACTTCGCGGGCGCGGTTACGCGGTCGCGAGGTGCCGCGCGAGCCGGTCGAAGTTCTGCTCGTTCGCGGCAGCCACGAACCCGCGGACCCGCTGGGCTTCTGCCGCGTCCTCGAACCGCATGCGCCACGTCAGCCGCGTCCGCCCGCTCTCGTCGTCGAACGTCATGGACATCCGGAACCGGTGGACCGGCTCGATGTGGTCGAACACCACCCGGGAGGGCTCTGCAACCTCGGCGAACACGCTTTCGTTGTGGTAGTCGGCGCCGTCGGGGCCGTGCATCACGAGCTTCCAGACGCCGCCGGGGCGCGGGTCGAACGCCTGGATCGTGTTCGTGAACCCGTCCGGTCCCCACCAGTGCTTCAGTTGTTCCGGGTCGGTGAACGCCCGGAACAGGCGCTCGCGCGGCGCGTCGAACACGCGCGCGTTGACGATTTCGCCGCCCGCCCCGGCGAGTTCCGCGACGCGCGCCGCGAACCGGTCCAGTGTCTGCCGCCCGCCCTCGACGGCCCCGTACTCACGGGCCGCGCGGTCGCGCGCCGCGGCCGTCGGGAACACCGCCCGTAACGTCACCCGGGTCTTCCCGCCCGCGTCGTCGAAGGTCACGGTGGTGCGGAACTCGACGTGTTCGGCGGCCTCGCCCTCATGTTGGTACACGAGCTTCGCGGGCCGCTCGACGGCGAGGTACGTGATCACGTTCGGGTAGTCGGTGCCGTCCGGCCCATGCATCACGAACCGCCACGTCCCGCCGGGGCGCACGTCCATCACTTCCGTGGTCGTGGTGAAGCCGTTCGGCCCCCACCAGTTCGACACGTGCGCCGGATCGGTCCACGCGCGAAACACCAGTTCGCGGGGCGCGGCGATGTCGCGAACAGTTACGATCTCGCGGTCCGCCGTGTCATTCGCTGCCGCCATTCGGTTTCTCCTGCGTTTGCAGTTGCTGGAGGTACTGGTCGAGCCGGTCCAACCGCTCGCCCCACAGCCGCTCGAACGTCTTGACCCAGTCGTGGATCGGTCGGAGCCCGTCGGCGTTGAGGGAGTAGAGCCGCTGCTGCCCGGCCCCGCGCACCCGCACCAGCCCCACCTTCCGCAACACGCCGAGGTGTTTCGACGCCTGCGGCTGGGTGAGCTTGAGGGCCTGCACCACGTCGGTGACCGACCGCTCGCCCCGCGCGAGCAGATCGAGGATGTCGCGCCGCCGCGGTTCGCCGACCGCGCTGAAGGCGTCCAAGGTTGTAGGTGAGCGGGACATAGGGACAATATATTCCGATATGAGAATATTTCGAGGTCAGTAGTCGAACCGCTGCGAATTGTACCGGGTGAGCGTGTCTTGGGCGTCACAGCGGGTGCGACGGAGTGGCGGACGGGTGCGTTCCAATCGTCGGTCCCGTCCTCAAACGAGGCCAGACCCACGCCTCCAGGGACCGCACCTCAGGGCGGAGGGCGTCATCGGCCGCTCATGAGGTGCTTTTTCTTGTGGCGCAGGCATTGTGGTCTACACAACCCACAGACGCCGCGCAGACCACAATGCCTGCGCCACAAAGGCGCACGGACGGTGAATGAGGCGACGCTCGGCGCGGGTCCTGCGCGCGTGTACGTCACATCCGTGGTAGTGCGGGTGGGAGGGCCAGGTTCGGTGCGGCGGAGCGCACGTCGGCGCGCCACCGCTTCACGGCCCCGTCGCGGCTCACGCTGACGAGCGCGCCGCCGTCCGCGGTGAACGCCACCTGCAGCACGCGGTCCGCGTGCCCGGTGAGCGCCAGCCGCTCGCGGCCCGCGACCGGGTCCCACAGGATCACCGTGCGGTCGTCGCTGCCGGACGCCAGCGTCCGGCCGTTCGGGTTGAACGCCAGCGCGTGAACCGCCCCGCCGTGCCCGGTCAGGTACCGGTCGGCCGCGAGCCGCCCGCCGTCGTCCACTTCCCACAGCCGGATGAGCCCGGCGGAATCGCCGGTCGCGAGCCGGGTGCCGGAGGAGTCGAACCCGAGCGCCTCGACCCGGGCCGCGCCGTGAGCCGACGGCTGATCCGCGAGTATCGCGCCGCCGAGCGTAACCACCCGCACCCCGCCCCCCACACCGACCGCTAACCAGTCCCGCGACGGGTGGAACGCGAGTTCCCGTGCGTCCGCCGCGGGCATCACCAGATCCCCGCCCGGAAGGACACCGGGGCGGGTGCTCGCGGCGCGGATCGCGCGCAGGTCGTACTTCCGCACCCCGGTGGGGTCGAGCGTGACCAGCCAGCGTCCGGCGGGGTCGATGCCGAGGGTGTGAACGGGGTGCGCGGTTCGCACCGACACCGGGGTGACGCCGCCCCGCGCCGGGCGCGGCCCGGGCGGGGGGGGCTGCCAGATGAGCAGTTCGTCCTTTGTGGCGACCGCGAAGGTGCGCCCGTCGGCGGAGGCCGTCGCGGCGCGGGCCGTCGGGCGGGCGGCCCCCGACCAGTACGGGAGCGGGGTCAGCCACATCGGCCCCGCGGGGGCGGGCGGGCGCCCGGGCGGGGTGTAGTCGACCGCGGCCACGCGCACCCGGCCGAGGTCGTCCACCGCCACCAGCGCCGAGCCCATGCGGTTCAGCGCGAACGCGCTCAGCGCCTGGGCCGGTTTCCCGCCCGCGTCGCGGGCCAGCCGCAGCACGTCGTCCGGTTCGTGGGCGCGGGTGCCGGTCTGCCACACCACCGCCGCCCCGTCCATGCCGGCCGACACGACCGCGCGCCGGTCCGGGCTGAACGCCACCGCGTTGATCTGCTGCGAGTGCCCGACGAGCTGGCCGCGCTCGCCCCCGTCCTCCGCGTCCCACAGCCGCACCGTCTTGTCGAACCCGGAGCTCGCGAGCTGCCGCCCGTCGTCGCTGAACGCCAGCGCGTAGATGGTCGCGGTGTGGCCGAACAGCCGGCGGTCGCGCCACGCCTGCGTGTCGAACAGCCGGACGTGCGGCGACAGCCCGTTGTTCACGGTGGCGACCGTGCGCCCGTCCGGCGAAACGGCCACCGCGCGGACCGCGTCGGCGTGCGCGGGCAGCGTGCGGACCGATTTGGTGCCGTCGGCGGAGAGCACCCGGGCGAGGTGGTCGGCGCCGCCGGAGACGAGGTAACTGCCGTTCCGCGCGAACGCGACGCAGAGCACGCCCCCGGCGTGCGCGCCCAGCTTCTTCTGCTCCCACACCGGGCGGGCGTCGGGCGCGGCGGCGGCGCGGGCCAGCGCCACGGCTCGCGCGCCGGGGCCGCCGAGGGCGGCGAGGTCGGACGCCGCGGGGCGCCACCCGGACAGGTCCCACCACCGCAGGAGCCCGTCGTCGCCGCCGCTCACCAGCGTCCGCCCGTCCGGAGCGAACGCGACGCAGTTCACGCCCTTCGGACCCGCCCGGAGCACCGCCGCGGCTTGCAGCTCCGGCACCCCGACGAACCGGCCCGCCAGCGGGGGGACCCAGTTGGGGAACACCCCCGCGACCCGCTTGGCGGTCGCGATCACGTCCAGCGGCAAGAGCCACAGCCGCACGGTGCCGTCCGCGCCCGCGGAGGCCAACGTGGTGCCGTCCGGGCTGAACGCGAGCCCGTGGACGGCGCCGGCGTGCCCGGCAAACGTGACCCACGTGTGCCCGTGGCGCGGGTCCCACACGCGAACGGAGCCGGCGTCGCCGGCGGTGGCGACGAGCGCGCCGTCCGGGGCGTACGCGACGGCCCGCAGCGGGTCGTCGGGGCCGTGGTCCAGGTACGCCCGGTCGTCGCGCTGGCACAGGCGGCGCAGGTACGCCCACGCGAAGTCGCGCAGGTCCGGCGGGCACCGGGACTCGTCCTCGAGCAGGGCGGCCGCGCGGAACGGGTCGCGCTCGCACAGGATCGCCACCTGCGCGAGCTGGAGCGCGTACGCGGCGCGGCGGGTGCGCTGCGTCTCCAGCTTCAGCTCCTCGGCCTGGGCGACCGCCCGGTTGCGCTGCTCCTCGTTCTTCGCGGCCAGCTCCTCGGCCCGCCACCGCTCGGCCTCCGCGCGGCGCCGCTCGTCCTGCGCGGCCCGCGCCTCGTGCTCCTTGGCGTCCTTGGCGTCCCGGACCCGCACGTACGCCACCGACAGCACCGCCACCAGCGCGACCGCGGCGACCGCGGTGGTCGCGAGCAGCACCGCCAGCGACGGGTGCCGGCCCGCCCACTTCACCCCCCGCCCCCACGCCGACAGCGGGCGCGCCCGGATCGGCTCGCCGTCCAGGAAGCGGCGCAGGTCGGCGGCCAGGTCGGCGGCGCTGGCGTACCGGCGCGCCGGCTGCTTCGAGAGGCACTTGAGGCAGATGGTTTCGAGGTCGCGGGGGACCGGGGCGTGCAGCCGCTTGGGCTGCACCGGGTCGTCGTGGAGCACCTGCAAGACGGTGTCGAGCGGGGTCTCGCCGCGGAACGGGGGCCGCCCGGTGAGCAGCTCGTACAGGATCGCGCCGAGCGCGTACACGTCGGCCGGCGGCCCCACGTCCCGGCTCTTACCGCCGGCCTGCTCGGGGGCGATGTAGCTCGGCGTGCCCATCACCGCCCCGGTGCGGGTGCCGCCGCCGTCCGCCTGCGTCTCGTCGAGCCGCTTGGCCAGCCCGAAGTCGGTCACCTTGGGCCGCCAGTCGCAGGGGCGCGCCGCGGCCGTGCCCGCCGCGGCGCGGGTCTCGGCCCGGCTCTCGTCGTCCGCCGGCCCCGCGTCTTGCGTCAGCAAGATGTTGCCCGGCTTCAGGTCGCGGTGGACGATCCCGGCGGCGTGGGCGAACTGGACCGCCCGCGCGAGCAGCTCGACGAGTTCGGCGGCCCGCCGGCCCTCCCACGGCGCGCCGGTGAGGCTCTGGGCGAGGCTCCCGCCGTCGACGAACTCCAGCGCGAGGTACGGGTGCCCGTTCGCCTCCCCGATGTCGAAGATCTGGACGATGTGCGAGTGCTGGAGCGCCGCCACCGACTCCGCCTCGCGCCGGAACCGCTCGCGCTCGGTCGCCCCGGCGTGCGCGCCGGAGAGGATCATTTTGAGCGCGACCACGCGGTTCAGGTTCAACTGGCGGGCCTTGTACACCACGCCCATCCCGCCGCGCCCGACCTCGTGCAGGATCTCGTACCCGGGAACCTGCGGCGGGGTGAAATCGACCGTGTCGGCGCGGCCGAACGGGACCACGCTGCTCGGCGGGCCCGAGACGGTGCCCGTGTCCGGGCCGGCCTCGGGCGGCACGAACCCGACGAGCGAGCGGAACGACGGGTCCGGGGTGTCGGCGCCGCCCGGGTGAACGAACGTGACCGTCAGCGCGTCGCGATCCTGGGTGGGGCGCGGGGCCGCCCCACCCTCGCCGGCGAGCACGAGCACGGACGGCTCGTCGGCCGTGAGCAGAACGGCGGTGCCGCCGCACACCGGGCACACGCTCGCGGTCCCGCCCGGCGGGTCCCACACGTGGCCGGACGAGCAGCGAAAACCACCGGCCATGTCGGGAACCTCGTGGAACGGGCTCACCCGCAATTATCCCCGCGACCGCGCCCGATTCAAGCACCCGAACGTAACCGGAGGGGTGAAGAGCGGAGGAATGAGAAGTGAGGAGCGAAGAACGGGGGGCGGGGAATGAAGAGTAAGAAGTGAGGCGCGGGGAACCGGGGCGATCCTTGACGGAAACGACCGAGGCGCGAGCGGCAACAACTTGACGATAGCGTGTTGGGCACCACCGCTGTTGTCGCTCGCGACCGAAGGCCCCGCGCTCGTTCTGGTTTCCGGCCCCTCCGTCCTACTTTTTCGGCTGGTCCGGCGGAAAGGTCGTTGTGCCTTTCGCGTCCTCGATGCTCTTGATCGCCTTCTCGACCAGTGTGATTAGCGCCTCGTTGTTCTTCTTGTTCTGAAGCTCCCCGGCGGTGAGCTTTTCGGCCGGCTTGGACCCGCCGATCTTCTCGCCCTCTTTCCTGATTTCGGTGACGAATTTGCGCAGCTCCGGGAGGGCACCTTTCGCCCCGCCGCCCATCGCCTCCAGCACCTGCACGGCCGCGATCGTGAGTTGCAGCGGTTGGTCCTTCTCCCGCAGGAGCCCGGCCACCGCCTCCAGTTTCCGCGCGCCGGCCTCGCCCATGATCGCGATCGCCTGGAGCGCCTGCACCCGCACCCCAACGTCCGGGTTGGTGAGGTGCTTGGCGAACGCCTCCAGGTTGTCCTCGTTGACCTCTTTCGGGTCGAACCGCATCAGCACCAACCGTGCCCAGATCTCCACCTGACGGTCCTTCTCCAGGCCGACCACCTTGTGCTTCGGGTCGCCGACACGGGCCTTCATGTACTTGATGATGACCGCCGCAGACTCTGTCTTGATGGCGGGGGGCGTTTTGTCGCCCGGCTTCTTCACCTCCGCCCACGGCGGCCCGAGGTACAGGAGCGACTGAAGGGCTTCCATGCGGACCGCGGCGCTCTCGTCCCGGGCGAGCCGGTCGGCGAGGGCGGTGAGCGCCTTCATGTTCGGGCCGGTCGATTCGTTGCCCCCGACCCGGCCCAACGAGTGCGCGATCACCCGGCGGGTCTCGTAGGACACGTCGGTCATCGCGGTGCCGGTGAGTGCCGTGACGGCGGGCTCGCCCTTGTACCCGAACCGCGTGATCGTCTGCACCGCCTGGTACCGGGACGGGCCGCCGCTCTGCGCGGTGTCAATGATCTGGGCCAGGATGCGAATCGCTTCCTTGTTGTCGGCCTCCGAGTCGAACGCGATCTCGCCGACCGCCCCCCACACCGCGAACCGCACCCCCGGGTCCTTTTCGGCCACCATGCGCCGGAGCAACAGCTTGCTGACCTCCCCCTTCTGGGCGGGCGGGCCGAACCCGGGCAGCATCTTGGCCGCGAACTCGCGGGCCGTCGGGTCCGGGTCCTCCATGTCCCTCATCACGGCTTTGATGTCTTTGCCGTTGATCTCGGTCGGCCACCGCGGTTCGGGCGCCTTGGTCGGCTCCTTCTTCTCCGGCTCTTTTGTCTCGGGTTCCTTCTTGTCCGGCTCTTTGGGCGGTTGCGCGGCGGCGAGCGCGCCGAACATGAGCGCCGCGAGCAGAGCCAGCGCGGCGCGCGAAACGACCCTGGCCCCTGGGGCGGGGCGTGAAGGGGACGGTGGGAGGGGGTACATAACGGGACCTCGGTTGGCTCTTCCCCAGAGCGGCGTACCGACCAGCATACCCGCGCCGGCGGCGCGGCCGCAACGCCTTCTCGGCGCCGGCGCGGCCCCAGCGTCCCTGACATTGATGGCCGGAGGGCGCTTCCGATACTGTTGGGGTGGAGCACGCGCGAGGAGGGGCGATGTCCGACGGGCCGATCGATTTGGTTCAGCAACTGCGGGCGCACCTCGACTCACTCGGGGCCGCCGGAGTGCTGTTCGCACCCCGCGGCGAGCCGCTCGTCATCGCCCGCCCGGCCCCACGCGCGGAAGTCGTTCCACCGGAAGAAGTAACGCCGGCCGAAGATCCGCTGGAAACGCGCCGCCGGGGGCTCGCCACGCTCGCGAGCGAGGTGAGCAACTGTGGCAAGTGCAGCGAGCTGTTCTCCACCCGGCTGCGGGCCGTGTTCGGCACCGGGCCGCTCGACCCGGAGGTGGCTTTTGTGGGCGAAGCCCCCGGTTCCGAGGAAGACGCGCAGGGAGAGCCCTTTGTCGGTAAGGGCGGGCAGCTGCTGCGGCGCATCATCGCCGCGTGCCAGTTGCCGTCGGCGCAGGAGTACCTGCTCAACATCATCAAGTGCCGACCGCCGCGGAACCGCCCGCCCACGATGGCCGAGTGCGGCAACTGTCGCGACATCTTCCGCCGGCAGTTCGAACTCGTGAGGCCGAAATACCTTGTGGCACTGGGGCTCACGGCCTCGCGGCTGCTCAGCGGCAAGGTCAGCGTGACCACGCTGGGCGCGCTCCGCGGCCAGGTTCACGAGTACCGCGGGGTTCCGCTGATCTGTACGCACCACCCGAACGACATCGATGCGGACGGGACCGGGCGGCTGAAACGCGAGACCTGGGACGATATGAAGTTGTTGCTGCGCACAATGGGCCGCGACGTGCCTGTTGCGAAGTGATACCGACTCTCGGCTTGGTGTCCGTGAGCGTTGGTCCGCGAACCTCCGCAAGCTGGCGTTCAGTTCGCGCCGACGCGGCTTCCCCCGGCGGTCGGCGGGTTCACCGGGAACCGCAGGAACGCCGCGTCGTCGTTCGGGTTGGGGTCCGGTAGCCGCGGGGTCTCGGTCTTCGTCGCGGCGAGCGGGGCGCCCGGGCCGCACGACGGGTCGCAAAGGTTGTTCTCCGCCGCCAACCCGGGGACCGCCGCCGGGGCCTTCAACAGCTCGTCGGTCTTTGCGAAGTAGTTCAGCGCGATCTTGTACGAGTGCCCGGTGCCGAGTTCTTTCGCCAAGCCGTCGAAGTGGAACCCGATCGGCATCTGGTAGAACGTGTTGTTGGTGAACGTGCAGCGCATCGGGCGCCCGCCGGGACGGGCGAGCGACACCCCGGCGGCCGTCAGGTGATAGAACCGGCAGTTCGACACCTCGAAGTCGATCGCCGGGCCGTCGAACAGCACCCCGGACCGCCCCGGCCCCTCGAACCGACAGTTCCGGACGGTGACGAACTTGTTGTCCAGACCGCCTGTGGCGAGGGAGAGCAGGCCGGTCTCGCCCGTCGCGGGGAGGGCCACCCGCACCCGGTCCAGTACCACCGGGCGGTCGCGGTCGCCCGCAACGTTCCACAGGTGGACGCCGGTCTTGACCACGTTCCGCACGGTCACGTTCTCGATCACGGTGCCGGGCGCGTTCCCGCTCAACTGCACCCCGATCTCGGCTTGCCCCTTTCCATCGAACTCGAGGTTGTGCAGCCGGAGCCCTTCCGCCCCGCCCGTGTCGAACATCAGACCGCCTTTCGCGAGGGGCTCGATCACCGCGAGCCGGCCGTCCGGCAGACCGGACTCAATGGTGACGTCCTTGTGCTTGTGCTTGTCGAGGCGGACGGTCGGCTCGGTGAGCCGGGGCTCGGTGATGACGATGGTGTCGCCCGGGCCGACTTTGGCGACCGCCTCGCGGAGCGACCCGACCGCGTTCTCGCCTCCGGCCTTCGACACGATGATGCGGCGGCTCGCGGGTGGGGGGGGCAACAGGGCGGTCGAGACCGTCTTACCGGCGAAGAAAGCGAAGTAGGCACCGGCGCCGGCCGCGGCGACCAGCAGGGCGGCGGCGACCAGCAGCACGAGCGCCTTGACCATGCCGCCCTGACGCGGGGCCGCTTGCGTGCCCTTGCGGACGCGCGACGGGCGCTCCTCCTCGTCCTCGGGCGGCAGGGGCAGTGCCTCCGGGCGCGCCGCGCCTTTGTCTTTGGCACCCGTGTCGAGGTTCGCCCACACGGCCGGCGTGCCGGCGGCGACGGGCGGCGGCGTGACGACGGTCGCGGCGGTCGAGAGCGTGTGCGGGCGGGCCAGTCCGACGGCGGTCGTGGCCCCGGACACCAGCGAGGCCGGCCCCGCGCCGCGCCCGCTGCCGACGACCGCGGGGGACAGGACCGGCATCTCGCGCTCGGCCGGCGGCGGGATGGGCGCCGTCACCCACTCCGCCAGAGCCGCCGTCACCTCGACGGGCGTTTGGTACCGCCGGGCCGGGTCCTTGGTCATCATCTTCTCGATCACGGCGACGAGTTCGTTGGGCAACTCGGGCCGGAGCGATTTGATCGGCCGCGGGACGCGCGTTTGGTGCCAGATGAGCTTTTGCGCGACCGACCCTTCCGGGAACGGCGGGTTGCCGCTGAGCAGGTAGTAGAACGTCGCCCCCAGCGAGTAGACGTCGGCCCGGATGTCCACCGTGTGGCTGTCCATCGCCTGCTCGGGGGCGAGGTAGTCCGCGGTGCCCAGCACGTTCTCGTCGTTCTGACGGGTCAGGTTGTCTTCGGTGTCGTGCGTCAGACGCGCCAGCCCCAGGTCCAGCAGCTTCACCACGCCCGACCGGTCCACGAGGATGTTGCCGGGTTTGACGTCGCGGTGGATCAGGCCCATCTCGTGGGCGTGCTGGAGGCCCACGGCGGCGCCGTAAATGTAGTGGCACGCGCGGGTGATATCGAGCGGCCCGAACTTCTTGACGAGGTCCTGGAGGTTCACCCCGTCCACCCACTCCATGACGAGGAAGTGCAGGTTGTCGTCCTGGTCGATGTCGTAGGCGCGGACGACGTTGGGGTGATCGACCGCCGCGGCGGCCTTCGCCTCCCGGTAGAACCGGTCGAGGCTGGCGCGGTCCTCGGCCCGCGGGAGCGGGAGCACCTTCACCGCGACCCGGCGGCGCATGAGCCGGTGCTCGCACAGGAACACCTGCCCCATCCCGCCGCTGCCGAGCTTCTCCAGCACCTTGTACTTGCCCAGGTTGAACCGCTTGTACTTCCCCTGGAGCAGTTGCTCGGCCTGGAAGTACGTGAGCACGCCGTCGCGGATGAACAGTTGGGCCAACTTGGTCGGGTCGGCGGGGAGCCCTCCGGCGTCGCGCAGCTTCTGGACGTGGCCCCGGAGCTTGGCCTCGTCGACGAGGTTGCTCTTCCGGACCAGTTCCAGCATCTCGTCCGCGGTGGTGGGTGCGGGCATGGAGATCTCCGCTGCGCGACGGGCGGGTCGCATGGCGTTCCGGCGCCCGGGGCGAACCGGCGCGCAGACAGCCGCAAGTATAGTGTACGGCAGAACTCAGGGGTTGTGGATTCCCGAGTTCGAGGGGGGCGCCCGGAGGCGCGACGGGGGGAGGTGGGGTTACACGGGACGCGCGGCGGCGGGCGGGCGGCTCGAGCCCTTCGACCCCTTGCCGATCTGGTACGCCACAACCATACCGCCGGCGAACACCCCGGCGAGCAGGAGGGCCAGGGCCACGACCAGCCACGCCCGGGCCTTTCCGGTCGCCACGGGTCCGCCGGGCGCGGGCCGCTTCCGCGCGGCGCCGGCCCCCGCTTTCGCCCGGGGCGGGATCGGCGCCGTCGGGGAGGCGGCGGCCCGCCCGGTCGAAACCGGGCCGTTGACCGGCGTGTCGGCCCCCGACTTGTATTTGGGCGCCGGAGCGGCGGGCGCGCTCCCGGTCGCGAGCGCCGCGGCGCTCGTGCCGTCGCCGGACCGCACCCGGGGGATGTCGATGGAGCTGCCGCCGGCCCGGGCGAACACCCCGCGGCCGGGGCCGAACAGCGCCCGGGCCAGCGGCAGGTTCGCCCCGGCCCCGGACGTGCTCGGCGGGGCCGCCAGCGCGCGCACCTGCGGGCACAGGACCGGCATCTCGCGCTCCGGCGGCGGGCCGATCGGCGCGTCCGCCCACTCGGCCAGCGCCTCGGCCACCTCGATCGGCTCCTGGTACCGCTCCGCCGGGTCCTTCGCCATCATCTTCCGCAGGACCGCGAGCACCCCGGCGGGCACGTCGCCGCGGAACTCCTCGACCGGCCTCGGCTCGCGCGTCTGGTGGGCCACCAGCTTCGCGGCGATGGTGCCGTCCGGGAACGGGGTCTGGCCGGTGAGCAGGAAGTACAGCGTGCCGCCCAGGGAGTAGATGTCCGCCCGCACGTCCACGACGTTGGTCACCGCCTGCTCCGGGGCCAGGTAGTCGGCGGTGCCGAGCACGCACTTCTCGTCGTACTTCTCGGTGACGCTGTCCTGCTGCTTGTTGAAGAACCGCGCCAGCCCCATGTCCAGCACCTTGATGACGCCGGTGCGGTCGAGGAGCAGGTTCCCGGGCTTGATGTCGCGGTGGACCATGCCGAGCTCGTGCGCGTGCTGCATCCCGACCGCCGCCTGCGCGACGTAGTGGGCGGCCCGCAGCGGGTCGAACGGCCGCTTGTCCATCGCGTACCGGGCGACGATCTCCTGGAGGCTGGCGCCGTCCACGTACTCCATGACCAGGAAGTGGAGCTTCTCGTACTGGTCGATGTCGTAGGCGCGGACGATGTTCGGGTGGTCCAGCGCCGCGACGGCCCGGGCCTCGCGGTAGAACCGGTCCAGGTTGGAGGGGTCGTCGAGCTTCTCGACCGGCAGCACCTTGAGCGCCACCAGGCGCCGCATCAGGGTGTGCTCGCACAGGTACACGGCGCCCATGCCGCCGGCCCCGATCAGTTCGAGGAGGCGGTACTTCGAGCCGATGGTGAACCGCTTGTACCGCCCGAGCTTGAGCTGCTTGGCCTGGAAGAAGGTGAGCAGCCCGTTGTGGACCAGCACCCCTGCGGCCTGGTCCACGGTCGGGGGGGTGCCGGTGGCGCGGTACCGTCCGAGCAACTCGTCGAGCTTCTTGTCCGGAACCAGCCCGCCCTTGCGGACCAACTCCAGAAAGTCGGGGACGGTAGCGGGAACCGGCATTGGTGCTGTCCTTCGGCCCGGAGAGCGGGCGCCACGAGCACGCCCGATGGGGTCATGCGAACTAATCTGCTCGGCCCGGTTGCGCTGAGCAAGGGAGCAGTTCTGTTTTTAACACGAATTCCGCCGTGGCCAAAGTTCCGGCCGTCGCGACCGCAGCGGTCGTGCCGATTGATGCGAACGTGCCCGTGCGGTGCTCCAGCTATCATACCCGGTCGGCCGGTCGCGGACGTAATTCGCTGTGCCGCACCGCACCGCTCTTCGTCGATACCACGCGTGCCCGCGGTTACCATTGGAAGGGTGCTGTGCTATGCGCCCCCGTGCAACCGGCTGGTACGGCTTGAGCGGCCGTGGCCGCACGGGCGCAAGCCGTTTCCGCCCGCTGACCGTTGCTCGGCCTCACGCGCACCTCGGTGTGGGTAGGCGCCGGTTCGCGGGACGGCTAGAGTAAAACCCTCATCCGCCGTACCGGCCGCCGAGCCCATCGGTCGCTGGCGCGCCCACACAGGAACCCGGTTCATGAGCGCCCGGCGCCCCCTCGAGCAGGTCCGCACCGTGAAGGCCGTCTGCCCGCACGACTGCCCGGACACCTGCGGGATGGTCGTCACCGTGGACACCGCCACCGGCCGCGCGGTCGAGCTGCGCGGCGACAAGGAGCACCCGTTCACCCGCGGCGCGCTGTGTCAGAAGGTGTCGAACTACCTCGAACGGGTGTACCACGCAGACCGGCTCCTGCACCCGATGAAGCGCGTCGGGAAAAAGGGCGAGGGGAAGTTCGCGCGCATTTCCTGGGACGAGGCGATCGCCACCATCGCCGCGAAGTTCAAGGAGATCGCGGCCTCCGCGGACGGCCCGCAGGCGATCCTGCCGTACAGCTACGCCGGAACGATGGGCAAGCTGATGTACGCGAGCCTGGACCGGCGGTTCTTCCACCGGCTCGGGGCCAGCCTGCTCGACCGCACCATCTGCGCCACCGCCGGCGCGGCCGGGTGCGACGTGACGCTCGGCACCCGGGCGGTGACCGACCCGGAAGCGGCGGTCAACGCCCGGTACATCGTGAACTGGGGCTCGAACACGCTGGTCACCAACCTGCACTTCTGGAAGGTGCAACTGGCGGCCCGCAAGCTCGGCGCGAAGATCGTCACCATCGACCCGTACCGCTCGCCGACCGCGGCGAGGTCCGACCAGTGGATCGCGGTCCGGCCCGGGACCGACGGGGCGCTCGCGCTCGGGGTGATGCACGTCATCTTCCGCGAGAACTGGCAAGACGACGACTACCTGAGCCGCTACTGCGTCGGCGCCGCGGAGCTGCGCGAGCGGGTGCTGCGCGAGTACGGCCCCGAGCGGGTGTCGCACATCACCGGGCTGCCGGTACCGGAAATCGAGACGTTCGCGCGCGAGTACGCCCGGGCGCGGGAGCTGTTCGGCGGCCCGGCCCTGATCCGGGTGAACTACGGGTTGCAGCGGCACGGCGGCGGCGGGATGGCCGTTCGCACCATCGTGTGCCTGCCCGCGCTGACGGGCGACTGGCGCCACCCGGGCGCCGGCGCGCTGCTCAGCACCAGCAAGGCGTACCCGTTCGACGACCACTACCTGACGCGCCCCGATCTGGTCCCCAAGGGCACGCGCACCATCAACATGGTGAACCTCGCGGAGGCCCTTCACGGGGAACGGCCCGGCCCGTCCGCGGGCGAGGAGACGTGGCCGCCGGTGCGCGCGCTGTACGTGTACAACTCCAACCCGGCGGCGGTGAACCCGGACCAGTCGCGGGTGCTCTCGGGGCTGGCCCGCGAGGACCTGTTCACGGTCGTTCACGACCAGTTCCAGACGGACACCGCGGACTACGCCGACATCGTGCTGCCCGCGACCACGCAGTTGGAGCACTTCGACATCCACAGCAGCTACGGGCACCTGTACGTTCAGGCCAACAACGCCGCGATCGCCCCGCTGGGTGAGGCGAAGCCGAACACCGAGGTGTTCCGGCTCCTGGCCCGGGCGATGGGGTTCGAGCCCGAGCTGTTCGAGGAGAGCGACGAGGCGATCGCCGCGCGGAGCCTGCGCGCGCCGCCGGCTTCGGGTGCGGGGGCGAGTGCCGCACTTGAGGGTATCACCCTCGACGCCACAAAGGCCGGGCCGGTGCGCCTGAACGTGCCCCGGAACTGGGCGCCGTTCGCGGAGGGCAACTTCCCGACGCCGTCGGGCAAGTGCGAGCTGTACTCCGCGCGCGAGGCGCGGGCCGGGCGCGACCCGCTCCCCCACTACGCCCCGCCGCACGAGGACCCGCAAACGAGGCCCGAACTCGCGGCCCGGTACCCGCTGCAACTGCTCACCCCGCCGGCCCCGTCGTTCCTCAACTCCACGTTCGTGAACGTGGACACGCTG
Organism: Gemmata algarum; assembly: GCF_034097035.1. NCBI lineage: Bacteria > Pseudomonadati > Planctomycetota > Planctomycetia > Gemmatales > Gemmataceae > Gemmata > Gemmata algarum. The sequence goes on from NZ_JAXBLV010000189.1 coordinate 232,276, forward strand.
CGCAAGTCGGCCGGGGAGCGGACGCTCGAAATGAACCCCGCCGACGCCGCGAAGCGGGGCATCGCGGACGGCCAGATGGTCCGGGTGTTCAACGACCGCGGCCGGTTCCGGGCGCGGGCGGTGGTGGGCGAGAGCGTGAAGCCGGGGGTGGTGGTGTCGCTGGGGCTGTGGTGGCGCAAGTTCACCGACGACGGCGCGAACTGCAACACGACGACCAGCACCGCGACCACGGACTTCGGCGGCGGGGCCACGTTCTTCGACAACCTGGTGGAAGTGACGGCGCTCTAACCGCGACGCGGTCGCGCGTGGTTGCGCGAGCGGGGAGCTGTGATCGTTTTCTGTTGCCCGGAACCGCATGAACATTCCGCCCGCCGTCGATCAAATCACCCGGCGCGACGAGCGGGCCGCGGTGGCGACCCTGAGCGCCGCGTTTGCCGATTACGTCCTGCTCACGGCGCTGTGCCCCGATCCGGAGCGGCGGCGGCGGGTGGCGTGGACGTACTCGCGTCTGCTGTTCCGAATGGCGGCGATCGAAGGCGGGGCGTTCGCCACCGCCGACCGCGCCGCGGTGGTGTGCGCGCTCCCGCCGCGACACGAGTGGCCGACGCCGTGGGCGTTCTTCTGTTGCGGGGCCGTCTCCCTGGGGGTGCATTTGCGCCCCCGGGCGGCCCTGCAAATGATCCGGATCGGGGTCGCGTTCGATGAGGCCCGCGAGCGGCACCTGGGCGCCCGCCCGCACTGGTACGTTCACCTGCTCGGCGTGCGCCCCGGGGCGCAGGGCCGGGGGCTGGCCCGCGCCGTCCTGGCACCGGTCTTCGCCGCCGCGGATCGCAGCGGCGTCCCGGTGTACCTCGAAACGATGCCCGAGGCGAACGTTCCGATTTACCAGAAGCTGGGCTTCGCGCTGGTCGGGCTGCGCGAGCTGCCGGGCGGGCTGCCGAACCACGAACTCGTTCGCGAGCCGGCGCCCGACGGGGGAGCCGGCGTCACGGGCTGACGAGCGGCCCGCCGACCTGCTTGGGTTTCGCGGTCGCGGCGCTCGCGGGCACATCCACGTCTTTGGTGCTCGACGAGGCGGGCAGGTCCGCCTGCACCTCGTACCGGGGGAACAGCGACTTGATGAGCACTTCGCCCGACGTGTCCGACTTGTCCACCTTGTCCGGCTTGGCGTTCGGGTCGAACGCCTCGATCGAGATCACCACCGCCCCGGCGGGCGCCCCGTGCCCGCCCGCGGACGCCGTGTCGTACTTGCCGTCCTTGATGTCCGCGTACCCGCTCGGGCCGCTGCCGCCCTTGGTCGCGTCGGGCGTGAAGTAGATCTTCCCGACCGGGACGGGCTGGCCCTTGAAGGTCACCGTGCCGGACACGCGGTGCGTGCCGTCGCCCCCGCACCCGACCGCCAGGGCACAGGCGACCGCCGCCACCGCGCCGCCGGCGGCGCGAACGAACCTCGATCCGAGCATGTGAGCCGATCTCCGGGAGAGGGAAAGGAGCGGGCCGCCCCGCGGGGCGGCCGGACCGGGGCGGTCAGTTGAGCGAGGCCACCTCGCCGGAGGCGATCGTCGCCAGGGCACGCAGCAGGTTGATGTCGGCGTTCTGGTTGATGAAGCGGACGCTCCCGTCGCCGAAGGCGAAGTTGGCGCCGCCCGTGTGCTGGCTCCCGAAGCTGATGTCGTTGAAGTTGTTGCTGCCGTTGTACACGGTCGAGTTGATCGCGTTGGTCATGTTCTTGCACGACCCGCTCCCGCCGTTGTTCCCGCGGGTCCAACTGCGGTACTGGTGGTACGTCAGGTTGCCGGGCATGTTGACCGAGATCTCGCCCACCATCAGCGTGTTGGAGGTGCCGTCGTTCACGTCCGTCAGTTTCACCAGCCGGTTCGTGGTCACGCTCCCGGACGGGCTCTGGAACTGGCTCAGCATGCCCACCGTGGAGTACGCCCCGTTGGCGCCGCCGCCGCCGAACGGGAAGCTGATCGTGGCGCCATTGTAAGTAAAGCTGGCGGGGTTAACGGCCTGACTGACGCCCGGCCCCATGATGCCGTAGTAGTGCGTCGTGACCGCGGTGGTCAAGTTCCCGTTGGGGTCGAGGTACCGCTTGGAGTCGGGGCCGGACGGGCAGAAGTAGGTGGACACCGCGTTCGCGGCGAGCAAGCCGTTGGCGGTCGAGTTGTACGCCTCGGCGAAGTTATACTTGCTGAACAGGTTCCCCTGCTCGATCTGGGGCAGGATGTACACGAGCCAGCTCGTGCCCATGATCGTGGTGGTATTCCCGGCCGGGTTGGGCTTCGGGTACACGGCGGCCTCGCAGCCCGGCGGCAGCGCGTTCGTCGCGTCGTGGTACGCGTGCAGCGCCAGCCCCATCTGTTTCAGGTTGTTTTGACACTTCATGCGTGAGGCCGCCTCACGCACCTTTTGCACGGCGGGCAGCAGCAGCCCGATCAGGATCGCGATGATCGCGATCACCACCAGCAGCTCAATGAGCGTGAACCCGCGAGCCCGCGGGCGAGAGAGTGGGAGAGACATAGACCGGCTCCAACAAAACCAGAGAAGAAACGGGGGAGAGAATTCGACCCTCCCTTGATACTCCCCACGCGACACACGCCGCAACATTATTTTTGTCGCGGCGAGCGGTTCTCATTGTTCCGGCGCTCTTGGAGGCCGGCAGTTGGGGCGGGGGTGGAATTGTGTGACGGGAGGCGCACCTACAGGCCGGTGGCGTCGATGGCCGCGGTGTAAGTGGTTTCGAGGTCGAGTACGATCACCGGACCGCCGCGCAGCCCGAGCGGCACCACGGGTACCGGCTGCCCCACCACCGCGGCGTAGGGCCACACTTCGAGCTCGTTGGCCCCGGTTTCTCGTCGGTGAACGGGCCGGTACCCCGAGACGTAGGTCGGCGTGTCGGGCATGAACTGGGCCGGTTGCCCGCCGAGCGCCGCGAGCAGAGCGTTGTGAAGGTTCGCGTGCCGCTCGGTTACGACATCAATGATGACGACGCCCACGCCGCGGCGCAGGTAAGCGACGCATTTCGCCACAAATGCCGCACAGGCTGCACCGCGATCCTTGTTGCGCGGGCTGACCAGTTCGATCACGCCCACTAACGACCGCCCGGCCCGTCGCTCGCGGATCTCGACTTCGTGCTCGTCGGGGAAGATGGCGGACAGCGTCAACACGGCCGGAGGGGCCGAAACCAGCGCGGTAAGCGTTCCGCCGCTCCCGTTCAAGCCGCGAGACGGGTCCGGCGGGTCGTCGAGGCGGTACTCGGCTACGTCCACCTCGACCTGCGGCCCCATTCGCACCTCGCTGACCGCCTGAAACTGATCGCGGGGTAGCGTCGTGTTCAAAAAACGCACGAGCGAAATCGCCCACGCCTGGGACATCGTCGTCCACGGGAGCCGACGCCGGTCGGGCGAACGAAAGTGGTCGAGTAACGGCATGGCGTTCCCTCTGATCGCCACATTTTACCCGGCCGTGAGGGCACGTTCGAGGTCGGAGCGAAGGTCGGCCACGTCTTCGATACCGACGCTCAGCCGGATGAGGCCGTCGTCCACGCCGCGGGCCTCGCGCACCTCCTTGGGAATGCTCGCGTGGGTCATCGTGGTCGGGTGGCACACCAGCGACTCCACCCCACCCAGGCTCTCGGCGAGGCTGAACAGTTTCGTGCGCGTCAGGAATGACTTGGCAGCCGGGATACCGCCGCGCAGCTTCAGCGAGATCATCCCGCCGAAGTTCCGCATCTGCTTCGCGGCGACCGCGTGTCCGGGGTGGTCGGGGAGCCCCGGGTAGTACACCTGCGCGACCGCCGGGTGCGCCTTCAGCCACGGGGCCAGTTCCGTCGCGTTGGCGCCGTGCCGGTCCATGCGCACGGCCAGCGTCTTCAGCCCGCGGAGCACGAGGTACGAGTCGAACGGCCCCGGCACCCCGCCGGCAGCGTTCTGGTAGAACTTGATCGGGTCGAGCAACTCCTTCGCGCCGACCACGCACCCGCCGACCACGTCCGAGTGCCCGCCCAGGTACTTGGTGGTGCTGTGGACCACGAGGTCGGCGCCGAGCTTCAACGGCTGCTGGAGGTACGGCGACGCGAACGTGTTATCGACCGCCAGTTTCGCCCCATGCTTGTGGGCCAGTTCCGCGAGCGCGGCGATGTCGAGGATCTGCAACAGAGGGTTGGTCGGCGTCTCGATCCAGACCAGCTTCGTTTTCGGGGTGATAAGCGGCTCGAAGCCCGCGGCGGACGAGTCGTCGGTGTACTTGGCGACGAGCCCCCAGGGCTTGAACACCTTGTCGAGCAGCCGGAAGGTCCCGCCGTACAGGTCCGCGGACGCGACCACCTCGTCGCCCGGGCGGAGCAGCGCGCCGAACACCGCGGTGGTGGCGGCCAGCCCCGACGCGAACGCCAGCCCGCGCTCGCCCTCCTCGAGCGCCGCCAGAGCGGTTTCGAGCGCGGCGCGGGTGGGGTTCCCGCTGCGGCTGTACTCGTACCCCTTGTGCTGCCCCGGGGCGGCCTGGGTGTAGGTGCTGGTGGCGTAGATCGGCACGACGGTGGCACCGGTCGCGGGGTCCGCGTCCTGGCCGGCGTGGATCGCTCGGGTGCAGAAGCCGTGCGCGTGGTCGGTTGACATGACGTTCCTTTCGTGTGGGCGCTACCTCCAGCCTACCGCGACCGCCCGCGGTGCGGCCAGACGGCAGGCGGATTCGCGGTCGCCACGCGGCAGCGTTCAGGAATCCCAGAAGCGTGCGAACGAGCGTGCCGAACGCGAAGGCGATTGGCTCGGCGCTCTTGCCGGACAGGTCGGA